>DVDV01000351.1 GCA_015296075.1 Leptolyngbyaceae cyanobacterium M33_DOE_097 | reverse complement strand
TTCCAAGGCCACTTTCGCCTTAAATTGTGCACTGTATTGTTTGCGTTTTTTGCTCACAAGTTTCACCCTCCTTCCGGTTAACCCTTGTGTAGCTTAACCCTCTGTCCAGTTTTTAGGGTCCACTTCATTCCAATCAGAAAGTTTTTCTGAGTTCATTTCTTTCGAGCCAGCAACCCTTGGGGCGTTGCCCCCCAAAAAACCCGCAAGAGAACGAACCGCCTCCCCTACGGAAGGTACTGCTCATCCCAATGCATGACAAAAGGGTTTAACGGTGAAGTGGGAACCCCACTACGCAGGCTTAAGCGACATCTTGCACTCCCAACAGAACGCCATTTCTAAAATCAAACCGCTTTCGTAAGTCATTTACACCGCAAAGTGCCTCAGGCAAACAACGAAGGCGATCGCACTTGTAACCGTCGCCTCACGTCACCCGTACCCTCTGTCAACGATCGAAGCGCCAATCTTGTCACCCTCAACGTCTAGCTAGCTGACCATTCAACACCCACCGACACCACCTTGCGGGGGTTGTAGGGGAGTGAGGCCCCTACGAGCGGGGGCGCGGGGGGAAGTCCCCCGATCTTGCGGCTCCGCCGCCGCCAAATCTCCGCTAAAACCCCAACCAAAAAGTTTTTCTTAGAGAAGTTTTTCCGAGTCAGCATTAGGGATTTTTTTTCCCAAGAAATCGTCAGACTTGTTTATTACCCGATCGCACCATAACGAGCGATCGTCGCCCCTTTCCCTGCTTGCTGAATACACCAAGCCCACATCTGATCCCCAAAAGAGAAGTGCCACCACTCATTCGGGTGCTGGGTAAAACCTGCCTCAGTCATCACCCGTCTCAGCAAAATGCGGCACTGATGGTACTGTTTTGCGGCGGCATCGGTGCAATTGGCAAAATGGTCAGGATACGAGCGAGGCGAGACTTCATCAACCGGTGAACCCATATCGACCGGCAAGCCTGTCGCATTAGCAAAAGTGACATCGATCGCAGCTCCAGTGCTATGAGGTGGAGGCGTGGCCGGGTCAGCACTGGGAATTGCCCAAAACTCAAGCACCAATTCATAAATGGCGGCTCGCTGATCAGCAGTTAATTGCCTAGCGTCAAGTCCTTTTTCCCGCACCAGTTGAGCAAAGGTGTGATCAACCATAAATTGTTGAACAGCGATCGGGCGATACGCATCAAAAACCTGAATTCGCCAATCAGGATGGGTGCGCTGAAGCTGTTGCTGGGCTTGTAGCAGGCGATCGCAAACCGACTGCCGCACAAAAAAAGGCGACTTACCCCCATAGGGAGCACCCAACACCGCGTAGGGATGAGGTTCTACCAGTGAAAAAACATCGGCTGACAGAGCAACCAGGGGTTCGCCACATTCTTGAATTGGAATACGTTGGTAGGGCTTCACGCAGGTTGATTAAAGATAAGCGGATTATTTAATTTAGCTTAGGCAAAGCCACCACTAGAACTAATTACACTGAGTCTTCAAATCAGTCACAGCAGAGATCGGTCGTCCATCGCTAAGCCGATAAGTTCGCACAAAAATGTCAGGCTGCACCCCACGCATCTTGCCACCCTGCTCAACAATCACGCCACCCTCAGCAAACTCTTGGGGACTGGCAGCCGGCCCCTCAAACACAAAACGCCCCGGAATATAAATCGCCTGATTCACATCCCGGTCATCCCTTTTCTTAAAGCCATACGCTTCGACCTCCTTACCATTAACTTTGGGCACCTCACCCGCGATCGCCGGAGTCATTTTCTCTTTAATAAAAGTGCGCGTCGAGTTGTACATATCAACCAGACCGAGCTGTTTTTGGGCAAAGTCAATCACCTGCTTAAATTGAGCCAGAGTCAGGTTATTGGGGTCAGGTTGAAACTCCTGAATCTTTTGATAAAGCTGCTGAGCCTGGTTTTGCGTCACCTCATTGATGATAATGACACCGTTACCATCCCCACTCACCGCCTGCCAAGACTTGTCTTTGCCGTTAAAGAAAACAAAGCCGCGATCGCCAATGGGCTTCCCTTCGTAGTCCAAAATGACTTGCCCTGCTTTGTCACTGCCTTGCGGATAAACGAGCGGTTCCCCGGCCTGCGCCCACGCTGGCACCGGAATAATAAATTTCTGTGCATTTGAAATGACGGGCGTGCTGTTACCAGTTCCTGTTTTTAGCTGAGCCGAGGCAATCTTGCGGACTTCAACCTGGCTTTGTTGCGCCGCTTTAAGTGAGCAGTCAGATAGGGTCTGGGTATCTGACTTAGCAGGTGGCTCTGCAACACAACTTGTCAGCACAAACGCTAAGAATATGACCCAGAAAATATGATTTCTTTTGAGGCTAGTGGCCGTTTGATTACTCATCGATCGCGGGGGTAGATGGGGGGTAGATAAGCATCTGCTCTATCAGCTTGCAAGTTTAACCTAACCCCAACAGCAGAAGAAATATTGCAGTTCTATATGATTCATGATTTTACAATCCAGATAGAATTTGCAATTAGCGACAAAAAAGCGATCGCTGCTTTACGAGCGATCGCCAATCCTTTAGGTTATGCAGGAGGTTCCAACGAACCCCCTGATCGCAAGATTAGTAGTCGAAGTCACCGCCCATGCCGCCGCCAGCACCGGCCTGAGCCGCATCCTTAGGCTCAGGCTTGTCAACCACGATACACTCGGTGGTCAAGACCATACCCGCGATCGAAGCGGCGTTTTGCAGAGCCGAACGAGTCACCTTAGCGGGGTCAACGATACCAGCTTCAAACATGTCAACGAATTCGTTGGTGGATGCGTTGAAGCCAACGTTGAAGTCTTTTTCTTTCACGCGCTCAGCAATCACAGCACCGTTTTGACCAGCATTCTCAGCAATTCGCTTGAGGGGTGCAGTCAGAGCACGAGCCACAATCAAAGAACCAGTCAACTCTTCGTTAGTCAGGTTAGCATTTGCCCACTCTTCTAACTGAGGAGCCAGGTGTGCCAGAGTGGTGCCACCACCCGGAACGATACCTTCTTCAACTGCCGCCTTAGTTGCGTTGATCGCATCTTCCAGACGCAGCTTCCGATCCTTCATTTCAGTCTCAGTTGCAGCACCGACCTTGATTACAGCAACACCACCAGCCAACTTAGCTAGACGCTCTTGCAGCTTCTCGCGGTCATAAGAAGAATCAGTTTCTTCCATTTGACGACGAATTTGCTCACAACGAGCCTTCACCTGAGCTTCGTTACCTTCAGCAACGATGGTGGTGTTGTCCTTAGTGATGGTGATGCGACGAGCCTTACCCATCATGTCGAGTTTAGCGCTGTCGAGCTTCAGACCCGCATCTTCGGTGATGAGTTGACCACCTGTCAGAACTGCGATGTCTTCGAGCATTGCCTTACGGCGATCGCCAAAGCCAGGAGCCTTCACCGCTGCAACGTTCAGCACGCCACGCAGACGGTTTACAACCAGCGTTGCCAGAGCTTCTTTCTCAATGTCTTCCGCAATGATCAGCAGCGGACGACCCGAGCGAGCCACTTGCTCCAGCACAGGCACTAAGTCTTGAACCAGAGTGATCTTCTTATCGGTGATCAGGAGCAAAGGCTCTTCGAGAACCGCTTCCATACGCTCCATGTCGGTCGCGAAGTAAGGAGAGATATAGCCCTTGTCAAAGCGCATTCCTTCGGTGACCTCTAACTCAGTGGTCATCGATTTGCCTTCTTCTAGAGAGATAACACCCTCTTTACCCACTTTGTCCATCGCCTGGGAGATCATGCTACCGACTTCTTCGTCGTTACCAGCAGAGATCGTACCTACTTGAGCGATCGCCTTAGAGTCTTCTACCGAACGAGCATGCTCAGCGATTTTGTCTACCAGGAAGGTTGCAGCCTTATCGATACCACGCTTCAGCATGATGGCGTTTGCACCAGCAGCAACGTTGCGCAGACCTTCTTTGACGATCGCGTGAGCCAACACGGTTGCAGTGGTTGTACCGTCTCCAGCCGCGTCATTGGTCTTAGAAGCAGCCTGACGAATCAGAGCAACACCTGTGTTCTCGATGTGATCTTCGAGTTCGATTTCCTTCGCAATGGTCACACCGTCATTGATAATTTGGGGAGCGCCAAATTTCTTTTCGAGTACAACGTTACGACCTTTGGGACCCAGGGTAACGGCAACGGCTTCGGCCAGAATGTCGATCCCTTTCTCTAATGCACGACGAGCATTTTCGTTGTAAATGATGCGCTTAGCCATAGTCTCTACTTCTTCTGTTGGATAACAAGGATTAAACGATTGAGATTGCCATGATCATTTGCCAAACGCCAGTTGCAAGCTCATGCCCCTAACGAATGGCACACAATTGTGGGAAGATGACTAGCTCACAACGGCGAGAATGTCCTTTTCGGAAAGCAGAACAAACTCATCAGTACCGATCTTGATGTCAGTGCCTGCATACTTGGAATACAGAACTTTGTCACCAATTTTGATATCGATCTCTTGACGAGAACCGTCATCGTTACGCTTACCAGGGCCAACAGCAACGATTTCGCCGACTTGGGGCTTTTCTTTTGCTGTGTCAGGTAGCAAAATACCACCAGCGGTCTTTTCTTCAGAGGCACTCACCTTAACGAAAACGCGATCGCCCAGGGGCTTCACGTTTGCAACACTTAAAGTTACGGCTGCCATAGTTTGGATCTCTCCCTATGAGTGGATGTGTACGAAGAGGTTAGGGTCAAAACCTTGGAGTAGAGATTAGCACTCTCCCCTCCTGAGTGCTAATTTAGCCAACAAGGGATCACTTCGCAACTTTTTTCTCTGTACGGCTTACCGAACTAGAGCCACAAGAAGTAGGCTGATAGGCTGATTGCCATCCTTCTAAATTTCCTAAATCGGTGGATGGTTAAGCTTTGCAGGTCCGTTGGAGCAGCCGCAGTTACAGCCCGATCGCAGTATTGTTGCTAAACGTTTTTCCACGGTTCTCTAGTAGTTCACCAAAAGAATTTTGCAGGGTCGATAATGACTGAGCCATTCGTCATTCGTTTTCTCTACCTGGCAAAGTTGGCTTGGCAGACCTCTACTGCGCGTTCGATATGAAGGTGGATTGTGATCTCACGGCTACTGCCCCCACTCAAAGCAATCTACATCCAGGTCGTTTTGCTCACAGGCGATCGCCCCCATCCCCTCTGGCAGCGTGAATCCTTGAATCAACCATTTTGACGGTGCAACGGTTTCTTGCTCCAAGCGGGTTAGTTCGAGCTGATCACCGACCCAGCGAAACTCTACCCCGGCTAAGCCTGCCAAGCCACTCCCAAGAGCTTTTAAAACTGCTTCCTTGGCTGTCCACAGTCGAAAAAACGTCTGTTGTTGTTCCGTTTCATCCAATTGGGAGATCGCGGCAAACTCCGCTGGTTGAAAAAACCGTCGCGCCAAATCCAGAATGTCACTCGTCTCGCGCAAAAATTCCAGGTCAACCCCAACCCGATGTTGCTGAGTAACCGCACAAACCATTGTGTTTTGCGAGTGAGCCAGGTTAAACGTTAAATCTGTTTTGGGGTAGGCAACTTCAGGTTTACCATGCGCCCCATACGCAAATTGGATCTGCGTTGCAGAACTCTGCAAATAATGGCTCAACAGTTGGCGGAGTGTCCCACGGGCTGCAATGAAGCGGTGGCGATCGCGATCAAATCGAAAGCGTTGGGCGCGTTGAGCCTCTTCATCTGAAAGTAGGGTTGATAAGTGCGCCAGGTCATCGGGGGCGATCGCTAAATTGACCCGCCAGAGATGCAAAGTGCGCTGCGAAATGTTGAGTATTTGGGGTGGCTTAACCCAGACTGGCTGCACGAAATAATCACCTCAAAACCTGCATTTGTAGTCTGCCCAGCTTAAAAACAACCGCTCACACCCAGAGGGTTAAAACACCCCTTTTCCTAAATTTGAGAGAAGGTAGCGGGAAATAAGGGCAAGACTTAACAAAATTGCAAAAACCGCTCCAACGCCTTCAAACTAGACTCGCCTTTAAAGCATAAAAAGAGGTCGTCTGACCTCTTTCTAAGTGCAATTTGCTGACTCAACGCAAGTTGCGACAGGTTACGCCAAACCTGTATTGGCACCTTGTCTACCAGTTGCCAATTCAACCTTGACAATTTTGCCGCCCATTTTTTGAATGCGTTGCTGCTCTTTGAACCAGTTCTCGTAGGGAACCAGCTTCGTAAAATAGGTGTTTTGAAGTTCGCGCTGCGTCCGGATGCGAGTCTGACTAGGAACGCATGCCGTGATCTTAAACATCCGCATGGAATTCTCTCCTGGTGGATAGTGAAATCGTAGATTTAACGGGGGAAATTCCGCTGAAGAATTAAAAATGCAAAATTAAAAATTAAAAAGCTTCTTTGCACTTGTTTCTAATTTTTAATTTCTGCTTCTTAACTCTTTATACGCAAGGTCGGAAGCTAAGAGTCAACACTAGACCAATGAAACCAAACTTATCGAATAGTCTCCGATGGGCTAGCACTCACTCCCAACTTCCGAACCTCACCGAGTGGTCATCTGTCAGGTGTAATCAACTGAGCTGTGACCTATGACAACTTAGCTCAAGCCAGAGCTGATGTAGTCGAAGTAAACACCCATTTCCTTGCCAGCGTCAGCACCAACAAGGCTAGCGGTTACTTCTTTCATTGCTTGGATTGCTTGCACAGTTGCAGAGATGGGCACACCCAAGGAGTTGTAGGTCTCTTTCAAGCCGTTCAGCACGCGCTCGTCGAGAATGGAAGGATCGCCAGCCAGCATTGCATAGGTAGCATAGCGGAGGTAGTAGTCGAGGTCGCGGATGCAAGCAGCATAGCGACGAGTGGTGTACATGTTACCACCGGGACGGGTGATATCCGAGTACAACAAGGACTTAGCAACTGCTTCCTTAACGATTTGAGCAGCGTTAGCAGAGATAGTGGTAGCCGCACGAACGCGCAGTTCCCCAGTGCTAAAGTAAGCCTTCAGTTTCTCCAAAGAGGCAGTATCCAAATACTTACCTTGAACGTCGGAGGAATTGATGACAGCGGTAATTGCGTCTTGCATGGTCGAAAATTCCTTAAATTATGTTGCCTACAAAGTGCTTGGTTGTGTACAGAACGGGGCGGAGTCTTACTGACCCATTGCGCCGATGATGTAATCAAAGTAGGAACCAGCTTCAGAAGCGTCTTCAGCAGACAGCAGGGAAGCAGCAACGTTCTTCATTGCGCGAACGCCTTCAACCACACCAGAGATGGGAGTACCCAAAGAGGTGTACATCTCACGAACGCCAACAATCCCGATCTCTTCGATAGGAGTAACATCACCTGCAACGATTCCGTAGGTGACAAGGCGCAGGTAGTAATCGAGGTCACGCAAGCAGGTTGCGGTCATTTCTTCACCGTAAGCGTTTCCACCAGGAGAAACAACATCAGGGCGCTTTTGGAACAGTTGATCGCCAGCTTGCTTAACGATGCGCTCACGAGACTCGCTCAGAGTTTGAGCAATCCGCAGACGCTTTTCACCAGAAGTGACAAAGCCCTTGATCCGATCCAGTTCACCGGGGCTCAGGTAACGAGCTTCGGCATCTGCATTCACGATTGACTTCGTGACAATACTCATCGATGGATTCCTCCAGAAGAATGTAACCGATTGTGTTTAAATGGGAGTTCCCTTTTTTGGTTTCCAAGCCTGCTTCGTAAGCTTCCAAGCTCGAAAGCCTGGACACTAACAACTCCTGCAAAACTGTGACTCAGCGTACTACACCAGGTGAAAACCCTGATAGCAGATAATACAGAAGCTTCAGACTCGGTTACCTTCCGAAAACATTTTGCGGCATCCAGTTCACCCTCCCGAAATCTCCGTAATAGTTTGTAATATTTCTCCTCAGTTTTGGCGGCTTAATCGGCTGGTTATGCAAGCCTCAAACTTGCGACAAGTCGCACCAGAAAGGGGACGCATCACTCTTTCCTAAGAAGGTTTCACTTCTATCAAGAAATGTTTAGATTTAACTTGCTGTATGTATGAATGACGGAGTTGCTTTCGCCAGAGCCAGTTCCCATGGATCCAGTTTTGAAAGATTTTTCGATCGCCCCCGTTTTCTGAGTTCTGCGCTGTTTACCTGCTCTCACCTGTCCTCATGCTGCTGGATGGTCGGCGATCGCGCGATTTCAAGCACCTCAGCAGACTCAATTTTTCATCAACAGACGTTGCAATGTATTTGTTTTTGATGACTCAAAATTACCGATATGAGCTATCCTACGCTTGCTTGTTCACTCAAGTATCTTCAAAATAATCACAGTGTTTCCAGGAAAGACGTGTCGGGATGGTCTTAAATGCATCTACCCAAACATCTGATTTACCTACCATGCTGGGGGGTGATGTGCGGGAATTTCGCTGGAGTTGGAAGAATAAACCCGTTTCAGTCGTGTATGAGGTCGTTGGTGAGGGGCAACCAATTCTGCTTTTGCCTGCGCTCAGCTCTGTCTCTACACGCCTAGAAATGGCTGAATTAGTCCATATCCTGGCGCAAAACTATCAGGTATTTGTGTTGGATTGGCCAGGTTTTGGGCAGTCCTCTCGACCCGCGATCGCTTACACCCCAGCTGTTTATCGAGGCTTACTCAAAGCCTTTGTCACCAGCACGTTTTCAGATCCTGTTGTCGTCATCGCGGCTGGGCATGCCGCTGGTTACGTGATGGAGTTAGCCCAGCGCAAACCTGTTCCCTGGTCGTGGATTGTGTTGACAGCACCAACGTGGCGTGGGCCTTTACCCACCGCTTTTGGTGAAAATCGGTGGTTTTATAACTTTTTACGCAAAGTCATTGGTTTCCCTGTCTTAGGGCAACTGCTCTATTTTTTGAATACGCTGCCTCCGTTTCTGCGGTTGATGTATCGTCGGCATGTGTATGCCAACCCTAAGCATGTGACGCGGGCACTCATTCGACAAAAATCGCGAACAACTCGACGACGGGGCGCACGGTTTGCCTCAGCCGCTTTTGTGACTGGTAATCTCGACGTCACGCATGATTCGGAAGAGTGGTTAAGTTGGTTTCAGCCACTATCTGTGCCAACCATGATGGTGATTGGGGAAGAGATGCCTCCCAAGTCACGAGCAGAAGTTGAAGTTGTGGCTCATTTTTCAGGGGTGCAAGTCTATCGGATGCCAGGTTCATTAGGACTTCATGAAGAGTATCCCGACAAACTAGCCGAAGGCATTCTGCCTTTTCTAGGTAAATACTTGTCGCAAAAGTAGGCTGAGTTTTTTGTTTGCGTGAATTCTTGCGAAAGCACCATATTTTTTGGGAACTCTAGGTCTAACTTTCTATGGATAGACCATAATGAGTTTCCGATCTACCCTAGTGCGTCCTGTGACGTATTCAACAGAGCAACCCTTCCAAGTTCAATTTCCCAGCCAGGCTGTTGCCGAAGCAGTCAAAATTCGTCATGACTCTGACTTAAAGGTTGTTTTAAGCCGCATTGGTTTAACCCATACGCGACCAGTGCTGGTCGTAGTTGGGGGTGCAAGTCAACTGAGCCAAGCAGACTTTGAACGGGTGCGATCGCTATTTACAACTGTTCTCGCCCCACTCGCCGAACGTATCGGTGCCTATGTGGTAGATGGTGGAACCGACGCAGGCGTAATGCGAATGATGGGCATGGCGCGTGCGGAGTCTGGAGCAAGTTTTCCGCTGGTTGGTGTTTTACCCTATGGGGTGGCAATCTTTCCTGGTCAACCCGCCCCCCAAGAAATCGCGGCTCCGCTAGAGCCAAACCATACGCACTTTGTTTTAACCCCTGGCTCCGCTTGGGGAGATGAATCTCCCTGTTTGGCCCATGTTGCCAGTGTTTTAGCTGGAGAAAACCCCTCTGTCTCTGTTTTGATTAATGGTGGCGAAATCACGTGGATCGATGCAGCTGAAAGTGTTGAAGAAGGGCGATCGATCATTGTGATTGCTAGGAGTGGCCGAGCCGCAGATATTATTGCTAACGCATTAGAGGGTAACTCTACTGAGCAACGGGCAAAGCATTTGGTTTCATCAGGGCTGTTGCAAGCCGTTGACCTGGAGTCCAGTGATCAGTTAGAGAGCATTTTGCACGGCATCTTAGCCTAGTAGTTTACAGCGCACGTTTGACCATCCTGCAAGGAAGGCAGAATTCAGTAGATTAGGCAGGTTTACAACGATGTTTGCTGATAGCAAACCGAACTTATTTCGTTAGCTTGACTAAGCGCTGAAAGACTTTTGATTTACAAACAAATTTGTTTATTTTTTTGAGTGTTCCTATCTAGATTGGGGACGATACTTTCGCTTCACAACTCAAACAAATTTCGACTTTGAAACTCATTTTGTATTACCAACAAAAGTCTTTGTCTGCAGGAGCTATAGCCGATGAAATCGCCACATTTTTTTGAGATAACGGCTGTTTTTTATAGTTTGAATTTAACTTCAATTTTTCTGCTCAACTATTCATTAATGGTTGATAGAAATGGTTTGCAATTTATCCTGCTATTCACCTCTGTTTTGTATTGGTACTTTTGGCAAGGAAAAAACTGGGCCCGTTGGATATTAATTCTGCTGTATTTGTTTGCTTTTCTTAACCTATTTAGCTGGCTTGAACACTCCTGGCGTGAGCAGGGAGCCTTGCTGCTTGATGCGCTGAGCGCGATCGCCTTTTTAATCTGGGTCAACACAAAAACCGTTCGCAAGCATTTTCAGCACAGTTAGGGCGATCGTTGCGGAAACCGAAACCTGACGGTGTAGTTCTGATTCAAAAGTTAGCTTGAACAGAGCAATATTGGTTTGCTTGTGTCTATGGGTGTGTGTTTCGGAGTGCCGTTTAGGAGAAATTTTTATGCGAACTGTGCTGCTTGCCCTGTTGACGATTTTGCCTATTCCTTTGCTTGCCTCTGCTGTTCCCAAGCCTCAAGCTGCGATGCCCAATAAACCTGCCCAAAGTCCTGACCCACGTGATTTAGTCACCTATTACAACTATCAGTCGGTGATTCGTAAGACGGTGCGCATGGTCAGCGACCCCGAAGCCCAAAGAATGGCTCAACGGCAAGACTTAAACATCCTTAACATCACCTGGGAAGATACGGGCCGTTACAAAGGATCCAGCGTCGGCCCCAACATCAGCGACGTGACGATTCAAGTGCAGCAGATGAATCCCAAAACGCGGGAGTATGAGTTGAGCCTGATGCCCGTGATTCGGCATCCTAACTTTTCTGACAAGACGGCAGACATTCCCCTCGATCGCTTCTATCTGCTGGTCGGCAATGAAAAAGGCAAGGGTCTACAACGGGTTTCTCTAAAAGAATTTTTGGGCGACATTCGCAAATATCTGCACACCCCCCAATCGTGGAAAGGGACTCAAAAATCACTTTTGGCAGAACGTGACACCCACGCGTTGGTCAGTGCTCAAGCGTGTTTTTTACCCATTCCTAAAGGTGGCAAGGCAGAGTTTAACCCCGTTATTTTTAACTACCAGTCGGTACAAAAAGACCCAGCAGTTCTCACAATTTTGGCCACTCGCGAGGGCACCAGTGTCACCGTTATCGATAACACCAGAGATGGCTTTGCAGCCGGACGCACCTGGGGACAGCGGTTGTTCTTTAACAAAAATGGCGATCGCGCCAGCCTCACGGGTCAGCGAGCCAGTGATTTTCAAGCTGGGTCAACAGGCACCCCAGGCACTCCCATCGAGCCGGGCATAGATGCCGCCGGTGAAACCGGACTCAACATGGTTTTGTTGATCCAGGTGCCGCTCAAGCAAAAGAACGCAGGCAGAAGCATGAATGATGCGTTTCTGGCGGCTCCAGCCCCCGCAGCAATGACGCTTGAAGCCCGTAGTAGTGATATTGAAAACGCGGTCATCGGACATGGCAAAGTTGAGGGGCCATTTACCGAGATTGACAACCTGGAAATTGAGCGCGATCCACGCTTTCCAGTGCGGGTGACGGTGCAGTTTTACAAAGCGACCAGTAATGGCGAAATTGGCGAGACTGACATGCGAGACATTCGCAAACAAATTGCTCGCGTTTACGATGATGCCGATTACGTCGGCAGCCTGGTTGTAGATGGCGAAACAGGTAGACCGACCGAATATGATGGCGACAAAAAAGAGCCACCTGGCTGGTGGAACGACTTTTGGAAACGCTACGAAGCCAATACAGGCCAATCACGGGAAGAGGCAATCGCGATGCTGCGACGACTGCGAGGCGATAACTGGATGCCTGCTACCCCCAAAGAGCTAGAAGATGAAATGAAGCGTCTCCAGTCACAATCGACTCCTTAAAACTCAAATTCCCGGGTTCTTGATGAATCCGGGAATCGTGACATAAGGGGCAACCTTAAACTTTTTCTTCAGGTGGGCACCAGTTCACCCGGACGCAAGCGTGACCAACGCCCCTGGTCAGCGGTAAAGCTGGCGCAACCGACTACATCCCATTCCATCTCAATCTCGTCGCCACTGGTTCGAATGTTGACGTTAATCGTTGGCTCAGTCGCTTCAAAATCAGGAGTTTCGGTCAAGTGGGGCTGCTGGTGCTGCGTTTCAACAGCGTGGTAGGTCGTACAGCGATCGACGTAGAGGCAGTTAACACAAACACACATGGGCTTAACCCTCCCGCTTTGAGCAAACGCAACAGAAATGTCTTAGTTTCTGCTAATCTAGCGCAGGCGTACAAAATATTCAGCACCTTGCAGGTTGATTTTCATTACATTGAGAAGCGATCGCCCAATTTTGCAAATTTTACTTGCACCTGCTGGTTCGTTAGCGGCATCGTAGGATGAAAGGATTATCGGATTCGCCTTACTTGACCTCAAATTTAGATTCATTTATTTCCCTAAGTGTGGCTTCATCGGCACTTTCTCCAGAGACATGGTTGTTTGATTTGGAGTGGCTGCCAATCTCTGCGTGCTTAGTGGGTGGTAGTGTCCGCGATGCCTTGTTGGGGCGCACCAGCGACTATCTCGACTTAGACTTTGTGCTACCCGAAAAAGCCGTTGAAACCGCTCAAGCGATCGCCCGCCACTACAAAGCGGGCTACGTTTTGCTTGATTCTGAGCGCAACATTGCGCGGGTTGTTTTTAAGAATGGCACGGCTGACTTTGCCCAACAGGTCGGCGATAGCCTGGAGATTGACCTGGAGCGGCGCGATTTTACGGTGAATGCGATCGCCTACAATCCCCATACAGACAGGATCATCGATCCCCTTCAGGGCTACAGCGATTTGCGTCAGCACACAATTCGTATGGTGTCGCCCACCAACCTTGAAGAAGACCCCTTGCGCTTATTGCGGGCCTATCGCCAAGCCGCTCAACTTGGGTTCACGGTTGAGCCTGAAACTCGCCAGGAGATCCGTCGGCTAGCCCCTTTGCTCAAACGTATTGCTGCTGAACGGGTGCAGTCAGAAATCAACTACCTTGTCAGCACTGCAAAAGGCACGCCCTGGCTAGAAGCCGCCTGGGAAGATGGCTTGCTGCAAGATTGGTTCCCCGATGTCACCCTGGCCAAGATCGAGCGACTCGTTGCCATCGACTGCGCAGCCCTCGTTCTGCAAGAAACTATGCCAGAGTTTTATCAAGCACTGCACGCTCCGTTGCGGCAAAATTCCGGCAAGTCTGACAAAGCACCGTCTGGCTTTGAAGACCAGGCATCTGGCTCAACCCGCAATTGGTTGACGATCGCTCGGCTCATTTGTCTGCTTTCATCCGACCCAAGCGCGGCTGAAGACCAGCTTCGACGGCTCAAATACAGCCGCAATGAAGTGCAAGCCGTATCCACCATTTTGCGAGGTCTGACTCAACTACATGAGGCAACCACCATTGATGCGGCTGAACAGGTGACATTGCCGCTCACCTTGCGATCGCAATGCCTTTTCTTTCAAGCTGTGGGGCATACGTTTCCAGCGCTTGCTGTTTTGGCGATCGGGCAGGGGATTCCTCAAGCGGCTCTGCAAAGTATGCTACAGCGCTATCTGGATCCAGCAGACCCGGTCTCGCATCCCCATCCACTGCTGACAGGGCAGACCTTAATGGCCGAATTAGGACTACCACCAGGGCCTCGCATTGGGCAGTTACTTGCTGAGATTCAACTCAGCCGTGCCGAAGGAAAAATTCATTCTTCAGCCGACGCTCTTAAATTGGCTGCAAGCCTGGTGCAACAACAGTTTACTTAACCTCGGCGCAACCAATCTTGAATAGAAAGCTCTAGTCTAATCTGCACTCAGTATGATAGTATTGTTCCCCTGTGGGAATTTTTTCAAACCAATAGCAAATCAAACCGTTGCTATTGCCAATCGTAATGACAGAGGGAGTTTACAAGGAACATGGCTAAACGCCGAAACCTAAAAAAAGAGAAAGCACTACGTAATCAAGCCTACGCCCGTAAGTTTCGCAAGAAGAGTAGTTCTGGTCGTTTTGGTAAGCGGCGTTATGACGGTGGTAATCGCTCTGGCGAGGGAGATATGGACCAAGAAGGCGCAGCAACTGAGAATGAAGGTGCCAGCGATTAGTCCTTAAGCGAATTGGTCTATTTTGGTCACGTTTGCAAGCATCTGAATCAGGTGTTGAATTCCTCAAAGTCGATGATTTTGAGGAATTTTCACGATCAGCAACAGTTATCACAATGACCACAACGCCAGTCCGTCGCTAAAGTGTCACACCCAAACGCAGTTCGCAGAAACTGCCAGCGGCATTGGCGCGAGTGGAGAAATTGGTGCATCTGGCGTCCGGCTTGCAGGTTGTCTGGTTTTTCTGGACGACCTTTTTGAGGGTTCAAGCCAAAATCAAATGGGGTTTGCCACTCTAAATCCCCAGTCGCATGGAGTAAAGCCAGGGCGATCGCGCCATCTTGCCGAAATTGTTGTTTGACCCACTCTACGCCGCCTTGAGACGGTAATTTTCTGGCAATATCGTTTGCTTTTTGACGTTGCTTCTGCTCCTTCGCCTGAAAAGATTGCCACCGCTGCTTATCTTCTGCATCCAGCCATCCAGTTGGTTCACTCACAAGGGTTAGGGCGATCGCAAGTTTGCCATCTCTTCCCCCCCGGCCGACCTCTTGCACATACTCTGACAGCAATAACGGTGCGTGGAAATGCACGATCCAACGGCAGTTCGATTTGTTAATCACCATGCCGAATGCACACGTACAAATCACGAAGAGTAATTGGTCAGATAGCCATGCCTGCTCGATCTCGCGCCGCTCTTGGGAACTGAGTCCGGCATGGTAGGGAGCCGTTCGATAGCCTTCTTTCTGGAGCCATTCCGCCAACTCTTCACTGTCCCGGCGAGTCCGGACATAGACCAGCCCAGCCTCCCGTTGATGGCTTTGAATAAAGCGTAAAAGGCTTTGTCGTCGCTGTCGAGGAGTCCACACGGTCTGCACATTCAGTTGCAGGTTTAAGCGGTAGGGATCTTGGCGAAAGTGTTGTGGTTTTTGTAGCCGAAGAATGCGTTGAATCGTTTGCTGCGCTTGTGGATCGGCGGTTGCCGTAAACGCGGCGATCGCGATCTCATTCCCTTCTGGTTTTGCCGCCAGCAATGCCGGACGCACTGCCCCCAAACGGTAGTAGGCCGGACGGAATGTGTCTCCCCATTGGGTCAAGCAATGAGCCTCATCTAAGACGAGGCGATGAACCACCAGATCCGGTTGGCACAGCCTTTCCCAGACGGGTTTACTGAGCAATGTTTCCGGTGAGAGATAGAGCAGTCGCAGTTGCCCTGTTTCGAGCGATCGCAGGGTTTGTCGCCGCTCCAAATTAGAGCGTTGGCTATGCAGCACGGCCACCCATTGCTTAAATTTGGGGTGTCGCTCCCACAGTTCTTGCACCTGATTTTCCATGAGCGCAACCAGTGGCGAAACAACCAGGCTCAAACCAGGTTGGCGCAAAGCGGGTAGCTGAAAACAAATGGATTTTCCGCCCCCGGTTGGCATGATGATCAGGGCATCGCGCTTGGCGACCAGGCATTCTACAATTTCGCGTTGAGGTGGGCGAAAGTCAGAGTAGCCCCAAATTTTTTGCAGTTGCTCGCGCAGCCGATCGCCTGCGATACCCGACGAAGAAGTTAAAGTCACAACCAATGCCCCTGAGTTCTACCTTTAGGATTCCCTCAGAGAAAAAGGAGGAGACAACCAGGCTCAAGTTGGGCGATCGCTAAAACCGCAGCTCGATTGTGACGCCGCGCATTGCAGGATGGGGCTGCGCTTGCAAATAGTCGTTGGCAACCTGGCGCAGTTGTGCCGCATAGCGAAAGGCAACAACCAACTGTTCCCAGGTCGGATTTTTGGAGAACCGGATGCCTTGAGCTTTAGCGGCGGCGCGGCAGGCCTGATGGGAACCATACTTTTCTCGGAGCGTTGCTTGAGTGATTTCTTCAGCAGCTGGGTCAATGGTCGCAGCCGGAAGCAGGGCGGTCTGAGAAGATTCGCCGACTTGCTCCTGTAACTTGTTAACGGCTACTTGAGCCACCGTAAAGATCGCCGCCGCATTTTCTAACTCAGCCTGACGGTTGGCTTCGAGTTGCTCTAAGAGCTGGGTAATTCGTTTTTTGCCCATTACTTTTACCGATCTAGCAGCGATCGCCCTTGAGATGCAGGATCATCATACATCTGGGGCTGGTCAAGCCGCTCTGTCGAGTCCGTTTGGTTGTTAGAACTGATGATTTGTGGAGGGGAATTGTTGGTTGCAGGTGGCAGTTCTTTCTCCTCACGCCAGAACAACACAATGCTTTTAACTGCCCCTAAGAATTGAAATAGTCTGTTTGGAAAAGCGAAAAAGTTCCATTGTCCTGTACTGGGATCGGTCAAATCTTCAACTGACCCAAAAGCATCTGAGAGCCGATCTAGTTGAGTTGAGAGGGATTTAATTTCGCTTGTTAAGGCAGTGACAACCTGTTGTTGTTCTTGAGCAAGTGCGCGTTTACCCTGCTCCAGCTCTCCCACAAGTGATTGCATCCGCTCAACCTGGTGCCGCAATTGCAAATTTGACTGGCGATAGTCCTGGTTCCACCGAGATAATTGGGCACGACTGCGATTGCTGTGAACCAGACTGGCCCGAAGTTCAAGATAAACTTCGTTGGCTGCCCCTAAATCCAGATGTGTAATTGATTTAGGAAACTCGGTTGCAGAACGAAAGCGATCGCTGGTTGGTTCAGAATTTGACATGGTGAGGGTGCAGTTCGGCTTAAAAACAGATGATTCGCTCCCATTAAGGCTTAGTTCTTCTGCAATCGCCAATAGAAGTTTCACGGGCTTCGCAAAGGCTTAACGAAGTAGAGACCTCTCATCCATCTGAAAATTAACTGTTGAACATCCCCAATCACTTCAGAGTTGGTTATTCTCTCGACCAAATCGTTGTACATCCTTCGGCACAGTTAGATTCGTTTCTGTCTTGCGTGGTGCATTGTGACGGCTGCGATCTCGTCCTGCTGTTGGTGAAACGCCTCCCCATATGACTGAAGCTAGAACAACGAGCAATTATTTGAGCTTGAGTCACAGTTATGGAAAACGAGCAAATCAGTTTGCGAGCAGGGTTGGAACGGTATTATCTGGCGAACCCTAAGTTTGTGCAAAATCAAGACTTGCAGGTCGGGCGACTTCGCATTCCCTGGGAGGACATGCTGCGACACGACATCATGCATGTAGTGACGGGCTACAGCACAGCGCTGGATCAAGAGTTGCAATTGATCGGTTTTTTGTTGACATCCATCACCTGGAAACGACCCTGGTACTATTACGCGCAGAGTTTCGTTGTGTTTTTAGAATTACTGGGTATGTCTTTGCGGGGCCAGTCTTTTGGCGATCACTACTACACCCCACTGCATGTTTGTCGGTTGTACTGGCGCGGCGTACGACAGGGATTTGCCGTTTACAAGCGAATTGATGCTTATATTGACCCGGCCAGCGTGATGGAGCGATCGCTGCGATCGCTGCGCCAGGAATATGGGATTCACAATGCAGGCGCTTGGGATTAAGCCCTAGCTTTTGCGGCGACGCAACTTGGGAGTATCATCCGTTTCATCCGGTTCAATCTCGACTTCGACGGGTCTGGCTGTCGGCATTTCTAAGGGTAGAGGCTCCGCCCGTGTCTCACTGGGGGCAGGCAATGCCAGTTCTTGCGGTTGGGTAACGGCTTCGGCCAAAGCCACTTGCTCTTTTTCGGTTTCCTTGATGTTGAGCGGCATTCGCAGCGGTTGCATTTCTTCGATCCAGCAACTTGCCAATGGTAGCGTCTGATCAAGATCGTCCAGGGGACGGGGCACTAGCATCACCGCATGCAACTCACCAATCCGCTCGGCCTCTAACATGCCAACATCCAGAGCGATTGCCACGTTTGAGACAGTCCCTCGAATAATCGCCGTACAAAGTCCTGAGCCAATGGTTTCATAACCAGCCAGCGCCACCTCGGCGGCTTTTAGCATCGCATCAGAAGCACCTACCATTGCCGGAAAGCCCCGCGTCTCCAGAAGACCGACAGCCATATTGCTCAGTTTACTGTGACCTCGACCCGTTGCGAGTTGAGCCAGACGATGACCAATTGGCAAGACAGCTTCTAAGTTAGGCATGGGTCGGGCGATGACCAGGGTTTCTAAGGTTTGGCCAAACTGTTGCGCCCGTTCGGCTCCTTCTTGTACAGCTAAACGTACATCGGCTACCCCACCGCGAACGATCGCCGTGCAGTGCCCACTCCCAATCTTTTCATAACCCACTAGCGTCACCCCAGACGATTTCAGCATGTGGTCGGCGATTCCCACAATGGCTGGAAAGCTCTGGGCTGAGACTAATCCTAAGGCGGTGTCGGTAAAGTCTTCGCGGCGGCTCATTCAAACCTATCTATGTGACACGTAATCTTACCTCTATCCTAACCGGGATACGAATAGAGACGTGGCTAAATCAAGCGTATGCCTTTACTTATTCCAATGTTTCTAATTAGATTTGGCGATCGCGGTGCCATTGAATCTCCCTTTGGATAGATAAGCAGAATGAGGCAAAACTCACGGTTTTGGCATTTTTCTCTAGCGACAGCAGAAAATAAAGCAGTCTTAAAAGCAGCGATCGCGACACCCTATTTAAATTGGCCTGGAGAAGGAAATATTGATATTTCAGAGTACGATCGCTGTTGTTCTGCTGAAGCTAGCCCCAATGACTATTCAGGTTGTCGCCCCCCAACCCAACCAACAGATTGAAATTGGCACACGTATTGAATTTAAAGGAGCTGCAACCAGTCAGGTAGCTCGCATTCGTGTAACCAGCCCCTTTGCCGGAGCCGAATATTTATTAGGTCAATCTCAAGTCGAGAATGGTAAATGGGTGTTTCCTTACACGTTTAATACAGCAGGGCAGCGCATCATCATTTTTTCGGCTGTTGATGCGGCAGGTAACAGTGTCGCCAATGCCTCGCTTACGATTAACCTTGTCCCACCTGGGACTCAACCCGTTGGGCAAATCGTCGTTACAGAACCCATTAACCAATCGGTTCACGAAATCAACAATCCGATCTCGTTTCGTGGCACTGCCACTGGTGATATCGCCAATATTCGAGTTCGTGTCGTGGTGGCTGGCACTGAGCTGGTCTTGGGCACAACCACCGTCACCAATGAGAATTGGGCCTTCAGTTACTTGTTTAACACATCGGGGACGCGGCAACTGTTCGTTGATGGCCTCGATCGGAGTGGTCGCCTCGTGAAAACTGCCCAAGTGACCATCATGATCAAATCGTCGTTGGGCATTGCTGCACCAGGCAATAATCAAGAACTGCCGATTGATGTACCAGTTGAGTTGAAAGGCAATGCCGCAACTGACATAACCAGTATTCGCATTGTCAGTCCCGTTGGAAATGTCGAGTATCTTCTGGGTACAACCCGCGTTGTAAATGGCGAGTGGCAATATAGCTACACATTCAACTCAGAGGGCGATCGCCAAATTATTGTTTACGGGTTGAACACAGCCAGTAATGAAATCGCCAATGCGGCCATCAAGCTTCGCCTGATTCCGTCAGGGGATGATCCAACCGGACGAATTGTGATCACGAGTCCAGCCAATCAATCAATTCAAAATCTCAATGCAGCAATTACCTTTCAAGGCACAGCCTCTGGTGATGTCGCCAATATTCGTGCCCGTAGCCCAGTTGCCGGGGTTGACCTGCCCCTCACCGAAGCGTCGATTAGCAATGGCCGCTGGGCGTTTAGTTACACGTTCAACTCAGGGGGCGATCGGCGGATTGTCGTTGATGGCTTAGACCGCAGTGGTCGAAGGCTCTCTAGCGCTGTGATTTCACTGGTTCTTAATTCACCGATTAATCCTAATGAGCCGTTTGGCAACGGGGTAATTGGCATTCAAAATACAACCCAGACGTTTCGGGCACGCGTAATCGAAATTGCCAATCAGCTCCAGACGCAGCCAATTTTTCTGATGGCAGTGATGAGCTTTGAGACGGGTGGCACGTTTAGTCCCTCAATTCGCAACTCCCAAAGCGGGGCAACCGGGTTGATTCAATTTATCCCCAGTACGGCGATCGCTCTGGGCACAACCACTCAAGCCCTCGCCAGAATGACGGCTGTGCAACAGCTTGATTTTGTTGAAAAATATTTTCGTCCTTATTGGGGGCGATTGAATACTCTGGAGGATGCTTATATGGCTGTTCTCTATCCAATCGCGATTGGACGGGGTCGTTCTTACGTCTTATTTAGAACGCCCTCCATTGAATACCAGCAAAACCGAGGTCTAGACAGTAACCAGGATGGGGCGATTACCGTCGCTGAGGCAGCAGATCTGGTGCGGCGGCGCATTCTCTAAAAATTCGTCTCGCGATCTCATCCCGCGTGGATTAACCTACTAGTCATTCCAGGGGTCATCGGAGGAAGCCAGCTTATCTGAAGTATCAAACTCGGAGGCAGGCTTTTGATTGGGAAATAGTTTGACAAACATATTGTTGACGTACATCTGCCCATAGACCTTAACCCCAGTCGGAGAAGTAGCACTATCTTCTGTTTTAGCCAGGTCACTGGGTGGTACGGGTGATGTGGGTGAAACTTCAGGCGTTGTGTGATTAGAAGTTGACTCCACGGCTGGTTCGGCCACCACAACCGTATCGGTTGCCTGTAACTCTTGCGTTTGACGACTTGAATCACCAATCAACGAACCCGGTGGAATTACCTGTCCACTCTCGATTGAGGTATTTAAAATAGTGCTGGCTGTACCAATACAGGCGTGATCGCCGACTCTGACTTGCCCAATTAGCAACACTTCAGCTCCGATATTGGCTCCTTCACCAATTTCGACCACCCCGTTGGAGGCATGGAGAATCGACCCCACACCAATACAGGCACCACTTTTGATCACAATGCGACTGTTGGGTTCCGCCTGAATCAACACCCCTGGCGCGATCGCGGCCCCATCTGCGATCGACACATCACCACTGATTTGATAGTGGGAGATGCTAATCGGTTGCAATCGCAGTAACGGCAAAGACATTCGTTAATTTCTCACCAACTGAAATAAAAGAGGGGTGAGCGTTTAGACCCCCTCACCCCTACTCCCAACTACTTATCCTTTGCTTGGCTTGTGGATCACGGCTTCAGTCACACGCCGCTTCACCTTTGGATCAACACCAATAAGGCGCACATAATGACCTGAGTGTTCATTCAAGAAGGACTGAATCGCAGACATCACACCCGATTCATGGGTTGAGTCAATCGATAGCCCTGTTGTCCAAGAGCCAATTTTATAGCGACGCTCATCGGCAAACTCAACACCAATCTTGCAGCCTTGCATCAACAGCTGACGCACTTGCCCCGCTACATTACTGAGGTTTGCCCCGGCTCCATTGCTGGGAGCTTTAGGCGCAGAGTAACTGGGTGACGGAGCCGGAGCCGAATAGCTGCTTGTAGAACTGGGTGCCGAACCAGACTTGCCATTTGGACGGTGAACCACCACTTCAGCCACCCGCGTTTTGGCTGTTGGGTTGATACCCACAATTCGAACGTAATGATCCGCGTGATCAGCTAGAACCGCTTCGATTTGAGCGATCGCCTGGGCATACCCACCCCTTTCAACAACGGTCGCGGTTGTCCAAGAGCTGGTTTGGAAACGACGCTTATCAGCAAACTCAATCGCAATCTTGCAGCCTTGAGCAACCAACTGATTTACTTGCTGAGTTAAATCGGGGCTGAGCTGAGCTGTCGCCGCATAACCACCGCTAGGCGCATAGCTAGGGCTAGACGCACTGGAGCTGGAGCTAGGCTGATAGCTACCGCCACCACCTGCTGGAGCTTTGCCATTGGGGCGTTGAATAATGATTTCGCCTAAACGACGCTTCGCTCGTGTGTCAATTCCAAACATGCGGACATATTCACCACCATGTTCAGCCAAACAACCTTGCAGAGCAGAAACAACATCTGACTCACGGTTTGCTTGAATTGGAGAACAGCTTGACCAAGAACTCACCTGGAAGTGACGAGCATCGGCGTGTTCAGTTCCAATGCGGGCCCCTTGAGCCAGCATGTTGCGAACAAAGGCGATCGCATCACCTGAAAGACCACCACCGGAATGGCCATTGCTACCCGCAGAACTGTAGGACTTACTGGCAGACGCATAGCTTGCCCGACCATTACTGGAACCTGCCTGGGCAACGACCTTGCCATCAGGACGTTGAATAATTGTTTCAAAAACACGCCGCTTCGCGCGGGGGTCAATCCCAATCAGGCGAACATACTCACCCGAATGTTCTGACAAACAAGACTCTAACTCTCTTAACACTGAGCCTTCATTTGCCGTTTGAATCGGCGCACAACTGCGCCATGAAGAAGTTTGAAAGCGTCGCTCATCGGCATGCTCGGTGCCAATTCGATAGCCTTGAGCCAGCAATTGCCGCACATGATTGACGACATCGGCACCGAGGCTAGCTGCTTGATTGTGTGCGTAGGTATTCATATTTTGCTGACTGGAATGACTGGACAGATTTTGCTCTTCACGAGGTGGCGCAAGGCGAGCGGCATCGTCAGAATCGCGATACCCTGGTCTCAACGCCCCATGCAAGCCAACCAAATGGCTGGCAAATTGGCGATCGCGCTCCCTTACATCCGGCAACTGATCGGCCTGCTGTTGAGAAGTAATCACTGCGCCCGAAGGAACATACTTCCCTGGCGGAATTTCCACATCCTGAATTAATACGTGCATCATGACAATACTGCCGGCACCGATTCGGGCATTGAAAATCGTTGACCGAAACCCGATGAAGCAGTTGTCACCGATATAAGCCGGACCATGAATCAGCGAAAGATGGGCGATCGATGAACCATTACCGACCCACACAGAGTAGTCAGCCCCATCATCTCCCCGAACGCGCCCCTGCTCCAAACCGTGAATAACAACCCCATCCTGAATATTGCTGCCATCCCCAATATGAAAGGGAGAACCCTCATCTGCGCGAATGGAGGTACCTGGAGCAATCAACACACCAGCCCCAATCCGAACGTCGCCGATCAGATTCGAGAAAGCGTGAATGTACGCCGACTTATCGATTTTTGGTTCAGCAAGCGTTCTCGACCAAGGCGTTGGTGGAGCCGCGTGCATGCGAACTGCCATAATCAATTCTCTTTAATGTGAAACCCACAACACCAAAAAAGGAAGGAAAAGAGGAAAGGAAAGGATAGACTCATCCCCTTCAGCTCAATGCCTTCACCTCTTTGTCTGGCCTACCATTGCTCCCGCTTGCTATACATCAGTCGGCCATCGACACTAACGGTGTCAATAATGGCGATAACTGCCGCATCAACGGGACGCTGTTCACTACCTTGGACTTGACGAGCGGCACTACCACGGCTGACCAGCACCCACTCGTCAACTCCAGCTCCAACGTTATCCGCTGCTACCTCGTACTCTGGCAGCAGTTGCCCTTCATCGTTGAGCAACTGCAAAACCAGAAACTTCACCCCTCGCAGACTGTCTTCTTTTTGGGTGCTGGTAACAGTTCCTCGAACCCTTGCAATTTGCATCAGAGGTTACTAGGAGCGGCTAATTGGACGGATGCCGCTCACGCTTTCACGGAAAGGCTCAACTGCCTCGGTGTAGCGAATTGGCAGAACGTATTCCAGGTTTTCGTGAGGACGAGCAATGATGTGGGTCGAGAGAACTTGACCACCATTCACACGCTTAACGTTTTCAATTCCAGCAGCGACAGAAGCTTGTACTTCAGACACATCACCCCGCACGATCACGGTGACGCGACCACTACCAATCTTTTCGTAACCAACCAGGGTTACACGGGCAGCTTTCACCATCGCGTCAGCTGCTTCTACCACAGCGGGAAACCCAAGAGTTTCAACCATTCCAACTGCAATTGCCATTTTTCCGAACTCCCTTCCAAGTAAACGTTGTCAAAAACTACGAGCGTGAACTTCCAAGTAAATATTGGCTAAACCTTTGCTATTAAAAGTTTTCGCCAGTCAAACCAGAAAACTAAAACCTAGCGCTAGAACCAGCCCAACGCCATGGAATTACGATCAGCCACGGAATTGCTCTACAGCCTCGGTGTAGCGAATCGGTAAAACATATTCTAGGTTCTCATGGGGACGAGCAATGATGTGAGTCGAGAGAACTTCACCACCATTGACCCGCTTAGCAGATTCAATTCCCGCAGCAACAGAAGCTTGAACCTCCGACACATCACCCCGCACAATTACGGTGACGCGACCGCTACCGATCTTTTCGTAACCAACCAGAGTAACGCGAGCGGCTTTCACCATTGCGTCAGCAGCTTCCACAACAGCAGGGAAACCTCTAGTCTCAATCATCCCAACAGCGATTGGCATTGTCGCTCTCCTGAAAAATAAGCAAAACTAATGTCTGTCTTCAGGAATGAAAACTTTGACGGGAAGTCGCATTTTCAAGCCTTTCAGAAAATCTTCAACTTTCATAACTCAGCATAGGATTCTGCTTGCCGCTTGACAATATAAAGTCCAATGATAGTTACAAATTAGGGTTATTAATGAAGCTGATTAAAACCTGAAGACCATGCGGTGCAAGATTTAGCTGCGAAGCTTGACTGCACTGCCATCTACTCGCGATCGCTCGTTAGTTGACCAGCACAATTTCACTATCCCTACCAGCAAAGCAAGCATGCACACACCGCTTACAAGCATAGACTGCTTGTTGCTCTCATCATAGACTGGTTCCGCAACCCGCTAATGAAAAGCTTGATGAATTATAGTTTTCACTTATAAATAAAACTTAACGTAGGTTAACCCTTTGGTGAGTAAACTTTTTTTGGCAGCTTCCTCAACTTTTGGATGACAAACAGTTAAGCTGAATGGCAGGATTTATTGAACGATAGGCGTTTATAGGCTGCTACTTATAGTTACCTTAAAGTATTTCCAATGAGTCTTGCTCCCTTAAACTGAGGTAGTCTAGGCTACTCTGGCTGGGCGTTTGAAACAACTGTTAAAACTTCTTATCAGTCATAGCCTTTTTAATTATCAGGAGCTGTTGGCAAACAGTTTGGGTGTGGTGATAGCTACGGCATAAAGGATTCGATGAATGGATCAGTTTTTATTTGACACCTGCTGGTGGATTCCCTGCTATGGGCTGCTGGGAGCAATTTTGACATTACCCTGGTCAACGGGTCTTGTGCGTCAAACAGGTCCCCGGCCCGCCGCTTATTTCAACCTGTTTATGACCGTTGTAGCGTTTCTGCACGGGCTGTTCGTCTTTCGGGCCACCCTGGGGCATGAGTCGCAAGAGTTCATTATTCACTGGCTCAAGGCAGCCGACCTTGATTTAAGTCTGGCACTCGAAGTTTCCCCCGTTAGCATGGGCGCAGCCGAGCTCGTCACGGGGTTGAGTCTATTGGCGCAGTTTTTTGCCCTTGGCTACATGGAAAAAGACTGGGCACTCGCTCGCTTCTTTGCTTTGATGGGCTTTTTTGAAGCAGCGATGAGTGGCTTAGCCCTGAGTGACTCCCTGTTTCTGACGTACGCGTTGTTAGAGATGCTGACCCTCTCTACTTATCTGTTGGTTGGCTTCTGGTATGCTCAACCGCTTGTCGTTACGGCGGCTAGAGATGCGTTTCTAACTAAGCGGGTTGGGGATGTTTTGCTCTTAATGGGTGTGGTGGCTCTAGCCAGTATGGCAGGTAGCCTCAACTTCAATGACTTGTATGAATGGGCTGAAACAGCAGAGTTAAATCCCGTTGTGTCGGCGCTGTTAGGTCTAGCATTGATTGCAGGCCCGATTGGTAAGTGCGCCCAATTCCCGCTTCACCTGTGGCTGGATGAGGCCATGGAGGGGCCGAACCCCGCATCGATTCTGCGGAACTCGGTGGTGGTTGCTTGTGGGGCTTATGTGCTGTTGAAATTGCAGCCCATCCTTGTGTTATCACCCGTTGCTTCCACGGCTCTAGTCGTTCTGGGAACGATGACAGCGATTGGGGCTTCCCTCGTAGCGATCGCACAAATTGACATTAAGCGGGCTTTAGCACACTCGACCAGCGCTTACTTAGGGCTTGTTTTCATTGCGATCGGGACTCAGTGGACAAACTTTGCGTTCTATATCCTGTTTGCTCACGCGATCGCGAAAGCATTGCTGTTTATGAGTACAGGGGCTGTGATTGTCACCACCTCGACCCAAGACATTACTGAAATGGGCGGGTTATGGTCACGGATGCCAGCTACAACGACTGCCTACCTGGTAGGCTCGGCTGGGTTAATCAGCCTACTACCGCTTGGAGGTTTTTGGGCAATGCGTGAGGGGGTCAACATTTATTGGGTTGATGCTCCCTGGCTAGTCGTTGTGATCTTTTTAGTGAATGCCCTGACGGCCCTCAATCTGACACGCGTTTTCCGCCTGGTTTTCTTAGGTCAGCCTCAACCTAAAACACGACGTGCACCTGAAGTGCCCTGGATGATGGCTATACCGCTAGTTTCCTTGTCTGTGATTACGCTGCTCGTTCCTGTGATGCTGCAAGGCTTGTCGTTCTTGCCCAGTTGGGATTATTTCAACTGGCAAACCGCTCTTCCACTGGTACTATCAGGGGCGGCAGGTTGTCTTGTCGGTAGCACAATTTACCTTAACCGTACCTGGGCCAGACCAATTCAGGCTCCGCTCAAGTTCATTCAAGACTTGCTGGCTTACGATTTTTACGTTCAGCGACTTTACGAGGTCACCGTCGTTTGGCTTGTCAGCACCGTTTCACGGGTAAGTGCCTGGTTTGACCGCTATGTTTTGGATGGCTTCGTTAACTTAGTTGGGTTTGTTTCAATCTTTAGTGGTGAAAGCCTAAAGTACAGCATTTCCGGGCAATCGCAGTTTTACTTGCTGACTATTTTGATTGGGGTCAGCATTTTTGGAGCGCTTTTAACCTTTGTCCTGCATTAACAAACTCACTTCCCTTTCCTGTTTTTCTGGTATCTGAAGCTTATGCTTAGCCTTCTAATTGCTTTACCTTTGCTTGGTACTCTGATTGTGGCGCTGTTGCCTGAGAAGCATGGCCGACTGACAGGACGAGCGATCGCCTTTACCGTGGCAATTTTGTCATTTGTCTGGTCCGTTCTACTGGGCTTTAAGTTTGACGCTGAGTTGACTAGCCTGCAATTTGTTGAAAACCTGCCTTGGATTGCTCAATTAGGGCTGAGCTACCGCCTGGGGTTAGACGGGCTATCGCTGCCACTCGTGGTTCTCAATGGGCTGTTGACGTGGATCGCTGTTTACAGCACAGACCCCGATATTCAACGGCCTCGCCTCTATTACTCCCTCATACTGTTGCTTAACGCTGGTGTTGTGGGAGCCTTTTTATCTCATAACTTGTTGCTCTTCTTCTTGTTTTATGAGCTGGAGTTGATTCCGCTTTACTTCTTAATTGGTATCTGGGGAGGCGCACGTCGGGGTTACGCGGCCACAAAGTTCTTGATTTACACCGCTTTTTCAGGGGTTTTGATTCTGGCTGGCTTCTTAGGTGTTGTTTGGCTCAGTGGGGCTGATAGTTTTGAGTACAATCCAGCATTAGCTGCATCTTTGCCCTTAAGCAGCCAATTTCTTCTCTTAGGCACCTTGCTTGTCGGCTTTGGCATTAAGATCCCGCTTGTACCGTTCCATACCTGGTTGCCTGACGCTCACGTTGAGGCTTCCACACCTGTTTCGGTCTTGTTGGCAGGTGTGCTACTTAAGTTAGGCACTTACGGTCTACTGCGGTTTAACCAGGGTCTGTTTCCAGAAGCGTGGGCGATCGCGGCTCCTTACCTGGCAACCTGGGCTGTTGTCAGTGTTTTGTATGGAGCATTCACCGCGATCGCTCAAAAAGATATGAAGAAGATGGTGGCCTACAGCTCAATTGGGCACATGGGCTTCATCTTGTTGGCAGCAGCAGCAGCGACTCCATTAAGTAACTTGGGTGCCATGTTTCAAATGGTTAGTCACGGGTTAATTTCGGCGCTGCTCTTTCTCCTGGTTGGAGTGGTTTATAAAAAAACTGGCACTCGCGACATCACCGTTTTACGTGGATTATTGAACCCAGAGCGCGGCTTGCCGTTGATCGGCAGTCTGATGATTGCAGGAGTAATGGCCAGTGCAGGCATTCCTGGCATGATGGGCTTTATCTCAGAGTTTTTAGTGTTTCGGGGTAGTTTTCCGGTTTTTCCGGTTCAGACCTTGTTATCGATGGTCGGTACTGGTTTAACGGCTGTCTACCTCCTGCTACTTGTAAACCGCACCTTTTTTGGCAGACTTCCAGACCAGTTTTCCAATCTGCCCCGGGTTGAGTGGCGCGATCGCATCCCTGGCATTATTCTGACCGTGCTGATTATTCTCTGGGGTTTACAGCCTAGTTGGCTGGTGCATTGGAGTGAAACAACACTGACAGCTATGCTAACCGGGCCAGGGGCGATCGCAACGACTCCGCTCGTAACCCCGTCAACCACTTCGCCCAAAACGTCTCTCAAAGTTTTGTAGAACCTGCTTTTCTTCCTTAGAAAGTTGCAAATTTTGTCGTTGATCCCCAAACATATAAATAACCTTCTTGTGCTTCTCGCCGTATGAATATGGTTTCCACCCGCGATCGCATTACTTCTGAGCATCCTCTAGCCTCGCTGATCTATCGCATTGAGGAAGGCGGAGCGTTGCTGCCTGAGTCACCTGATAATGTGGTTGAGGTTGTCGGCATTCTCAAAAGTTACGGTCATGTGCTGGATGCCTACTGGCAAAACCTGGTTTATATTGCAGACCACCAGTTTCTAGAGTTATTTCCCTTTTTCAAATACTTCAACGGCGACGTATCAACGAAAAAGCTGTTGCGGCACTGGTGGCACGATCGCATCAACTATGAGTTTGCTGAATATTGCATGAAAGCCATGCTTTATCATGGCGGCGGCGGGTTAGACAGCTATCTCGACAGTCCCGAATTCACGCAACGGGCACAAGCAGCCGGGCAAGCCAAACTCAAAGGCAACTTTCTTATGTCAGGCGTTACGAAAGCATTTCCTGGCTTTTTGCCTGAGCAGATTCGCCAGCTCTGCTATTACAGTGCGCTGGGCCAGTTTTGGGAGGTCATGAGCAGTATGTTTTTGGTACTGTCAGACCGCTACGATCGCGGAGAAATTCACTCGATCAACGATGTGGTGCAACATGTCAAAAACGGATTAGTAGAAGCCGCGAGTAAGCCCATTACCTACACCGTTATGATCGACGGCAAGCCCTACGACATCATCCCCAAAAGCGCAGGGTTGACATTTCTGATGGACACAGCCGTTCCCTATGTAGAAGCGGTCTTCTTCCGTTCGTTTCCCTTTATGGGCACCGTTTCGTATAACGCTCAAGCTCAACAAATCTCGCCAGAGCCAGAGCGGTTTAACTATGGGGCACTTTACGCCGATCCGCTACCCGTTGGTGGGGCTGGCATTCCTCCTACGCTCTTAATGCAAGATATGCGCCACTATTTGCCAGACTACTTGCACGAGTTCTATCAACACTCATTGCGGGGAGAAGAAGACCTACGGGTACACATCTGTATCAGCTTTCAAAAGTCAATGTTTTGCGTAACAACTGCGGCGATCTTGGGCCTCATGCCACATCCCGTAGATACAACTGACCCGCAAGAGCGTCAAACCAATCGGACTTACCTGGAAGGCTGGATGAATCGCTTGGTTGACTCTCGCTTAGTCAGTTTGCAAGACTGTGGGGTTTAGCACTAACTTCTGCTAATGCCGACCTTCGCTGAGACTGACCGCCTGATTCTACGTGAATGGCAACCTGAAGCTGATGCAGAGGCTGCCTTACAGATCTATCAGCACCCCAAAGTGACACGCTATCTCCTTACTCGCATGGAAAGTGTTGAGCAGGCGCGTGAAACCTTGAGGCGCTGGCAGTCAAGATTTATGCAGGCAGGAAACGGCTCGGGTTGTTGGGCGATCGCACTGAAATCAACAGGCGAATTGCTTGGTACCGTTCTTCTCATTCCACTGCGGGATGAAGACGAACAGCCGACCCACGATTTTGAAATCGGTTGGCACTTAAAGTATGAAGCGTGGGGACAGGGCTATGCCACAGAAGCCGCTCAAGCTGTTCTGAGCTATGGGTTTAATACGCTGCATCTACCTGAAATTTATGCGGTGGCCAATCCTAAGAATGAGCGATCGCTACAGGTCATGCGCCGTTTGGGAATGACTCGCTTAGGTCGCACCAACCGCTATTACAACCAGGAACTTGAACTGTTCGAAATCAAAGCTCACGCTTGGCAATCACAAAAAAGTTCCTGAATTGGTTGGGCGATCGCTGCAAGCTTGTCTATAATCAACGCCATTGTTCGCCGCCAACGCGAGTATGAGTTTTATCTCCCTGACTTACGCCTTCTTTCTGATCAGCGTTCTTTTGCTGTACTGGCTTGTATCCTCCCAATGGTTGCGCCTCTGGGTTTTATTGGCCGCGAGCATTGTCTTCTACACAACCCAGCAACCTCAGTATGTGCCGTTGCTCGTCGCAAGTGCATGGGTCAACTATCAGATTGGGCGGGCGATCGCGCTCCCGGCTGATTGGCGCGAAGAAAACTGGCACGCTGAGCATCAGGCATGGAACCGCCGCCGCTTGAGTTTGCTTTGGCTGGGCATTGTACTCAACATCGCCTTGCTCTTGGGCTTTAAGTACATCCCGTTTTTAGCTTCGGTAGCAAGCGATCTGCTTGGTTTGCAGGCGTTGCCGCAACAAGTTGAGAAAATCAACATCCTGGTGCCACTGGGAATCAGCTTTTTTAGCTTTGAGTGTATTGCCTACCTGGTCGATGTCTATCGAGGGGCTCCGGCGGCACAGCAATTTCTGCGCTTCTCAGCTTATAAACTCTTCTTTCCTAAGCTGATTAATGGGCCGATCACGCGCTACCCCCAGTTAATCAGCCAACTCCAGAACCAATCCTTTCCATCGCTTGACCGCATCTCAGAAGGTCTGTGGTTAATTGCTTGGGGGGCAACAAAGAAAGGACTGTTAGCCGACAATTTGGCAACTCCGGTCAAGCTGATTTTTGACAACACTTTGCGGGCGGGAAGCGGCGACCTCTGGTTGGGGATTGTGGCTTACGGCTTTCAGATCTATCTCGATTTCAGCGGCTACGTTGACATAGCTCGTGGCACTGCGATGCTGCTAGGGTTTGAGCTACCGCAAAACTTTGACTTTCCCTACTTCACAACCAGCATTGCTGACTTTTGGCGACGCTGGCACATGACATTAGGCGATTGGCTGCGGAATTATCTCTATTTCCCTTTAGGAGGCTCGCGTCAGGGATTAGAACGCACCTGTCTGAACCTAATGATTGTGATGGCGATCGCAGGAATTTGGCACGGTGCCGCCTGGGGATTCATCGTCTGGGGTTTACTACACGGCTTAGCATTGGTCGTTCATCGACTAACAGATGCAGTCTCCAGTTCCGTTGATTGGCTGAAACGCTTTTGGCAAAGTTTGCCCGGTGTTGTGGTTGCCTGGATGCTGACTCAGGGTATGGTGTTCGCAAGTTGGGTGTTCTTTCGTTTGCCGAACTTGAAGGATTCGCTTCTAGTCGTGCAACGCTTGTGGGGTTATTCGGCGGATGCTCAGTTTGCCCAAAAGGTCTATGGCGAAACGTTAGGCTTAGCACCTTTTCAGTTTGGTATGGTGCTTTGGAGCTTGGGCGTGCTGATGGGGTTTGCTTACCTGTGCGATCGCGCCCTAAAAATTCAATTCAGTTGGATCGTGAAACTGTTGTTAGTACCGCTATGTCTCTATGCAGTTTGGGTGTTAGCACCCGAAGGAGCGTTACCTTACATCTATTTCGATTTTTAACCGCCACTCCTGAAAGAATGGCCTCCAGTCATCAGCGAGAGGCTAAGGAATGGAAATTAATAACTTCGATACTTTTGGGGACGAGCATTAGCGCAGCCCTAGCATAGCCCTAGCGCAACAATACCGAAGGCTATACCGCCGTTCGCCCCTTGCGACAGAAAAATATCCGATCTTATTCAATCCCCAATCCTAAGTGTCGCAAACCACCTCATCCCAAACCGGGAGCCGAAAGAAAAATCGACTGCCTTCACCATGCTTAGACTCAAAGTCCAACATTCCACCCTGGTTTTCGATTAGGTGCTTACAGAGTGACAGCCCCAGCCCTGTGCCGTGAATATGCTGGCGATCGCGATGCTTAACCCGGTAAAACCGCTCAAACACGTGAGGCTGGTCTGCTTCAGGAATACCAAGCCCATAATCACGCACCCACACTTCGATCCAATCAGGAGGGACTCGCGCGGCACCAATCTCAATCGGATTGCCATCTGGTGAATACTTAATCGCATTGGAGATCAGATTCACCAACACTTGCGCCGTCTGCCAGCGATCGCCATTCACGTATGGGATGGCTGGCTCAAACTCATAAACAGGCATATGAATTGCAAACCCCTGCATCACTTCTTCGACTAGACTGGCAATGCAAAATGGCTGGGGCTGCGTCTCTAATTTTCCGGTTTCTAGATTTTGTAATGATTGAATGTCTTGCAGGAGTTCTCGCAGACGACTGACATCTTGATGGACAAATTCTAAAAACTCCTTTGATTGCTCAGCCGATAGTGCCGCTTCCTCTAACATTACCAACGACCCACTGAGAGATGTCAGGGGCGTCGCAAACTGGTGAGTCATCAATTGTAAGAGGTGAGTTTGGTTCGCAATTTGTTCACGTAAAGCGACGTTTTCCAATAGCGCCGCTTTTAGCTCTGAGTCTTGACCAGCCTCAATATTTTCCACTAATGCCTCCGGTAGACGGGGCAAAATTGGCTCATCACTTGCATTTGAGGGCATACAATTCTCATCAGTAACAGTAGCTTGGCAAGTATTCTTACCCAAGTCATCACCAGTCGCTCTTGCGACTTGCAACCCAAAAGTTGAGCAGCTAAGTCTTTGGTGTCGAACTACTTATAGTTTAGAACTTTGTTAAAAAACTTAAAAATGTTTAGCGCTTTAATTTGATTGTTGAGCGATCGCCACCAGTCCTGGATATAGTACAAATGACCGGAAAGGCAAAGGCTTCCAAATATGGCCATTATTTCTTCTAAAGAACCAAACTCTGACTTGCCAGAACGTCCTCAAGGTGATTTGTTTACAACACCTCAAGCGGCGCGTTCAGGGTTGCCAACCAAATCGTCTGGTTTGCTCAAACCCGATGCCGAACCAGAAGAACACGGGAAGCAAGAGGAGAAACTCCGGCCGCGTCAGTTAGGCGAGTACATTGGGCAGAAAGCTCTAAAGGAAGTCTTAGGCATTGCCATCCAAGCTTGTAAGGCGCGGCAAGAAAGTCTTGATCACTTACTGCTCTACGGCCCGCCAGGTTTGGGTAAAACCACGATGGCACTGATTCTGGCAGAGGAACTTGGGGTAAACTGCAAAATCACAACAGCCCCCGCTTTAGAGCGTCCTCGCGACATTATGGGTCTGCTGGTGAATCTCCAACGAGGTGACGTGCTGTTTATTGACGAAATTCACCGTCTGCCCCGCGTCACTGAAGAACTGCTTTACCCTGCAATGGAGGACTTTCGGGCAGATATCACAATCGGCAAAGGTACGAGTGCCCGCACCCGATCGCTGCCCTTGCAGCCGTTTACATTGGTTGGGGCAACAACCCGTGTGGGAGCCTTATCTTCACCGCTTCGAGATCGCTTTGGCTTGATTCAACGCTTACAGTTTTACGAGTTAGACGAATTAACCCAAATTGTGATTCGCACGGGTCGGTTGCTGGCTTTGCCCCTGAGTGAAGATGGCGCGATGGAAATTGCGCGGCGATCGCGTGGCACCCCACGAATTGCCAATCGTCTCTTGCGTCGGGTGCGCGACTATGTTCAGGTAAAAGAAGCTGGCACAATAACAGAGGCGATCGCCGCAGAATCCTTAGAGCTGTACAACGTCGATCCACGTGGCTTAGATTGGACTGATCGACGCCTGCTGAGTGTTATGGTTGAGCACTTTGGTGGTGGGCCCGTCGGTCTAGATACAATGGCAGCGGCGACTGGTGAAGATGCCCAGACCATTGAGGAGGTTTATGAACCCTATCTCATTCAAATCGGGTATCTCAACCGCACTCCCCGTGGCAGAGTTGTGACCCCATCGGCTTATCAGCATTTGGGCTATCAACCGCCCAACCAACAGCTTCGCATTTTGTCGTAAACCACCATCACCCTTTATGAAACGCTCCCTGATCCGACTGGTCGCTACTTTATTGCTAATTTGCTCAACCTGGTTAAGTGGCTCAACCAATTCTCTAGCAGATAACCCGCCCACCGAAGTTGTACCCAGTGCAGCCAATCTGCTGAATTTTGTGCAAGAAATGGGGACGATCGCCGATCAGGCATTTGAAGCAACCAACAAAGGTGATTTTGCTCAGGCAGAAACGCTTTGGACTGATTTGATTGAAAAATTTCCGCAAAACCCAGCCATCTGGAGTAACCGGGGCAACTCACGCGTCAGCCAAAATAAGTTAACTGATGCGATCGCCGATTATGACCAGGCGATTAAACTCGCGCCTGATGCGCCAGACCCTTACCTCAACCGAGGTGCAGCCTTAGAGGGTCTGGGTAAATATGAGGAAGCGATCGCTAACTACAACCACGTGCTTGAACTGGATCCTAAAGATCCGGTCGCTTATGGTAATCGGGGCAATGCTGAGTCCAAACTCGGTCAATGGGAACAGGCGATCGAGGACTTCAAAACAGCAGCTGATCTCGCCCCCCAATACGTTTTCGCCCGCGCTAATTACGCTCTGGCACTCTACCAGGTTGGTAAAACTGACGATGCGATTCGTAACATGCGCCATCTGGTTCGCAAATACCCCACTTTTGCTGATATGCGTGCCGCTCTAACAGCCGCGCTTTGGGTTGAAGGCAATCAAGGAGAAGCAGAAAGCCAATGGGTATCAACGGTTGGGCTTGACACTCGCTATAAAAATATTGATTGGGTTGAAAACGTACGCCACTGGCCTCCTAAAATGGTTGCAGCGCTCAGAAAATTTCTTGAGTTGAAATAGTAACCTCTGCTGATTTATAAATCTCCCCTACCTCTCATCAGAGATATAAAGATGAGTGGGCCTGCTCAATTATCTTTGCTATTTTTTAGAAGGCTTGAGTTGTCGAAAACTCAGCAGTTTAATCTGCAATTTGAGTCAGAGACCAAGTTCATAATTGAGACTGAACCTGTAAGCCTTGTATGAAGAAGTAGCAAAAATCCTGGGCGATATCTGGTTCTTTTGTCATGATTGCTACATAAGCGGTGTGTGTTTCCGAAGTTGAAAGTTACTGGGCTGAGTTGGGTATGTTAAGAAAGGTGACACTTGAAGCCGCTAAAGGTTTTTCATGAGTGGCTTCAGCATTCACCCAGGTTAGTCAATTCTCACCATCATCTCCGATTTAGCTTATGAATAAAAGAATTGTGGCGGGTTTGACTGTTGCATCTGCAGCAGTTGCAGTTTCTAGCATTGCAGCTCCAGCTCAAGCGTTTTCGTTTGGCAATGGTGGCATCACGTTTGACACCAATACGCAAGTTGAGTTTTCATTTTTAACTTCTCAAGGGGCTTACAAGTCTTCTTTGGGGATCTATGAGGTTGTTGGTTCTACTGCCAACATGGTTCAAACTCTGTTCTACGAAGCTAAGCCTTACGATTCGACTGCTAGTGATTTCAAAGGCACCTTTGGTGACGCAGTGAAATCTAGCACCGGCATCAACTCCGTTGTCTACACTTTCCAGGCTGGTAAGACCTACACTCTAGGTTTAGCTAGCACCTTTGGCAAAGATTTCATGGGGACTGTGTTCAGCTCTAACTCGCTCAACCCCTTCGGTCAACAAGCCAAGTTCTCCGGTGATTTAGCAGGTGGCAGCACCATCTGGTTTGATGACCGAGGCAATAAGAACGATAAGGACTTCAACGACTTTGGCGTGAAAGCGAAAGCAGTACCTGAGCCTTTCACAATGGGTGGTTTAACGCTGGCTGGTATTGGCATGGCCTATGCCCGTCGCCGTCGTTCTAAAGCCTAGTTACACCAAAACGAAAGTTTTGGAAGGGGGTGGAGGGGGTGAAACCCCCTTCTGGGGGCGAAGCCCCCACTCCCCGATGTTGCAAAATTTATGGTTTGCAACACTAGTTTCTGGTCAAAGAACTTTTAATTTAAGCAGAATTGCAAAGGGAGCGTAAAGTTCGCTCCCTTTCGTGTTGAGATATTGCCTAAATGCTGGAATCTTAGAATTATGCAATAAACAGGGAGAAGGCTTGCCAAAAATCTTGGCCCTTCTTGTGAGGCAACTTAGCCTTAAATTTGCTCAAGTTTAGATGGCTTGATTTGCTTACATCTGAACGTGCCCATTTGAGGATGACAGGTCTAAAACGATGGAATTGACTAGCCGTTTAAAGGAACCAAAGTTTTGGCTGCTTGGCATCGCCGTTGCGATCGCGGCGATTCATTTAACTCTGGTTGATCGCATTTACAAAGAAGATTTATTTGCTACCAGTGCCCTGTTTTGGATTGCAGCTGGCACTCTACTGTGGGAAAAACGCGAAAATCTCAAGTTTCATAGCACTCTGCCTGCAACAATCGCAGGAGCTACCCTGCTCGGCCTCATGCTACTGAGAAGTTCAGCACTCCCTACTTCTAACTTCTTTTTGTGTGCATTGCCGTTTATCGGGCTACTAGGGTTGGCATTCATTGCATCTGGTTTCTCAGGTTTACGGCAGTATTGGCGCGAGTTAGCCATTTTTGGGTTTATGGCGTTTTACCCGTTGGCTGAGCGAATTTTGCGGGGTTTGCCACTTCCCATCATCACGGCTAAAGCGTCTAACGTGATGCTTTGGTACACCGGCACTGACACCCGCCGTGATGGTGTCTTTCTACATCTTTCGGGTGGTCGCAGTGTAGAAGTCTACGAAGCCTGCTCTGGCGCACAAAGCATTCTACAAATGCTCTGTGTGTCCGTTCTGTTTCTGTTCATGTTTCCTCTGCGCCCGATTCAACGAGTTATTTGCATAGTTGTAGCTGTGGCAATCGGCTTCTTTGTCAACGCCATTCGGGTTTGCATCATGGCGCTGTTAGTAAACCAAAAAGCACTATTTGAGTTTTGGCATACGGGGCAAGGCTCATTGCTCTTTTCAGTCATTGCCGTTGCCATTTTTGGTGCTTTTTGCTGGTTTGCTTTTTTAAGAACACCCAAACAAACACCTATCAAGGGGGCATAGAAAGTCAATGGATGCCTCAGCGCGCATTACATCAGCCAAATTACCTTTACTGGCTGTCCTATTTGTGGCGAGCGTTGCCGTATTGTTTAAGGCTGTCTCAACCCCAAAACCACCTAAAGGAGGCGAGCCTGCCCCTTTTCTCAAAGCCAAACTACCTGAAGCGGTGCCCTTACCGGGCTGGCAATTGGTAGGCTCAAAGCCTTTAACCAGCCTTGATCCAAAAAAATCGGGTGAGGTTGTTGGGCGTTCGTACGAATATAAACAAGGCAATCAGGTACTTCGAGTTGATATTCGGCCACAATCGGGTGATGGCAATGTCGGACGTTTTTTAAATGTTGCATCGGAGGTCAAAGAGGGTAATGTAAAGCTGAAAGCGCAGTACAACCCTCAGATTGGAAACTTTGGTGTCCTTCCACATAAAGAGCGGCTATATCTCACCGCTTGCATCAATCCGCGTGGAAAAAGCACTTTGACGAACCCGGAGTTTCAGCAAAATCGATATAGCAATGATCTACGTCCCGGACGTATACTACCCTGGTTGGTTGGTCAAACTGATTCAGTTTTTGACGAACGTTGTCTATTTACCTTAATGTCGATGCCCCTGCCCCCTAATCCAGAAAAAAGTTTGGATCAGGTGCAAGACTCCTATGTGAAGATGGAGGCTGCTTGGGGTCCACTTCAACAATGGTTGCAGGCAAATTACCCCCCAGAATCTTAATTACATCTTCTCTGCGATCGCCCTGAATTTTAAGGAGCCAAAAGTATGGCTGATTCATCAACTCAAAACCGCTCTGTCTATCGATTACGTTGGGTGGGCTATGGTTTGCTCATCTTTTTCATAATTGACTCGTTGACGATTTTAATTCCGCCAAAGTTTACTGACCCTGCCTGGGAACTGCAAACAATTGGAAGTCTCGTTGATCGAGTTGTCGTCCCGATTCTGGGTTTAGGGCTTGTTTTCTTTGGTGAATATTTTGACCGAGGCAAACTTGAGCCAATCTTCTTAAAGATCCTCTCCTGGTTTTGCTTGCTGTTGGCTTTGATCTTCTTTCTGATGGGTCCCTTAAGTGGCATCTCCGCCATTCGGATTAACAATCGCGTTTCGGATGCGGCAAACCAGCAGCTAGCCCAGCGCATTACGACTTTAGACAATTTTGAAAAGGCTATTAGTCAAGGTACACCCGAACAGCTAAAAGCCTTATCTGAACAGTTGAAAGATCCGCGTGCGCAAGAGCAGTTAAAGGCACAAGGCATTCAAGTTGACGTAGAGAATCCTCAACAGCTTAAATCCGTTGTTCTAGAGCGCGTTAAAGCGCAAAAAGCTCAGCTGCAAGCTCAATTTGACCAGGCACGGTCAGGTCAGTTAGCCAGCCTGGTTAAGAACTCGGTCAAATGGGCGATCGGTGCTTTGATCTCAAGTGTTTTATTCTTTATGTTGTGGAAGAGTACGGACTGGGCACGCTAAGCCGTTTGTAACTGAGTCAGGCTCTCAGGGTTCATATTGGGATTCAGCACTTGACCGTCTTTGAACCAGATGATGCGGCGTGTACAGCGAGCAACATCTGGTTCGTGAGTCACCATAACAACAGTCATGCCACTCTGGTTTAGCTCTGTGAAAATATTGAGAATTTCTTGAGTGGTGTGGGAGTCCAGCGCACCTGTGGGTTCGTCGGCTAGTAACACAACTGGCTCGTTGACAATTGCGCGTGCGATCGCCACCCGTTGCTGTTGCCCTCCAGATAACTGTGTCGGTTTGTTATTCATCCGGTTTGCTAAACCGACTCGTGCAAGTGCGTTTGCAGCACGGGCTTGACGCTCGCGATCTGGCACGTTGGCATAAACCATAGGCAACGTTACATTTTCAAGCGCGGTGAGTTGCGGCAATAAGTGAAACTGCTGAAAGACAAACCCAATTTTGCGATTACGGACATGCGCCAGCGCACTGTCCGACAATTGAGCCACATCTTCGCCATCCAGGTAGTAACGACCTGATGATGGGCGATCGAGACAGCCAATAATATTCATCATGGTTGATTTGCCCGAACCTGACGCCCCCATGATTGAGCAGTACTCGCCTTTATCTACCGTGAAATGTACACCTGCTAGGGCTTTAATCTCTGTTTCACCAGAGCCATAGATTTTATAAACTTCTTCAAGCCGAATAATCACAGAGTTGGGCATTTTTTCTAACCGAGATGAAATATGGCAGCAAAAAAAGAGCGATCGCCAAAACCGCTATCTCTCTTTAACTATTCTAGTAACTTCAATTGTTAGGATGGGGCATCTGTTTCAAAAGGTTTACCAGCCCATCCTCATAGCAAATTTACAGGCTTAGCAAAGATGACTGCTTACCCTTACACTAAGTTCATAAATTTAGCAGCCACGCGTGCAGATTCCTTTCTCTTTAACTAAGTCAAATGAGAAGCTTGCAAATTAGCAAATGAAGTCAGAGTGCAAACCTGAAAGTTCGTTTTTCAAGGAAACTTAAACTTCATTTTTTCTTAATGGCGCTTGTAGCTTTATTCTAAATGTCGAGTTGGTTGATTGGGATGAGGGGCGATCGCCCATGTGTCACCAGAAAAATGAAAATTCCATCTACGCCCACCATACTTATTGGATGCAGCAAGCATTAGTTGCAGCTGAGGCGGCGGCTCAGGCCGGGGAGGTGCCTGTTGGAGCGGTCGTTGTTAGTGCAGAGGGAAACGCCATTGCGATCGCCGAAAATCGGCGCGAACGGGACAAAGACCCAACTGCCCACGCTGAGATTTTGGCCCTGCGTCAGGCAGGTATCGCCTTACAAACCTGGCATTTACAAAACTGTACCCTCTACGTCAATCTTGAACCCTGCCCTATGTGCGCCGGAGCCTTGGTTTTAGCTCGTTTAGGAACTTTAGTATATGGAGCCGACGACCCCAAAGCGGGTTGTGTTCGCTCAGTGATCAATCTGCCTGACAGCGCGGCTTCCAACCATAAAGTTGAAGTGATTGGCGGCATTTTAGAAGCACCTTCCCGGACGCTATTGCAACGTTGGTTTCAACAAAAACGGGAGGCAGGAAAGCTCATTTAAAGTCAACCAGGTTCTCACCAATTGGCTGTGAACGTAAGGTAAGAGACGCAATCTCAGTAAGATCCACAGTTTGATAACCAGGTGACTGCAGGATTTCTCGGTACTTGACAAAGCGCAAAGTGACAAGTGCTTGCACTTCCAGGTATTTCATATTTTCCGAAGACCTTCATGCCAAAAACAAAACTGTCCCTTGGAATGAGGCAGGAACGCAAGTCTTTTCTACGGTAGAGGTAGGAACTGGATTTGCTCTTATTATTAGAAAAAGCTACGATCAGCGATTATTTATTTGACCTGTACGGAGTGTCTAATTTGGCACAGTTCTCTGGTTTTCAAAATTTTCAAGTTTTCGTCTCCGCTGTTCTGTTCCCTTGTTCGCTATATGTCACCGCTATTCTTTGATGTTCGCCGTGTAGCGGATCTTTCCGTTCAGGCTCGTCTACCATTGCTTTCGCTCAGTTTTAATAATCGAAGTTCGGAAAATCGACAAACTCGACAAAAGTATCATCTCAAGACCGCTACACCGTTTTCACGTCTCGTTCCCTGGCTGCTCAAGCTGGCTTACCCACTTGGAAAATACGCGGTAATCCCATTTTACTTTGGTCGGATCACCATTTTGGGGCGAGAAAACTTGCCCACCAGTGGTCCAATCATTTTAGCGCCGACCCATCGATCACGGTGGGATGCGCTTTTGGTACCGCTAGCAGCCGGACATTACGTTACGGGTCGTCACTTGCACTTTATGGTGACGGCAGACGAGGTCGTGGGACTTCAAGGTTGGTTTATTCGGCGGATGGGTGGTTTTCCGGTTGATACCAAGCATCCTGCGATCGCCAGTCTGCGATATGGAGTCGAGTTATTGGCAGAAGAGGAAGTTTTGGTCATTTTTCCCGAAGGCGATATTTACCGGGAAGCATTACCTCATGCCTTGAAGCCAGGGTTAGCTCGCTTAGCACTACAAACGGCCGCTATCTACCCCGCTTCGGATGTCAAGATTGTGCCGATCGCCCTGCGGTATAGCAACCCACTGGTGCCCTGGCGGACAAAAGTCATTATCAAACTGGGTGAGCCAATCCGAGTGTCTGACTATGCGATCGGCTCCGTTAAAGAAGATGCCCGAACACTCACAAAAGCACTCACTAACCGCTTGACCCGCTTGGCAAGTGAGCTTTTACAGCTACCATTCCGCTAATGGGCAGGTGACTACTGCAATTACTGCGCCAGAATCTTCTTTAGATAGGTTTCTGAATTTTCAGCAACCCAGCCCAACTCAGAGCGAGATCGCACCTCAAAATGCAGGTGAGATTGCCGAGAACTAGGAGTTCCGCTGGTGCCAACAGTTCCGAGCACTTGCCCCTGTTTAACTGTCTGACCAACCTTGACTCGAATACTGCCCAGTTGAGCATAACGGGTTTGCAAACCCTGAGCGTGGTTAATCACAACGAGATTTCCGTACACACCCTGGTTGCTGGCAAACGCAACCGTGCCATTCCCAGATGCCAATACTGACGTACCAACAGGTGCGGCTAAATCAATGCCACTGTGAAAAGCAACTTCTCCTGTCGTAGGCTGAAGTTTCCACCCGTAGCCAAGTAAAACTTCGGTTTTAGCGAGGGCTTTCGGCAAAGGAAAACCACTGACGATTCTATCGACGGTTGTACCCCCTGTAGCCGCAGACGAGGAAGCTGCGATCGGCGACCAGTTAACACCCGGCACAAAGACAACTCGCGGATTCGGTTGGCAACCGTTAATTTCAAACAAGACATCAGGACGTATGTTGTAGGCTTTGGCTACAGTGCGCAACGTTTGCCCTGGCGCAAGTGCCACTCGAATACCGTTGTAAGGCGGAATCACAATGACTTCACCGACAGGCGCTTTACCTGTTTGCAGCACCGGATTGAAGCCCATCAACGTGGCAGGAATGAGGTTATAGCGGCGAGCAATACTATCCAGCGTTTCACCAGCCGCAATTTTGTGGCGTTTGAGCTGAGAAAGGGCAGCCGGACGGCATGTTTTAGGAGCAGCTAAGGCAAGCGATCGCTCATGCTTGGTGGGTTGAAAAACTGTGTCAGTTGTGACACCAATAACACTTAAAAACAAGGTGAACAGGCAAATTTGAGCGACCTGCCGCATTTTTCCCTCCAGTTGCCGTTAGCTTGGGCTTTTACCAGTCTAGGCACGCAATTATCAAATTGTCAGGAGATTGCTCCTCCAGCCAAGTGATTCGATTCGCATGCGACTGCTTGTAAGTGTCACTTCTATCCCTGAGCCAATTTATGTGCAGCAAGAAATTTAGCCGGGTGATAACTGTTGCCTAGATCCTGCTGCTAAAGGTTTTGCAGCTTTTTTTTAACATCTTGACTTCAGGAAGCATCAATTCTGCCAGAACATGGGTTAGGGTTATATCACTCGCTTTGTTTGCTTACCACACACCTATGAGTCTCTCCTTTAAGCATTTGGCAACCTACATCTCTCTGTTAGCCATTGGCAGCGGAATTGGCATGATTGGTGGTCAGTATTGGTTAAATCAGGGGCGGGTTAACAGCCCACAACCGAACGACACGATGAAAGTGCAGCCGGTATCGGGCACACCGAGCAAAGCCGCGCTTATACCTGGCACTTCTGGCAGCGCCAATTTTATTGCCCAAGCCGTCGAAAAAGTGGGTCCTGCCGTTGTACGCATTGATGCAGCCCGACGGATTTCAAATGACATCCCAGAACCATTGAAGAACCCGATTTTTCGGCGTTTTTTTGGGGGTGAAGATTTACCCGTTCCGCAAGAGCGGGTCGAGCGGGGGATTGGGTCAGGCTTTATTTTGACAGCCGATGGGCGGGTAATGACAAATGCTCATGTGGTACAAGACACTGACGTTGTAGATGTGACGCTGAAAGATGGCCGCACCTTTCGGGGCAAGGTGGTTGGGGTTGATACCGTCACCGATGTCGCCGCTATTAAGATTGATGCAAATAATTTACCCACTGTGGCGTTAGGCCGATCAGAAGGCTTGGTGCCAGGGCAATGGGCGATCGCGATCGGCAATCCTTTAGGGCTTGATAACACCGTCACCGCAGGCATCATCAGCGCGACGGGGCGTTCTAGCTCGCAGGTAGGGGTGCCCTCTGACAAGCGAGTTAGCTTTATTCAAACCGATGCAGCCATTAATCCTGGCAACTCTGGGGGACCGTTGTTGAACGATCGCGGTCAAGTGATTGGGATTAACACTGCGATTCGAGCCGATGCACAGGGGTTAGGGTTTGCGATTCCAATTGAGACAGCGCAGCGAGTTGCCGATCAGTTATTTGCCAAGGGCAAAGTTGAGCATCCTTTTTTAGGGGTGCAGATGGTTGATTTAACCCCTTCCGTGCGTAAAGACATTAACGAACAGCAAGATGCCAATTTAAAAGTTGACCAGGACGAAGGCGTTTTAATTGTACGAGTCGTCGATGGTTCACCTGCCGCCAAAGCCGGGTTAGAGCAGGGCGATGTGATCTTAAAAGTAGGTGGAAAGCCCGTTAAAACGGCAGTTGATGTACAAAGCCAGGTTGAAGCTAGCCAAATCGGGGGCAATCTTGAAGTGGAAGTTTTGCGGGATGGGCGATCGCTCAAGGTCAAAGTAAAGCCACAGGCGTTTCCATCAGCGCGACAGTAGCAAAGCAAGCATGAAGACAGAATTTGCCACCCAACCCCTTGGAGTTGATCAACCACCGCAACGAAGTGGTGCAAAAATTTTCGTCTGGTTGGCCTGGGTGGTTTACGTCGGCTACCTGCTCTTAAGTAATTTTCCGCCGGGGCCTTCGCTGCTGCATACTCAACCTGAGACGCTGCAAACGGCGCTTGATCTTAGCCTTAACTTTGGGTTTGTGATGCCACTTCTCTTTCCGGCGATCGCCCCCGTTCTCAATCCCGCGTTAGAAGGCTTATTTCACCTGGTGATTGCCTGGGGACTGTTGTTTTGGGGCTTCATGGTAGACGGACGAAACCAACGTTTGCCGATTTTGCCGTTCTTGCTTGGCACAGCCTTTCTAACAAATGTGTTTTACCTGCCCTGGTTAGGCGTGCGGCGCTCAAATCCAGAACCACCCACTCCACCCTTAACCCGACTTGAGCAACTGGGGGAAAGCCGCTTCCTCCCAATCGCTATCATCGGACTAGCCGGAGTTGCTCTACTTTGGGCAATGCTGGCTCGGCCAGAGTGGGGCAACTTGAGCGATCGCTGGGAGGCGTTGTTGACTTTGCTCCGGAGCGATCGCCTGACATACTCTTTTGTGGTCGATTTAGGCGTCTTCTGGTTGTTTCAAGGCTGGTTAGTGAGTGATGATATGGCCCGTCGCAAGTGGCAAAATCGCCAAATGTTGTGGCTTGCCCGGTTATTACCATTCTTTGGGTTGGCCTTTTACCTCTTTAAGCGTCCTAGCCTGGAGCAGTCCTAGCTGATTCGTGCAACGATTAAGGGTTCACGAAAAGGGTTTTGCGGCAACCTTTTCACAGTCCAAACAAGATCGCTATATCGACAGATGCAACGGGCGAAAGTTTAAGCAGCGATCGCCGATCTTTGTTGAAGCCCCTCACGGATGTTGTTAGACTTTAGATTCTTGTGTGATCCATTTGCCAGGTATTCCCATGTCTACCGAAATTGAGGCTGAACTGCAACAGGCAGTTGAAATGCGGCGAAATTTTGCCATCATTTCTCACCCCGACGCAGGTAAGACAACCCTCACCGAAAAGTTATTGCTGTACGGAGGTGCGATTCACGAAGCGGGCGCGGTTAAAGCTCGTCGTGCACAACGCCACGCCACCTCTGACTGGATGGCAATGGAGCAACAACGGGGGATCTCGATCACCTCAACGGTACTGCAATTTACCTACCAGGGATGCCAGATCAATTTACTCGATACTCCCGGCCACCAGGACTTTAGCGAAGACACCTATCGCACATTGGCCGCAGCCGATAATGCGGTGATGTTAATTGACGCGGCTAAAGGTCTAGAACCACAGACTCGCAAATTATTTGAAGTCTGCCGACTACGGGGGCTGCCTATTTTTACGTTTGTCAACAAGCTAGATCGCCCCGGCCGAGAGCCTTTAGAGTTGATGGACGAAATTGAGAAGGAGTTGGGCTTGCAGACCTACGCGGTAAATTACCCGATTGGCATGGGCGATCGCTTTAAGGGTGTTTATGACCGCCAAACCCAACAAATTCACCTATTTGAGCGGTCTGAACACGGTTCAAGAGAAGCGAAAGATACCGTGGTTGATTTGGGCGATCCACGCATTGAAGACCTGCTTGAACAAGACCTCTACTATCAGTTCAAAGACGAAATCGAGTTGGTAGAAGGCCTCGGTTCTGAGTTTGATCTTGAGAAGATTCACCAGGGCAAGCTCACCCCCGTTTTCTTTGGTAGTGCGATGACCAACTTTGGGGTCGAGTTATTTCTCAAAGCCTTTCTCGACTATGCTCTCAAGCCAGCCCCCCATACCAGCACGATTGGGGTTGTGCCTCCCACTTACCCAGAGTTTTCGGGGTTTGTGTTTAAGCTACAAGCCAATATGGATCCCAAACATCGCGATCGCGTCGCCTTTGTGCGCGTCTGCTCTGGCAAGTTTGAGAAAGATATGGTGGTCAGTCATGCCCGTACAGGTAAAACGATTCGCCTTTCACGTCCGCAAAAACTGTTTGCCCAGGATCGTGAAGTGATTGAAGAAGCCTATCCAGGCGATGTCATTGGTCTAAACAACCCTGGAGTATTTGCGATCGGTGACACGATCTACATTGGTAAAAACCTAGAATACGAGGGCATTCCCAGCTTTTCGCCAGAGTTGTTTGCCTATCTGAAAAATCCCAACCCCTCAAAGTTTAAGCAGTTCCGCAAAGGCGTTTCTGAACTGCAAGAAGAAGGGGCGATTCAAATCATGTACTCCGCCGACGAGGCCAAGCGGGAGCCAATTTTGGCGGCTGTGGGGCAACTTCAGTTTGAGGTTGTGCAGTTTCGCATGTTGAATGAATACGGAGTCGAAACCAACCTGGATCTTTTGCCCTATAGCGTTGCTCGCTGGGTCACCGATGGCTGGGAAGCACTCGAAAAAGTGGGACGATTGTTCAACACAGCCATAGTGAAAGATGGCTGGAATCGGCCTGTGCTGCTATTTCGGAATGAGTGGAACTTGCACCAGGTGGAAGCCGATCACCCCGATTTGAAACTCAGCGCGATCGCCCCTGTGGTTTCTGGGCAACAACCCGAAGGCTTCTAACACTGGGCTTTCAACAAAACTGCAACAACTGAGTCAGGGCGATCGCTCTGGCTCTTTTTGCGGTGAGCAAGGATGGCTGGCTTATACCAATTCTCTAAATCCCATTTACAGATCCCCGTACGGGCGGTTCGCGTTCGCGTAGCGTTTCCGAAGGAAATACCGTCCTTACAAATAATCATCTGTAGCCCAGTTTTGAAGAATTGGTATTAGGAGAATGGGAGTGTGGGAATTCGCCCCAAGCAGCTTTCGTCTTAACCAGGATGACTATGGCTATAACCTGGATTAAATAGCTCTTGTGTTGGTCTGAATGCCTGCTTTCTATGCCTCCGACGCTGAAAGAAGGGACTTTAACTCTATCTCTCCTTTTTCTACGCCGAAAATGGAGCCTGATGAGAGTTTAAGAGGATAGGAGAAGTTTTGTGTGAAATCTCAGCTATTCAGCCATCCTCTAAATAGAATTAATGTTCTTTATTTTGTTAGGAGTAATCGCTACAAGTACCGTGAATACTTACTAACTCGGAAACTTTAACATTTAATGCGAACCTGACCTGTTTTTCTAGAATCTTCCGATAATAAAGATGTCAGGAAACCAAGAAGTAAATCAATATTCTTATCGATGAATTCTTGTTAAGGAACATGGATTAGGTTAAAGTCCGCGCTTTACTTAAAAGCTTACTTAGATTGCAAAGAGTCTATGTAAGCCTATACCGAAACACTTTAATTTCCATGTTCAAATTGTTTGTTGAACTCGAAACAATTAGCTAAGGATTGAGGTGATTTCTATGTCAATTCCAAAAGTGATCGACGATATGCTTGAGTACATTTCAGATGCAATGTCTCGCATTTTTGGTGCTAATGACGACTCGTATCCATCATCAGGCGTTCAGCCTTTTGAAGGGGAGAAAAGCGAGCGGTCACGCAACAAAAAAGGTTAGTTATCATCCCAACTCTTTAGACGCAACGACTTATTTTTACCTCTTAAAGCAGCAAACTTGCTGTAGAAGTTTCGGACGAAAGGGTGGTTTCTAGTGAAGTGACTGGGTGGAGAATCTCAACATCTCCACCTTTTTTAATGCGCTGATTGTGGGCGCTTCTCTTGTTGTCATCCTTTGATTGAATAACCTATTCAAAGCAGCGATCGCACTTCCATTCGCAACGATTTTCTACTTTGATTGTTCTGCAGGAGCAGGCGCAGGTTTAATTTCACATGGCTGAGTTTGACATTGATTGATATAAAGCTGCTCAATGTACTTGTTTTGCCATGTCAAAGGCACTTCTAGCAAATCGCGTGTCCCCGTAATCGCAATGCTGATAAAAAGTAAAGTAGCAATGGAATTGAGAATGATATGGGCATTCCGCCAACGATTCATTCGATCCTTGTAAATGTCTTGGATAGTCGCCAGCGAAAAAATCATCAACATAGCCGCAGCAATTCCAAAATAGAAGTGAGAAACCTGCCACTCAAAATCGCGACGCCAAACAATTGGTTTACCTTGCAAATCATTTTGCCAGCCCAAAATAAAAATCCCCATGCCAGTTAAAGTGGCAAAAACTGCGCGCCAAATTTTTGGTTTTGCCCGATGTAAAAACACTAAAGAGGCAACGCTCAAAACAAAAATTAACAAAACAAAAATGAACTGACCTGAATTTGCCGCCCAGGTTTCTTGAGCTGTTTTTTTAGTAAATAAAGGATGCGCCATGCCTAGCAGTGTAATGCCAACAACCGAGCTACTCAGCCATCGGCCAATCTGCACATGCTCAGCCCCAGCCGACGGAGGAACTTTGCTCTTAGCGCCTGCCGCAACTTCTAAACGACGCTGACGCGTCTGCAGGGATTTATAAATCACAATCCCAATCAGAGGAAACACAAAGGTGATGGCGATCGCCGGGTGAATTAACCACAAAAGATCATCGGTTGCTAACATACAGTACCTCTCCAGATGTATGGGAAACGGCAGGCGCAAAATTGAAAGTGTTACGCATAGAGAAATGGCAACTATCGCAATTGAAGGGCCCGTGCCAACGCAAGCCCTTTCCGTCGATTAATGTAATCGAATTCAATTAAAAGTGGAAAGCCTTACTCTCTACTAAAAGTAAGTAGCATCCAACAATGAGCTTGCCATGCGAAGGGGCTAAATCAAGAACAATCAAAGCCTCTCCGTCGGCCCTGTAGTAAATACGTTGATATTGTAGAAATAGATTTTGAGCAACAGTTAAGTTTTAAGGGTGACCTAACTTTGCTGGAGCAAACATGCGACTGGAAACAGCAAATATTCTAGAAAGAAAAGTTTCCAAATAAATTGGTAGCTTTTACCCACGGCTGTCCGGCTATGCAAATCCACCTTGTGAGTACGCCAAAGCAGCAACAGGGCAGCCACAAGGTGCGACGCAATCACAAAGTTTGGTTCAACACCCGGCAAACCAAAAACAGCCGCGATCGCCATACCCACATAGCAGGCGACAATCAAAGCAACTGAAATTTGAAATACACGCTCTCGCCCCAGTTGCAGGGTAAATGTACGAATTCGATACTGCTGGTCGCCTTCAACATCGGGAATATCCTTATAAAGCGCGATCGCGGCCGTAAAACCCACAATAAACAGAGTTAAGGCCCACATTAAAGGTGGCACTGTCCATTGTTGAATGTAGTGAAAAAATAAGCCAAGGTTCACAATCACGCCACGCACCGTAAAAATACAGAATGCGGCTAACAGAGGAAACCGCTTTAATCGCACGGGCGGCAGAGAGTAGGCTGTACCGATTAAGAGGCTTAAGCCGACCATCGCCAGCAACTTTAGGCTACCGATCGCCGCCAAAACAAGCGCAGCAATTCCAGTTAGTGCCACGATCGCGATAGCCTGTCGGCGCGAAAATTCTCCTGCGGCCAGAGGCAGGTGAGGCTTATTGATCTTGTCGATCGCGATGTCTTCTAGTTGGTTTAAGCCCACGATGTAAACGTTGCCGCAAAGACACGCAAGCCAGGTAATTGCCAACACAAGCGGTTGAAATGGAACGCCCTGGGCGATCGCGATCAGATAGATGCCAAAAACACTGAGACTGGTGCCAATGATGGTGTGCGGACGACTAAACTTCCAAAAGGCATAGGCTTGCGATCGCCAGCCTCGACGTTCTGCATCTGCTGACAACGACTGCGGGGATTTTGAACCAACTCGGCTCATAAGACTCCTCTTACGATTGACCACTCTGCATAATTACCACACAACCTCTCATCACCCGTCTTCCTTAAGGTTTTATTGTGGGAAAAGAGAAGCGAGTAGAGGGAAAAAGAGAGGAAGGAAGAAAACAACGGCAAAGGGAAGGGGACTCGCACTGAATTTGCAGGCAGCATCGGCTATTTTCTAATGCGCTCCTGAGCCGGATCTGGGCAAGCTAGCCAAAATGGGCGAATATGGAGCTTCCGAAGGTTCTATCTCCTGGTTTGTTATGGCTCAATTGGCTCCGATTATTGAGGCAATTCTTTATCTGAAGGCGCAACCCCTGACACTTGCGGAGATCGCTGAGTTTGCTGGGTGCGATCGCGCGGCAGCGCAAGAAGGGGTGTTAGAACTGATGGAAGACTATGCCCGCCGTGAAACAGCACTTGAAATCATTGAAACACCCGCAGGCTTTAGCTTGCAGCTTCGCGAGGTCTATCACGGTTTGATGCAGAAGCTGATCCCGGCTGATTTGGGAGTGGGTGCGCTCCGAACGCTTGCCGCGATCGCCCTTAAAGGCCCCATTAGCCAAACAGATTTGGTAGATCTGCGAGGCTCTAACGCCTATCAGCATGTGCAAGAGTTAGTGCAGCAAGGGTTTGTCCGTAAGCGTCGCCAAACAGATGGACGTTCCTATTGGCTGCAAGTTACTGATAAATTTCATCAGTACTTTCAACTCAACCAACTGCCCCACGAGTTTACGCAAAAGGTGCAACCATCATCCGAGATTCAGTAAAAATTCTGAACTTTTCTATAGGAATAGCCCCCCATCCGTTAAATGACCAGTGCAAGATTGGGGCATGAGATGGCAAAATAGCAATAAAGCTCGCAGGTAATGCCTAATGATCAGACCTGAAGGTGAAGACCTCTTTGGAACAGACACCCTAGAGCCAGATGCAAACCAGTTATTAAAGTATCTCCAGCTTCAGCCACCTGAGATTTTGTCTCAAGTAGCAAAGTCGGCGACCCCTGAAGTTCGGCAAATCATTTCCCACAACGTTCAAGGCTTGGTTGGGATGCTGCCTTCCGAGGCGTTTAACGTCAAAATTACAACTGACCGTGATAATTTGGCTGGGCTGCTTGCTTCGGCCATGATGACAGGTTATTTCCTGCGGCAAATGGAGCAGCGTATGGAGATGGAAGACCTGTTGACTGGTACCCGGTCGATTATGGGCGATTCGTCTGACGAATAATGGGCTTACAAGCCAACCAATTTTTACAAACCCCCCATCGCGGTTATCACTGGCAAGGGTACGAGGCTCGATTCTTTGAAGGCTGGTACTTTCGGGTAACTTTGCCTGAATTTGATCAGGATTTTGCCTTCATGTACTCGATTGAGGATCCGCAAGGGGGGCAGCCGCACTCAGGTGGAACGGCGCAAATTATGGATGCGGGCGATCGCTACCTCTGCCGCACCTTTCCTGATGTCAAGACATTTTGGGCCACGCGCGATCGCTTAGGTTTAGGCCACTGGCGCAGCGTGCAACAACAGGAACCGTTGAAACCGCGCGAGTTGCCAGCCAAGGTCTTTGAGCAACAGATTCAAGAAGGCTACCAGGTAACTGCGACCTGGCATCAAGGCAAGTTACAGGAACCCAATGGGCAAACGGCACGCTGGCAGTATCAGGTGCAACCCGTTTATGGCTGGGGTAACCCGACTGAACCCGCGCGATCGACAGCTGGTTTTTTCTCATTTCTCCCGATTTTTGAGCCAGGTTGGCAAATTTTGATGGCTCACGGCTTAGCAACCGGCTGGATTGAGTGGGGTGACACGCGTTACAACTTTATCAATGCACCCACCTACAGCGAAAAAAATTGGGGAGCGGCCTTTCCAGAAAAGTGGTTTTGGTTTAACTGCAACTGTTTTGAGTCTGAGCCAGAGCTGGCTTTAACTGCAGGTGGCGGTAGACGTGGCGTGTTGTGGTGGATGGAGTCAGTTGCGATGGTGGGGATTCACTACCGGGGCACTTTTTATGAGTTTGTCCCCTGGAATGGTGAAGTCCACTGGGAGATTGCTCCTTGGGGTAATTGGCGCATGTGGGCAGAAAATCCTGAGTACACGGTTGAGCTAACTGGCAAATCAACCCAAGCTGGTACACCATTACGAGCACCGACCCGACAGGGTATGCAATTTGTTTGCCAGGACACGTTGCGGGGTGATATTCACCTGCAACTGCGACGACGACACAGCCAGGAACTGTTGCTCGAAGCCTACAGCGCTTCAGGTGGTTTAGAAACGGGTGGCTCCCCGTGGAACGAAATCTGGCGAGGTTGAGTCAGATGGTCAACAAATTTGCAGGATTACTTTACATATAAAAGCTAAAACCGCTCCGGTTTGTTAACATCCAGAGCGGTTTTGAGCAGCAATGCTATTATGTCTTTCAAATGGGGCTGTAGCTCAGATGGATAGAGCGACCGCCTCCTAAGCGGTAGGTCGAGGGTTCGAATCCCGCCAGTCCCGTTTTATCAAGTAAAAACCAGTGCCCACCAGATTCTCTAATTAGAACCTGATGGGGAGAAGCTTACAGGTCTTTTTCGCTGAGTTCGCGCGTCATGTACTCAAAGGGTTGCTCGACGACAGCCGCAGAGATACCTGCTTCAGCAACCTTTTCTTGCACCAACTCTTTCATAATTTGGATGCCCCGCACAGTGGGACCAATCGGCACACCCAGTGAGTTATAAGTCTCACGCAGCCCTTCTAAAACGCGCTCGTCGAGAACATCGGTGTCGCCTGCAACGATCGCATAGCTAGCGTAGCGCAGGTAATAATCCATATCGCGCAGGCAAGCTGCATAACGCCGAGTCGTGTAGGCGTTTCCACCCGGACGAATCAGCTCAGGCAGCTCATCAAACAGGCGCAACCCGGCCAGTTTGACGATATCGGCGGCATTTGCATTGATGACTGCCGCTGCCTGTACGCGAGCCATCCCACTGCCAAAGTAAGACTTCAGGCTGTCGAGGGCATTGCGATCCAGGTATCGCCCAGTGATGTCGTAATTTCTAATCAGACTTGTGACTGCATCCCGCATGAAATGGATCTCCCAATCTTGCTCAAATCATATTTTGACTCGTTATGCATCTGAGCCAATGAATTTACCACTAATTAAGAGCGCCTAGCCTACAGAACGAAACAACCCCTGAGATTACTAAATTTTTCTGTTAATTTTTTTGAACACAGCGAACTAATTTTGCTGTCAAAGGTTAAGGCTTGGGTAGTGGTTTTTTGGCTCAAATATTAAGCATCAGTCTACCACGATGTGTACCGTAAGACGGTGCTAAGTCGTGCTTTTCAGCGATCTTGTTGTAATTTTACTTAACATTTCTTTGATAGAGAAAAGGGCGATCGAATGTCACTACAACAACCGATTCGCCGAACCTTTCATGAGTTTTATCTATTTTCTTAAGAAAACCCTCAAATTTGTTTTCGGGAAGCTCAAGATTGTATCTTGCGATACAATTTGCGCCTTACCCTATCTCTAGGATGATTCAGATGAAACGTAAGCCTGAATATCTGGGGTATCGCTGTAGTGCGATTTCTATAGCGACCATTTGGAGGGATTTGCGTTTGTTTTGGGGTAACTTTCTTCCCCTTGTTGAGACAGAACAGCTATTAAGGAGTACTTCATGGCGACCCCGCAAGAGATCCTGGAATGGATCAAGCGTGATCAAATTCAGTTGATTGACCTGAAATTTATTGATACCCCAGGCACCTGGCAACACTTGACGCTGTACCACAACATGATTGATGAGAGCAGCTTCACTGAGGGTGTTGCTTTCGACGGTTCAAGTATCCGAGGCTGGAAAGCGATCAACGACTCAGACATGGCAATGGTGCCCGATCCAGATACCGCTTGGATCGACCCCTTCATGGAAGTGCCGACCCTTAGCATGATCTGCACGATTATTGAACCCCGGACAGGCGAACTCTACAGCCGTTGTCCTCGCGCGATCGCCTACAAAGCGATCGACTACCTGAAGTCCACTGGTATCGGCGATATTGCCTACTTTGGCCCCGAAGCAGAATTCTTCGTATTTGATGACGTTCGCTTTGACCAAACTCAAAACTCTGGCTACTACTACGTTGACAGTACCGAAGGGCGTTGGAACTCTGGTCGCGAAGAACCGGGTGGAAACCTGGGTTACAAGCCTCGTTATAAGGAAGGTTATTTCCCTGTTGCGCCGACAGACACATTGCAAGACATTCGAACTGAAATGTTGTTGACAATGGCAAATTGTGGCGTACCCATCGAGAAGCACCACCACGAAGTGGCAACGGGCGGTCAGTGCGAGCTGGGCTTCCGTTTTGCTGAATTGGTAAAAGCGGCTGACTACCTCTTGACCTACAAGTATTGCATTAAGAACGTTGCTAAGAAGTATGGCAAGACAGTCACGTTCATGCCGAAGCCTTTGTTTAACGACAACGGTACCGGGATGCACTGCCACCAGTCGATCTGGAAGGAAGGCCAACCCACCTTCTTTGGTGATGGCTACGCAGACCTGAGCCAAACTGCTCTGTGGTACATCGGTGGTCTGTTGAAGCACGCCCCTGCCCTGTTGGCATTCACCAACCCCACAACAAACTCTTATAAGCGTCTGGTTCCTGGCTTTGAAGCTCCTGTGAACCTGGCTTACTCTCAAGGTAACCGTTCAGCTTCGATTCGAATTCCGCTCTCGGGTTCAAATCCAAAAGCGAAGCGGCTTGAGTTCCGTTGCCCGGATGCTTCTTGTAACCCCTACCTGGCGTTTGCAGCCATGCTGTGCGCAGGTATCGACGGTATCAAGAATCAAATTGATCCCGGTTCATCTCTGGATGTGGACATCTATGACCTCAGCCCTGAAGAGTTGGCGAAGGTACCTTCGACTCCTGGCTCATTGATGGATGCGCTGAAGAACCTTGAGAATGATCATGAGTTCTTGACGGCGGGTGGTGTCTTCACTGAAGACTTCATTAACACCTGGATTAGCTACAAGCTCGATAACGAGGTGATTCCGGTTAGCATTCGGCCTCACCCCTACGAGTTTGCCCTCTACTACGACTGCTAATTATTTGCTCTTTCCCGTGTTAGTCAGAGACAGCCATCCCAGCAAGATGGCTGTTTTTTTTCGAAAGGCGATTGGCAGTGCGATCGCGCCAAATCAGAACAATAGTGGCTACTTATAGCAATACTGGAAAATGTTAGGACGGGGTGCAGGGGTGAAACCCCTGGCTGGGAGCGCAGCTCCCACATCCTCTTGTACCAACTTTTATGCGTAGCGCTATACCATCCAAAAACAGACTTTTTGATTGATGTTTTAGCGGAGATTTGGGGGCGGCGAAGCCGCCAGATCGGGGGACTTATATCAAATCCGCTTGAACGTACATAATAAGAGTAGCGGGTTTGGAAAAAGTAATGCCACGACGGATTCAAATTGCCCCTCACTTAAGCCTGGAGGAATTGGAACAGCGCTATCGCCAAGCGAAAGCAGGAATTGAGCG
>DVDV01000420.1 GCA_015296075.1 Leptolyngbyaceae cyanobacterium M33_DOE_097 | reverse complement strand
TAAAGTCTGTGGAGCGAACATAAGACCTGATAGGCATGAGTCTAAAGGGCAGTTGCGAAAGTCCAGTAATGGAAAGAAACAGAAACCTAAGTCGTGAGTCTTAGGAATCCCACTCCTTTAGGGGTGGGAGGATGTCAACTGGCGGCAATAAAATCTGGCGAGTTTTTTGTGGTGAATTGTTTTTGAACTGCTGCAATTACTGAAAGTTCAGCCATGATGGTACCGCAATGCAGATTTCAAAATCGCAGAGCAGGGTGTATGAGTCAGGAGAACGGATCGCCAATGGAGATTTTAATTGAGAATCTATTTGATAACCCAGAGCAGCTTGTCATTCCAGGGTATTTTGTTCGCAGTACGGCTCCGGCCAACGTTGAAGACCTGACTGACTTAACGGATAAAGACCTGCCTACGATTAAAGATGTCGTGGATTGTCTCTACGAAAATGTGCTGTCGGGTAAGGGAGATCCCAGTCTGGTTATTGCAATTCACGGCTACAACACAGGCCCGGTTGGCCAAGCGCATGACGGGGTTAAAGAAGGCTGGTATCAACCCCTGTGTAATTTTGCGAATAGCGACTCTTTTATTCGCAGAGAAAAAAATAACTCGGTGTTTATTGGCTATCGCTGGCCCTCCGAAAGCTTGAGCCAAAAAAATATCCGTCGGGATGCGTTTAACGCGTTACCAATTCTATTAAGGGCTTTGTTCTTCGCAGGTTTGGGCATTACGATTCTCGCAATCATTCTGCTGTTTCTGTTTGATCAGGCAGGAATTGGCGTGCTGGCGCTGATTGGTGTGATTGGTGCTGCGATCGTTCTGAGTCTCTACCTGCTGCGGATCACAGTCTACTTTCGCGATTCCTACCGGGCAACCTACTTTGGGGTGACTGACCTGGTTGAGGTGATTCGCAAGCTTGACCAAGGCTTAGTTGAGCGGCGAATGCAGGAAACGTTGACGGATGAGTTTTTCTACGATCGCATCGCTCAACAAATTGATGCCTGTCGGGATTACGATTCACCAACTTTTTCTCGTCTATTGACGTGTATTCGGCGGGAGTTGGGGCGACGGCAGGACTTGCTGATTGATGCCAATGACCCTCGGTTTAAGCGATTTCTGACCCGTTTGCGGCTTGAGATTGATGTGCCGAAAGATATTAGTAACGACACGCTCACCAGCATTATGCAACGGTTGGTTGTGTTACAGGGGCTAGAGTATGACCGGGCTGAGCAATTTTGGCGGCAGAACACCATTAAGTTATCGCTGATTGGGCATAGCATGGGTGCGCACGTCACAACCCAGGTGATTCGAATTCTCTCAGATGTGTTTGACCCCAGCTCTGTTGGTGCGATCGAAAGTTCGGTCGAAAAATTGCCCTCTTCCCGCGTTGGGCGTGTCTTCTGCTTAGGTCGTTTGCTCCTAGTATCGCCCGATATTCCCACTCTGGCAATTCAGTCAGGTCGTGCGAACTTTTTGCGGTCAGCCCTGCGCCGATTTGAAGAAGCCTATCTTTTTAGCAATGAAGGCGATTTGGCGTTGCGTCTGGCCTCAACCGCTGCCAACTATTTCTCGTTTCCGGCGCGCACTCGCTTTCATGGTTATCGTCTGGGTAACGTCACAATCAAGCCCTGGTTTGATGAGTCAAAACGTCGCCGCCGCCGCACTGAGAAGTATGGCATTGTGAATCTTGAGAAGAAGCCTGATCGTCCCCCCTATATTTTGAGTGACAGTCTACTCAAGTACCTGACGTTGAGTGTGATCAATCAGGGAGCCAATCAAAGTCTTGACCCCACCGTGCAGAAACAGCAACGAGGTGAGTACAAAGTTGCGGAAGAAACGGTTGCCCCCAATGAGGTTGACGAAGAGGCGATCGCAGATTTGTTTACCTACTTTGACTGCACCGAATACAAAGACCGGGCTTACTACAACGCAGAGTCGTTAAAGCAGGACTCCTACATCATGATTTTGGGTGGGCAGCGATCGCCCCTCACCCTGTTTGACTACTTCCGCTTATTTATTGCCTATGCCACCTTTTCGCCTAAGCACTTTCCCAAAAAAGGTAGAGACGTTCATGGTGGCTACTTCTGGGGGCAGTTTAGCCAGGTGCTAATGTATCGGTTGGCTTTTCTTGGCTTCCGTAGCTTTTTAGACTCGCTGCTGCTGACCACTCCTGAAGCGCTTAATATTGCGGAGCCATTGCCAGAAGATTTGAAGCAACGCATTGCCCAAGCTCAAGAAGTTAACACGGCGATCGGCATCCCAATGGGAACGATCCCCAAAGATGATCTTCCTTTGAGTCAACAGCAGATCATGATGTTGCAGACAAAGCGTCAGACTGCGCTGGATTACCTGTCATGGATTTGTGAGAAGAAACAGATTCAGTCTTTAGTGGCTCCAGAACGCTATCAAGTAGATGTAATTGGACGCGATCGCGAAGAAGTTCGGGAGTCTTTTTTACTCAGAACAAAGCGGTAAAGCGAGAGTTTAACGGGATTTTGAGTAGAGGAAGTTCAACAGCTCAACAATTCATGAAGTAACTTGCCAGAGAATCCTTATTTTTGTAATTGGCTCAGTCTGTTAGCAGGCTGAGCTTTTAATTGCTATCGGCATCGGTGCCGACTATTCAATCATTGGACTTTAGACTAAACGCGATTTTCCACTATACGTAAGGGCGAACAGCCGTATAGCCTTGCGGCAATAGCCTTTGGCATGGCTTCGCTAGCGCCCCTCCTAAATAGGGTGTATTTTTTGAATTAGTCCAAACTCCAGTCAATCAACTTGGCGGCAAAAAATACTACTTTGGAGAGATGACATCAGGACGTTGTAGAAACTGGATAGTTTAGTCTCTGGAGTGAGGGGTTTTTGATAGATAGAACAATCTTTTCTCTATGGAAAACAGTGCTGTGTATTTGTGAGAAAACGTTTCTCCCAAAATGTTCTCCCATAACTCCCCTAATCTTTTAACGGTTTAGAAGAGCGATAGGTCGTATCTAGAACATTTATGGTTCAATAGGACTCATTCAAACTTATGCCAGTTTGTTATGAAGATCCGTAGAATGAGATCCCCCCTTAGCTCCCCTTTTTAAGGGGCTAGGGAGAGCGGCAATAATATGCGACCTCAAACATAATTGGTATTAACTCTACAACCTAAACCTAACGTTCAATATTTGTTGGGCCGAGGTGTCTTTAAAGTGGTTTACTCTCAAGATTTGCAGTTCAGTTCAAGAGAACTAAGTTGACTGTTTTTAGAAGTGCTTTAGATTATAGTGTTAAGAGTATTTACACTGGCGAGCTCCTGGCTAAAGTCAGCAGGCATAAAATGAGCGGGTGAAGTAACAAACCTGCATCTAAATTGCGGTATTTGTTGTGTGGAGGAGTTCTCAAATGCGTCTTTCAAAGAATCGTAGAGCAGTTCCTTTAAAGCCGAGTAGACACTTTTGGGTTCTACTTTTAGCGGTTGGTATCTCCCTCCTCCTACCAACAATTTCAAACGCAACTCCTCAATTTGCCACTTTGCCGTATGTTGCACATAGCGTTGTGGGAGCGTCTCTCTTTAGCCAAGCGGAGCCAGTTGAGCAACCCAGTCCTGATGTTTCGCCGTTGCCGTTTATTGGGGGGCAGCCTACGTCAGTGCAAGAGTTAATCATCGGTGCTGGCAAAACTGCGATCGCGACTATTCTTTTAATGCTGAGTCTAGCTCTGATTAGACGGGTATTTTACATTGTTAAGCAAAAGCTGTGGGTATTAAATACGACCCGGATGCGATCGATTCGCCTAGGCAGTCGTGAGCTAGTCAGTGCTGAAAGAATTGGACAAACCCTCACCCGCATTACTAACATCACGCGGATTCTCATCATTCTGACATTGGTATCTGTTTACTTAAATTCGGTACTGAGTTTCTTTCCACAAACCAGCTCAATTTCAGAAGGGATCTTTTCGACCATTGGCGCAGCTTTAGGTCAGATTTTTGGGGGATTTCTTTCGTATATCCCCAATCTGATCTTTTTGTTTCTCATCATTGTCATTGCTTTCTACGCTCTTAAATTCGTTCAGTTTCTGTTTGAAGAAGTTGACAAGGATGCAGTTTCAATTCCGGGTTTTGATCGTGAATGGGCAACTCCAACTGCTCGTATTGCTCAGATTTTGCTAGTCGCATTTTTTGCAGTTGTTGCTTTTCCTTACTTGCCGGGTTCTGGAAGTGATGCGTTTCAGGGTGTTTCTATCTTTTTAGGTCTGTTAATTTCGCTGGGTTCTAGCTCGGCAATTTCAAACATCATTGCAGGTATTTTGTTGACCTACACCCGCGCTTTTAGAATTGGGGATAAGGTTGAAATCGAGGGTGTAATCGGTGTGGTGCTTGAGAAAGGGCTGATGGTGACACGCCTCCGCACGGACAAAAATCGTTTTGTCAGCATTCCAAATGCCAATGTTTTAAGTGGCAAAATTACCAACTTTCGGGTGAACTACAAACTTGAAGAAGAAACCCCACCCGTTGTTTTTGTCGAAGTCTACTTCACCTACGACGTTCCTTGGGAAAAGGTCTATTCCATCTTGACTGAAGCTGCGTTGGAAACCTACGATATCCTGCCATACCCAGAGCCTTGGGTGGAACACAAAGCCTTTCAAGATGATTATATTGTTTACGAAGTCAACGCTCACACTGCTAATCCTCAGCGGACTGAACGGATTCGCTCAGAAATGCGGCGTAGAGTTCATGCGCGATGCCAACAACTGAATATTTTGATGACGACTCCGACGCCTGAACCAGACGAGGATGAGAATCGAACAACAGAGCGGCAGGCGAACATGTCAGAAAGAAGTTTTGATGATATGAAAGAACATCACTATCCCTAATCATTGGAATGGGGTCTGCGCTAAGACTCACCAATCAAGGCAAAAGCCGCCCAGTCGCGAGGTTTGGGATATCGCTGTAAGGTTGTCAGCATTGCTTGCCGCAAGGCTTTTGCATGATCTCCAGTGGATTCTCGATTTTTGTAGAACTCAGTCATCAAAAAAGCGGTTGGGGCATCGGGTACGGCCCAGAGAGAGACAATTACACTGGGCACTCCGGCTGAGATGAGCGATCGCGATAAACCAATCACGCCATCTCCGGTAATTTTGCCGCGACCCGTATCGCAGGCGCTCAGCACAACCAATTTGGCTTGCAGGCTCAAGTCACTCATCTCAGCTGCGGTTAAGAATCCGTCTTCTGTGTCGGTTGGGGTTAAAGCCAGGGCACTTTCTAAGCCGCGATCGTCATCAAACAATCCGTGCGTTGCTAAATGGATCAGAGACGCCTTTGGCATTTGAGCCTTGACGGTTGCTTCGGTTGCTTGTGCCCCAAGCAATGCCGACGTTTTGAATAGGGTTGCCAACGCTTGCGCTTCGGCTTTGGCTCCGGGGAGGGCCGCCAGTTGGACTGGTTTTTCTCCTGCAATAACCGTTACCTCCGGCATCACGGGATTTCCTACAATTAATGCTGCTCCTCCTTTCGATCTGCTTGCGATCGCCTGCTTTTGCTTGCGTGTCAGTGCCAAAGTTTGAATCGAGGGGGCTGTCGCGATCGTATGTTTCTCAATTAGGTAGCGGCCTTCTGCATCTCTCAACGCAGCAAAAGGCACCAAAAACAGCGCGTCGTGGGGAATGAAAATAATGCGCTGATCGGCTTGTTGAGGCAGTAGCTCGGCGATCGGCTCAATTAACCACTGGTGCAACGTGTTTAAGTTGGCTTTGTCGAGCAGTTCAGCATTCTGCGTTTCGGCTGGGCTTTCAACAAGCCCAATTCCACGACCGCGCACATTTAAATCTTCATAACGCGTCATTTTCACCCATTCTGCCAGAGCGATACCCTTGAGGCTGGCTTTCAGCTCGACCTCGCGAAAGTGAAGCTTTCCATTAGGTTGCACAACCCAAATGAATAAGCGATCGCGCCCAATGACTGAATACTCAACCAGAGTGGCATTTTGTTGTTTGGCAATTTGTTGAATCTGAACCAGATTAGGCGGTTGTACCGGGGTGCAGACATCAGACGCATTAGGCAGCGGGTTAAGGCGTTGGGCCAGCAACTCGACAAAAGCGCGGGCGCGACCCCGTTCGGCAATTTCTAATGCTTCGGCTGGCTTATTTTGGGCAATCAGGACTTGTTGCAAACTTTGGTAAGCATCTTTTTGATCCTCAAAAATAGACACTTTTTGATCATCCGTTAGTCCAACCCGAAGGCACTCGCGTAGTTGAATCGCCTGACGCAAGAATGGTTCGGCCTGAGTCGGTTGTTCCATCGCCAATAGCATACGACCTAGATTACTGAGTGAGATCGCTTCACCATTGCGATCGCTCACAGCCCGCAAAATTGGTAAGGACTGCTTGTAATAGCTCATCGCTTTTTCGTATTGCCGCAGGAAAGAAAAGGTCGTGCCCAAGTTATCCAGTACGTATCCCTCACGATTACGATCGCCAACTTGCCGAAAAATTGGTAACGCCTGCTCGTAATAAGTGATTGCTTTGGAGTATTGAGCCTGAATTAGATAAGCATTACCCCAAATTGCATATACCGACGCTTCACCCTCGCGGTTTTGCGTTGCTTGGTAAATTAGCAAGGCTTGCTCAAGGTAAGCGATCGCTTTAGGAAATTGCGCTTGAGAAACATAAACGACTGCCAAATTGTTGAGTGTGTTGGCTTCGCCAGCGCGATCGCCCAATTCTCGAAAGATGGGCAATGACTGCTCGTAGTAGGTGATTGCTTGAGAAGTTTGGGATAAAGAGATATGAATATTGCCCAGATTTGTGAGAGCCGTCGCTTCACTATTTGGGTCTTTTAATGCGCGAAAGACAGGGATGGCTTGTTTGGTGTAGGCGATCGCCTGAGCGTATTGAGACAAAGCGCGATAAGCATTGCCCAAATTTCCCAGCATTTTTGCCTCACCTTCGCGGTTTTGCAGGGCTTGATAAATCGACAACGCCTGCTCAAAGTAGCGAATCGCTTCAGGATATTGAGATAAGGAATCGTAAGCAACGCCCAATCGATTCAATACATCAGCCTCGCTCGCCTGATTTTTTGTTGTCTGAAAGAGCGGTAACGCTTGCTGATAATAGGAAATAGCTTTGGAATACTTTGCGAGTGAAAAGTAAGCATTGCCCAAATCATAAAAGGAAATCGCCTCACCGCCTGTATTTTGCACTGCGCGAAAGAGGGGGATCGCTTGCTCAAGATAAGGAATGGCTGCAGTGTACTGAGATTGCTCGTTATGGGCATTGCCCAAGTTCATCAGGGCAATTGCTCGACCTTCGCGATCGCCCAACCGCTGATAAATTGGCAATGTCTGCTGATAGTAAGAAATTGCTTTTGCGTATTGTGATAAGGCGTTGTAGGCATTGCCTAAATTCATCAGTGCCAACGCTTCACCTTGAATATCCCGCAATTCGCGAAATCGGGCCAATGCCTGTTCTGAATAGGCGATCGCGGAGTCATATTGTTTGAGCGAGGTATAAGAAAGCCCCAAAAATAGGAGAGTTTCTGTTTCACCCCGGCGATCGCTCGTTTGTTGGTAAATCTTGAGTGCCTGCTGCAACGAGCGGATTGCCCCGGTGATTTGTCGAGTCTGATACTGCTGAATCCCTAACTTAAACAGGCGATCGCTTTCTTTTTGAGCCGTAGTTTGAGCAAGTGCAGGACGCGAAAAAGAATGCAGTAAGGGTATCCCCCCCCAAACAGTAATTCCTGTGAGGAACATTAGACTGACGAGTTTCAGGTTGGGTGACTTCATACAGGCTCTCGCGAAACAGCAAACTTCCGTGGCTAATGTAACACCCCAACAAAATATAATTTTGCTGAAAAGTGTATTTTGAGTGGTTTGCTAGGTGTGTATGAGCTAGGCGCGATCGCCCCTTTAGACGAATTTAGAGAAATGTGTTGTGTACCCGCTAGAGCAAATTTTGAAGCAGCTGAAAGTTCTGACTAAAGCGCTCTTGGAGAAACTCAACGAGAAGTCGAATTTTTGTAGAGAGATGGCGATTGACAGGATAGATGATTGAGATCTGGAGTTCAGTGGGGGGATAGTCAGGTAGAACAATGAGCAGTTTTTTTTGTTGAAGCTCTGGCTCAATAATAAAACGTGGTAAAAGAGTAATTCCCAGACCACGCACGGCGGCATCTCGCAAGGCTTCTCCATTGTTTGAGCACAATGCCCCCTGCACAGCAACCGTGTACTCTCCATCAGGGCCAATCAAAGTCCAGTGGTCTTCAACTGCTAGCTGTCCATAATGCAGACATGAGTGGTGGCGCAATTCGTTAGGGTGAGTCGGTGCCCCATGCGTGGCAATATAACTTGGTGCTGCACATAGCACTCGTTGCGCCGGAGCCAGGGGATGCACAATTAGACTGGCACTTGTTTGCGGAGTGGCGATTCTCACAGTGATGTCAAAGCCTTCTTCAATCGGGTCAATAAAGCGATCGCTGAGGGTGAGTTGCACCCGTAGCTCGGGGTAGAGAACTAAAAAATCGGCTAAAGCAGGTGCCAGGTGTAACGTACCAAACGACATTGGCGCATTGACTCGCAAAGTACCCTTGGGGGCTTCGTTGAGATCGGCGATCGCCCGCTCAGCTTCTTCTAAACTTGCCAAAATATCGACACACCGTTCATAAAAGGCTCGGCCTGTTTCGGTTGGAGTAACCACGCGGGTACTGCGATGGAGGAGTTGCACACCCAGTTCATTCTCTAACCCAATCACCAATTTATTAACGGCTGAGCGTGACAGTCCCATTTCTCTAGCGGCAGCAGCGAACCCGCCAGCGGTGACAACCTGGGTAAAGGCCCGCAAACTTTCAAATTTATCCATACCGATAATTGTAGACGATTTGGATACAATGTGTTTCCTGAATAGGTAATTGTCTTTTCTGAAGATTCAATCCATAATCATAGTACGCCCAAAAAAGATTCTCCACTGAATTAAGGAGGTACGAACGATGATTACCCTTCGACCCGCTCAAGAACGAGGCATTGCAAACTTTGGTTGGCTTGATAGTCGTCACACCTTCTCCTTTGGTGAGTACTTTGACCCAAGCCACATGGGCTTTGCGACGCTGCGTGTGATTAATGAAGACAAAGTGACTCCTGGTGCCGGGTTCGGAACGCATGGCCACCGGGATATGGAAATCATCTCTTACGTTTTAGAAGGTGCGCTAGAACATAAAGATAGTATTGGCACGGGTTCTGTGATTCGCCCGGGGGATGTGCAACGGATGTCGGCTGGCACTGGCATCATGCACAGTGAGTACAATGCTTCTAAGACTGATCCAGTCCACTTTTTGCAAATCTGGATCTTGCCAGAGAAAAAAGGAATTGCGCCTGGCTATGAGCAAAAAACGTTCACTGAAGCAGAAAAACGCAACACTCTGCGCCTGGTTGGCTCTCGTGATGGCCGCGACGGTTCGATCACGATTCACCAAGACATTAATCTCTATGCTGGTCTATTACAGGATAGCGAGACTGTAAACCACCGCTTTGCTGAAGGGCGGGTTGGTTGGTTGCAAGTGGCGCGGGGTGCTGTGCAACTCAATGGTCAGTTATTACTGGCAGGTGATGGTGCCGCGATCGCCCAAGAAGACGCGATCGCTCTGAAAGGTGCAGCGGATACAGCTGAGGTGCTGCTGTTTGATATGGCTGCCTAACTGCCCAAAATCAGGGTTTGATGTGGAGTGGTAAATAGAAAAGCAGAGCAGATGAAAACGGAAATAATTCCGGTAATCAATCTGCTCTGTTTACTTTTTTAGACTAAATGCAATCTTCCGCTATCTGTAAGGACGAACAGCCCTTCGCCCCTCCTAAATACGGTGTATTTTTTGAATTAGTCCAAACTCCAGTTAATTGTGACCAAACGAATGAACCGACTTAAACGTACAGGTGAATGAACGACTCGGAAAAACAGGTTACTGTAGGTATCAATTCGCGGACTGCGAACCTTTGTCTTTTGCTGGTTTGGAAGGCGATCTTCTCTCCCTTCAATTAGGAGGGACAAAGATTTAATTGTCGCCAGGACTTAAGCTTTGCTGCATCTCCTTGAGTTCTGGGTCTGACATATAAACCCTGGAGCGATCGCTCGACTCAAGTGGCTAAATGATATTTAGTCATCATCATCATCATCGTCATCGTCGTCATCGTCATCGTCGCGGTCATAGCCACGACCATAGCGGTCGTCGTCATCATCATCATCATCATCGTCGTCGCGATCATACCAGCCACCCCGGTCATCAACGGTTTGGTAACTGGTCAGTAATTGGTTGACCTGGTAAACCGTAACCTGGGTGGTATTAATGTCAATGACTTTAACCTGTTGTCCAGGAAGGGCGACCAGATACGGCGATAGATTCGAGCCAAAAACTTGAATCGAGCGACTCAGTAAACTGTAGGAACCCGACTGAAAAGACGTGGGATAGACACAGTTTGAGCGGGGAGCCGGGAGATCAGCCAAGGTGAAAGCGCCCAATGTATTTGACTGAATCGATCGCAAAAACGTAACGCTTGTATTGCGATAATCTTGTACCCGTTTGACTTGAGTAAAGTAGTCGTAAACTTGTACGCTACGATCAATTCTCAGATCTTCGTTAGCATCTACACCGTAGATTGTACGAACAGTGCCATAGTATTCAGGACGGTCAGGCAAAACCAGGGAGACAGCCGTTTTCTTCGCCAGTAGCTCAAACTCGCTGTAACCAATAAATTGGTTTTGAGGTGTAAAGAGACGAACGACGACGCGATCGCCCGCATACAGTCCTTTGATAAATTTCGCTTTGTGCTTTTTCTCTTTCAGCTTATAGCGAAAATCGCCAATCAACTGTTCTTGACCGTAACCATTGCGGTACAGGGGTTTGAGAGAAACACGCGCGATTACATTTTGAAGTGTGGTGCGGCGTTGCAAGATGTTCAAGCTAAAGCGGCTTTCACCTCGACGTACCCGTTCTCTGTCATCGTCATTGTTGGAATAGCCCGGAGAAGAGGGGCGAACCGCAACCAATTGAGTCGTGGATGACTGTGCGATCGCTTGATATTGCTGCACTGATTCAAACAGAACTCGTTGTTCGCGTTGCCCTTGCATGTCATACCGCAATGTAACAACGGTTTTGAGTTCTTGATTCGCGTCTAGTTTGCGACCGAGTTGGTCTTCAAGCGTTTTAATCGAGATGACTTCGGGGGCTAAAATCACACGTCCGGCAGAACGCTGAATCAACCGTGCGCCCTGGTTTGTATAGACAGAAACCCAGCGGCTACCTTGACGCGCATAGATTTGATAAACCGCATTGGCGTAACGCGTGACTGGCTTATCTAAAATATCGAGTTGAACCACAAGCTGCCGAGCTTTGGTCAAGCGAGCCACGTTGAGAACGGCATTCCAACCTTGTTGGCGTTGAACTGGGGGACTCGCGATCGCCAGCCCTGCGGGTAAGACATGACCTCCTAAAATTAGGGTGGCAGCGGTTACGCCGAGGGAAGCGCGTCGCCAACGAGCTAGGTGTTGTGTGTAGGCATGCATGAAACGATTCATAGGTGAATACCTGGAAGTAAGAAATACTGAAAAGCAAAAAGTTCGCACTAAAAACTACCCTGTGCCCTCTGCTGCTTTGCGAGAGGTCGTCAGAGTGAACTATCCTTTCTCTCATCGAGACTAAGACGCCTAGCCATCTGTTGCAGAGAATGATTCGGCTTTACAATTCCTTTAAGAAAAAAGTGGGAATGGTAGCCCCTAACTGAACAGCAAAAAGCTGATTGGGAAAGGATTTGGTGAGAGTTAAACGGATTATTCTACCGGATGAAGTTTGAGTGAATTTAGTTGATTAGAGCCGTTAGCTCCGAAAGTTTCTCGTTGACAAAAGCTTGCCTGAGCGATCGCGGTAAAAAATGTAGTTAAAAAAACAGATTTATCTCAGTAAATTTATTGACTTGTTAACTTGCCCTTTAGACGCAAGTGATAGTCTTCAATTCGGGCTGTAGAGATAGATTAACTGCCGATTAAAGCTCGGCAAATTCTCTAAATTTGGTCCGTTTTAACTGAATTATCTCGGTTGAGCCATGAATCCGCCCTCGCCTCTGGGTGTGGGTGAGTTTCTAATGCTTAACCGACAAATTGGCATGCTCAATTGCGTTTGCTGATTCCTCAGCTCACACAACCATTCCAGAGGAGACTACTGTGGTAACACCTGTCTTTATTAATGAGTTTCACTACGATAATACGGGTACAGATACTGGCGAATTCATTGAAATCGTAGGTCCGGCGGGTACAGACTTAACAGGTTGGAGTCTCGTACTTTACAACGGAGCCAGTTCATCCCTCGCCCCCTACACCACGACATCTCTCAGTGGCGTCATTCCTGACTTGGGCAGTGGCTTTGGCGCGATCGCCATAAGTTATCCCTCAAATGGAATTCAAAACGGTTCCCCGGATGGAATTGCCCTGGTTGATAACACAGGTGGCGTTGTGCAATTCCTCAGTTACGAAGGTACTTTTACAGCTCTTTCTGGCCCCGCTGCCGGATTAACCAGTGTTGATATTGGCATCAGTCAAAATGGCACCGAACCTGCTGGTGCTTCGCTGCAACTAACCGGGACAGGAACGGTTTACGAAGATTTCACCTGGACATCCACCCCAACTAACACGAGTGGCGCCATTAATGCCGGACAAACCTTTGTTGGTACAGCTAAGCTGCCTGTGATTAATGAAGTCTTAGCAAGCCATACGGGTACAGATAACACTGAGTTTGTCGAAATCTTTGGCACTCCGGGCGCATCGCTAGAAGGGTTGAGCCTGATTGTGGTCGAAAGCGATGTGGTTGGATTGGGAGCGATCGATCGCCGGATTGATTTCACAGCTACGAATGTGATTGGCAACAATGGTTTCTTTTTGGTTGGTAACCCCGCTGGACTCGCTGCCAGTTACGGTGTTTCTCCGAACTTGACGATCGCCAATGATTTTCTCGAAAACAATAGTTTGACCGTTGCTCTGGTGCAAACTAGCAGTTTGACGGGTACATCCGTGGCTGGCACCGAAGTAGTAGTGGATGCAGTAGCGCTGACTGATGGTGGTGCGGGTGATACGTTTTTCTTTAACGCTCCTGTGATTGGCCCAGATGGCAGCTTCTTCCCGGCGGGTGCACGGCGCGTTACGGATGGAGTCGATACGGATGCTGCTGCCGATTGGGTGATCAGCGATTTTAACCTGGGTTCTGCCAATACCCCGACGGCTGGTAGCAGTGGGAATGGGGGTGGCAATCCACCTCCCGATGCGGTGACTCTAATCAGTAGCATTCAGGGTAGTGGTGCTGTGAGTGGACGGGTGGGACAGACCGTGACGATCGAAGCGATCGTGGTGGGCGACTTCCAGGATGGCGATAGCGATAACAGCCGCGATCTGCGTGGTTTCTATGTGCAGGAAGAAAACAGTGATAGCGACGGCAATGCAGCCACGTCAGAAGGCATTTTTGTCTTTGAGGGCACAGGCAACTTCCTCACGAATGTCAACGTTGGCGATAAGGTGCGCATCACCGGAACTGTTTCGGAATTTTTTGGTGAGACTCAAATCAATAACGTCAGTTCCATTACCGTTGTCAATTCCGGAAATGCCCTTCCTACAGCAGCAACTATTTCTCTGCCTGCAACGGGCACCACTCTAAGCCAGGATGGTGATTTCCAGCCTGACCTGGAAGCCTTTGAGGGAATGCGGGTGGTCTTCTCGGATCAGTTGACCATTACGGAAATGTTCCAGCTCGATCGCTTCAACGAAATCAAGCTAGTTCAGGGCGATCGTCCGGCCCAGTTCACTCAAACCAACACGCCCGATGTTGCAGGCTATGCCACTTTTCTGCAAGAACTGGGTGCTCGCACCATTACTTACGACGATGGCTTAAGTGCGCAAAATGCAGCCATTGAAAACCTGGATGGTTTTGGCCCGGTGTTTAACACCGCTACCGCTCCTCGAATGGGCGACACCATCTCCGGACTGACAGGGGTATTGAGTTATCAGTGGGCTGGCAATTCTGCAAGTGGAGCAACCTGGCGGGTGCGTTCGACCGCTGATGGCACGAATACTTTTGCTGATGGCAGCGATCGCCTTGCCACACCTGCTCCGGTCGGCGGATCTCTTAAGGTTGCCAGCTTCAACGTCTTAAACTACTTCACCACCCTTGATCTAACAGGCGTCACGACTGCCAATGGCTCCGATCCACGCGGCGCGGATAGTCAAGCGGAATTTGATCGCCAGACCGAAAAACTGGTGAACACTATCCTGGCAATGGATGCGGATATCCTGGGTCTGGTTGAACTGGAAAATGATTTTCTGCCAGGTTCTAGCGGCAATGCGATCGAGTTTCTGGTCAATAAATTAAACGAAGTCGCAGGTCCCGGAACCTACGCGTGGGTGAACCCCGGTACGCAATTTGTTGATGCCAGCGATGCCATTTCTGTGGGCGTAATCTACCAGACCAGTTCTGTCCGCATTGCACCAGGAACTACAGTTGAAATCCTCAGAGATGAAAAGCTGGCAGGTTTAGGGCTGAACTTTGGGCAACCCGTATTTAATGGCGAGAATACTAGTCGCGCCCCTTTGGCGGTCAGCTTCCAGGAAGTTAGCACGGGTGGCGTGTTTACTGTGGCTGTGAATCACTTCAAGTCTAAAGGTGGCGCAGGTACAGGAGATGATGCCGACATTGGGGATGGAGCGGGTGCCTACAATGGTACTCGTCTGCGTACGGCTCAAGCCCTTGATACCTGGCTAGACACAGACCCGACGGGCAGTGGTGATGCAGATGTGATGATTATTGGTGACCTGAATTCCTACGCGAAGGAAGCACCGATCCAGTTTCTTGCCGAGCAGGGCTACGTGGATCTGGCACAACAATTTATTGGCCCCGCTGCCTACTCCTACGTATTCGATGGGCAAACAGGTACTCTAGACTATGCCCTCGCTAACACCAGCCTTGCGAAGCAGGTAACGGGTGTAACCGAGTGGCACGTCAACTCAGATGAGGCTGATGCGCTCGACTACAACCTCGATTTTGGTCGCAATCCTGCGATCTTCGATGGCACAGTGCCTTACCGCAACTCTGACCATGACCCCGTAATCGCTGGATTTAACCTGACGCCAACGAACCAGGCACCGACAGCAGTTGGTTTTGCAAATGCGATCGCCGCTTTAGCAGAAAGTGTAAACACCGCATCAAGAATTAAGCTAGCCGATGTGACGATCGCCGATGATGGGCGAGGCACGAATGTGATCAGCCTGACTGGTGCTGACGCCAGTTTCTTTGAGCTAGATGGCAATGCCCTTTTCCTCAAGGCAGATACGGCGATCGACTTTGAAACGAAGTCTAACTATGCGGTGACAGTCAACGTGGATGATGCAGCGGTAGGTGCTAGTCCAGATGCCAGCAATACCTTTAACTTGACTATTACAGATGTTGCCGAAACCAATCTTCGCTTTGGTCAGCAATTAGCACGGTTAAATATTCAAGTATTCCAAGATGGTAAGTTGATTGGCGAAGAACGGGGTAAACAAAACCGGGAAGCTCCGAGTGTTGCTCCATTTGCCCTGTTTGCGATAGATAGTGCTGACTCTGGTAGAAATGCAGCCTTTGTCGATCGCACCTGGCTTGACCAGGGCGAAGGCATTGGTATCGCTGATGGGGATGATGGTAACAGCGACAGCCGCAAACGGATCGACGGTGATGAAGTTCTCGGCATCGCTGTAACAGGCTTTAAAGCCAAGAATGCGATCGTTAATCTTGACCGCATTACCTACACGGATGGCGCGAAAGTACGAATTGAAGCATTTAACGGTGCAAGCCTGGTAGACTATCAGGAGTTTAATCTGGGTAAAGTACCTGAGCGTGGCATTCGGGCGGTCAGCTTTAGCAGCAGCGATTATTTTGACACGCTTCATATCAAGGCAGCTGACAGTGATACGAAGTTTACCTTCCGCACCGTTGAGTTGCCTGAAGCGTTTGCAGTCAATAGTGGCAGCACCAGTTCTTTCCAAGTGAATACACCTGGATTTGGCCCCAACACTGCAACTCAGCCTTTGAGTGCAAGTTTACCTACAAATAACATCACTCGTTCTTTGTAGGCATCACTTCAAGAGTGAAACAGTTCTAGTGCTTGTTTCATCACATCAGCGGGAGAAGACTCTCCCGCTTTTTTATTCAAAATGAATTCCCTGGACTTAAGGGAATGCTATACAAACAGTCCAAGAAAAAAGTTTTTGGACATCAAAAGCGATCGCTCAATCACTAAGCCGTGAGTAAATTTATTCTCCTTTTACAACAGCGCTAAAGTCTGCTAATAATCGCGTATGATTCCGCAAAACACCTAAGAGATTGAGTCGATTCTCTCTCACTTTGAGGTCTTCATCCATCACCATAACGCTATCAGCGCCATCAAAAAAACGGCTAACCGTTGGTGTGATCTCCTCTAATGCTTTCACTAACTTTTGATACTCTTTTTCACCTTTCATCTCACTATGCAATTGTTGCAAGGCGTCAAAAAAGGCTTGTTCTGAAGGCTTTTGAAACAGACTGGGTTGAATAACGGCCGCTGGTTCTAGTTGATCAGTTCCTAGCTGGCCTTGTTTAGCCAGACGAGAAGCCCGATTGATCGTTTCGTAGATTTTCTCTAATGTGCCATCCTGACGCAGGGATTGTAGATAAAGGGCGCGATCGCGCACATCACAAACATCCTCTAGGGCACGCTGAGTATATTCAGAGTCGCCTTCGTCCAACACCGCATTCACCAGGTCATAGTCAACGTTTTCGTCTTCCAACAACAAGGTTCGAATCCGCGTTAAGAAGAAGTCTCGTAGGTGTTGCTGTAACTCGGCTAGCGAAAGCTTCATCACAGAGGCAAACTGCTGAGCAAAATCAGTCGTGGTTTGCTCAATCAGAGCGTAAAGGTTGAGCGGTAACTGATTGGCCCAAATAATTGAGACGATCGCATTGGCAGCCCGCCGCAAAGCAAAGGGGTCGGAGGAGCCTGTAGGTAACATGCCCAGCCCAAAGATCGAAATTAGGGTATCCAGGCGGTCGGCAATGCCTACAACTTGACCGACTAACGTCACAGGTAGGCGATCGCCCGCGCCGCGTGGCAAGTAATGCTCGGCAATGGCGATCGCAACTGCCTTCGGCTCGCCACTGGTGATGGCATACTTTTCGCCCATGATGCCCTGCAACTCAGGAAACTCACCCACCATCTGGGTGACTAAATCGGCCTTACACAAAAGTGCAGCCCGCTGAATTGTCGCGGTATCAGCGGCAGGAATCTGCGCTGTAATTTGGGCGGCAACCTGTTGAATGCGGTCAACCTTAGCGCGGACTGAACCCAAATCTGCTTGAAAAGTTACCGTCTCTAACTTGTCTAAATAGCTCTCTAACGGTTGAGCGCGATCGGCATCGTAGAAAAACTTACCATCTGACAAGCGCGCTCGAATTACACGGCCATTGCCCTCGGCAATTAAGGCAGACTTGGCCGGATCCCCGTTCGAAATCGTGATGAAGTAGGGCAACAACTCTGGCGAATCGGCCTGCTTTTGAATCGGGAAATAGCGCTGGTGGCTTTCCATCTCAGTCGTAATGACTTCGGGGGGCAGCTCTAAAAACTCAGGATCAAACTTACCCACCACAGCGGTAGACCACTCCACCAGGTTTGTTACCTCTCGCAACAACCCAGGCGAGATCACGGCTACCCCACCGATTTCTTTAGCAGCGGCTTTTGCTGCAACTTCGATTCTGGCTTGACGCTGGTCAGGGTCAACCTCAACAAATGCCGCTCGCAAAGTTGACACGTAATCGTCGGCATGGGCGATCGCAAATGAACCCGGATGCAAGACCCGATGCCCAATTGAGTAGCGATCGCTCACCACCGATTGCGACGCGTTGACTAGCTCCAGTGGCAGCACTTGATCATCCAACAAAGCCACCAACCAACGAATCGGGCGAGGAAAGCGCAACTCACCATCGGCCCAGCGCATAAAACGGCGACCTTCTAAACCCGTCACCCACTCAGGCACAAGCGATTGCAGAACCTCCGCTAGCGATCGCCCGATTACCTGTTTGCGGGCAAACACAAAATCCCCTTTCTCGGTGCTACGAATTTCTAAACTAGATAGGTCAACCCCTTGCTTTTGAGCAAAACCTTCGGCGGCTTTGGTCGGCTTGCCATCCTTAAAAGCGGCTTGCGCGGGTGGCCCCTTGACTTCCTCAACCTGATCGGGCTGGCGCTCTGGCAAACCTTTGATCAGCACAGCGAGACGACGCGGAGTGCCATAGTACTCAATCGAAGTGGGGGGCAAATTGGCGGCTTCTAACTCAGCCGGAATGCGCGATCGCCATTGAGCTAGCCCTGTATCAACAAAATCGGCGGGTAGCTCTTCGGTCCCAACTTCTAACAAAAACGTTGCCATAGCTCTCTAATTGCTTGCCACTCAAACCTGAGGAATCAACCCTCCTAGTTTACCTGTTTCAGATGATTGAAAACGTTCTCTCTCTAGAGAAACCTCAAGAACCCTCCAAAATCACCTTCTCAGAAGTTTTGTAAGCTTCCCCTTGACGAATCAGCCTGTACACGGCATGATGGTATACGCGTTCGGGGATATAGCTCAGTTGGTAGAGCACTTCAATGGCATTGAAGGGGTCAGCGGTTCGAATCCGCTTATCTCCATATTGAGACTAAGGTTGGTGTGACTGCACCTAAATTTTGGCCAAATTGGCCAGGATTTGGTTCCGAAATGAGTTGGCCAAAATTTGCTTCTGTAAAATTTTGTAAAGTCTCTCTTTAGCTCTATTCTTTCAGGTCAGCACTATTTTCGTTACTTACCGCCGCCATCTGTGGAAACCAGATGCAGCTAGAAGTAGAAATTTTCTAATGATTAAAGCGATGCCCCCATCACTCCGCATTCGCCTCAACTTATTTGCAGCAAGTGTCAAGATTTCCATACCTGTTAAATCTGTTGTTGACACAGTTGAATTGTAAGAAGGGTTATCCCATAGCCAAGAAGCACCGTTTTGATTGAGTAGGTGATAAATTTCAGAGCTATATTTGCGATATAAATCGGGATGTAAACGGGCGATCGCCTCATACAAATACAACAACTGCTCCCGATTGCTGTTTCCGAGTCGAGAGGTAGGGCGAATTCGGTAGAAGTAATGGAATGCTGGAATCACCACGCCTGCCCACCCCTGCTCACACAAGCTAATCCAACACTCATGGTCTTCTAGATTTTCAGCTAAGGCAGATTTCATTCCACCTGTTGCTTGGTAAGCAGACTTCCGCACAACCGTACAGACGCCCAGCATATTGTGGCAAAGCAGATAGGGAAATTCAGGATTCCAGGCAATCCAAACTTTTTGAGAACTGCCAAATTCTTTGAGCCAAGAAGCAACAAAGCCAACGTTAGAGTACTGGTTCAACACATGCACCGCATAGGTGTAGAAGTGGGGAGAAATCCTATCATCAGCATCAAGGAAGGCAAGGTATTCACCACTCGCGATCGCGGCCATATGATTACGAGCCGCAGCAACACCCTGATTATGGGAATGAATCACCTTTAAACTTGGGTATTGATGCTGAATGTCTGCCAATTTTGTCAGACTTTGTGAGTCAGTGCTGCCATCGTTTAGCAGAATTACTTCCATAACTGGATAATCAGAAGCAAAAACTGATTCTAGTGTTTCTTCGATGAATTGCCCGTGATTGTAAAAGGGGATGCAGACGGATACTTTACCTGAAACACTGGAGTCGTTCGATAAGATTTGAGGATGGGGAACTTGACCGTGTGGTGGATAGTTTAAGGATGGGAAGAAGGTTCTTTTGCGATGGCATTGAATGACCTTTTCTAAGTGTTCCAGTCGTTGCGAGAGAACCTGAGTATGATTAGAAGTGGTCAGAACTGCCTTCTGTGCTTGCTGCCCTATTTTCAGGATTTCTTTAGAAGGAAGTGACAGAACGTGCTTGAGTTGCCGCTCAAAATCACCAGGTATCTGCCAATCGAACAAAATACCTGCGTCTTTTTCAGCCTGAAGCATTTCTACATGGCCTACCCCAGAACTCGCCAAGATCAACTTTCCCAGCAACATCGACTCCATGCAGGTATTTGGAAAGTTCTCCCATAAGGAGGGAATGACGACACACCAGGCTTTGGCAATCCGTTCGTAGAGTTGGGGTTGAGAAAGGGGTGGAGAGAGAATGAGTTGACCTGTTTCAATATACCGATGATATTTTTGCTGCAAGTAAGCTTTCATGGAACAACCCTGAAGGTGATACCAGGTATCCCCTCCGATCGCCGTTAGGCAAAACTCTACTCCAGCATCCCATAATCGGCTACAGGCTTCGACTAACGGCACAATTCCTTTTCGCACTTCCAGTCGCCCAAAGTAGACGATGTCGCTTGGTTGTGGCTCAGCTTGTGGAAGTGGTTGGGAGTCAAGCAGTTGTTTTGTTGCAGGTAGAGGAATGATTTCAATGTCTAAATCAGTACCTAATGCTGCGATCGCTTGATCCGCAATGCACTGAGTTGGAGCAGCAAGGCCATCGGCTGCCAGAGTACAGAACTTCTCCATACGTCCAACCCAGTAATCAGACAGGCGGTAACTAGGCATTTGACTAGCTGGATAGAGCATGTATTGAGAACTGTGCAGCGTGAGAATGATTGGAACTCCTTCTAATTCTGGGCAGCCAATCAACTTTTGTTGAATTAGGAAGTAAGCCAGTCCACTAAAATCCTCACTTTCGATCGCATCGGGCTTGCCGTGTTCTCGAATATGAGCAATGACTGTTTCCGCCAGTTGATAACTTAAAGCGCCCCAATAGCCCATGACGTTGTAGGGAAAGGCGGGATGGGTTTCAGAGCGGGGGTGCGATCGGGTTCTAGACAGGAGATGCACATCCCTGGGAGCAATTTTGATCCAGGTGCAATGTCCCTGTCGTTCGATACTGGGTTGATGGCTACGCGCGAAAACAGTGATGTCATGTCCGGCATCGGCAAACATCGCCGCTGTATTGCCAACATAGGTAGCAATCCCCCCTGGAACGGGTGGACATTCGCTGGCGATCAAAAAGAGTTTCATATCGATGCAGAAAGTTGATGCTTTAGGTACTGGGCGATCGTCGTTTTACGTATGCCACTAAATCTGGTGAACCACAGAATCATGCCATTTTGTTCCACATAACAATTACTTCCAATCAAACTTCATGCCTAAGTATTCTTCTAGCTGCTGGTTATAAGGGCGAAAGAAATCTATCAATTGCTGCCTTGAATGACTAGAAATAGATGAATAAGAATTTGGATTAAAATTGGGATATTCCAACAATGGGTGGTCTGGCAAGTCGAGAAAATCATATATTTCTCTCATACTTTCTGATGGATTGTTGAATAAATTTTCGCTTTTTACAATTAAAATTTGGTTTTCAGGAAAAACATTGAGCCATTCTTTAATGTAATAAATATAGAGGTTTCCTATCAAGTCAGACAAAATCTCATTTTCGTCAGACATCCATAGGTTATTTTTCAAAATATTTCTCATAAACTCCACTGGCTCAGTTTTGAGCTTTAGAAGAGTGACGAATTTATCTAAGGTATCAGTTACTTGTTCAATAGACCGAGCAATTATGTATTCTATTTCTCTGTTATCACACCTCAAATATTTGAATCGGTGATAATAAGAAGAAATTGTACGATCTGCTGGGTTTCTCAAGAGAATTATTAATTTGATGTTGGGAAACCAATTAAACACTCTTTGGGCTATGTTAGGAAACATAATGTAAGAAGGAGATGCCTCGCCCGTGATATATTTAGCATCCGTAATGCATGGAAAATGGGCTAAGTAATATTCAATATTTTTTGTAGTGGAGTGTGTGAAATAAAGGATCTCTTTTGTTATAGCAGGTAAGACGTTCGGATGAGATGCCAAATAAGCGTAGAGAGAAGTTGTTCCACATTTGGGGAATCCAAGAATAAGAAAGTCTGGCTGTCGGCTTTGACCGCAATTCCAGAATTCCCTTGTTAGCTGAGGATGGGATAAAAGAGTTTGACGGTAGCTAGCAGATTGATAACAGGCGATCGCCTCATTTGTCTTCCCTTGATGTTCTAGTAAAACGCCTAAAACAACACTGGCAAAATAGAAATCGGGTTGGCTATTTACAACTTGTCGTAATATCAGGACTCCTTCTTCTATAATGGTTGTATTATTACTTGTGCTAAACCAATTCAGGCTTAACAAAGCATACCTCAAGCAATAATAGACGGAGCCACAACTTGGGTTAAATTGGATCGATTTGATATAATGATAAACTGCTTTCTCAAATTCTTTCTGAGTTGCATATAAATTTCCAATACTGCTATGAATAGAAGCACTATCAGGTTTGATAATTAGTGCATTTTGATAATGAGAGATAAGTTTTTCTAAATGACTCACTATTTTCTCTTAACGTTTTTTGGGATCAAGTTTCTGCTGGCGATGAGACAAGTTATGTTTTATTTGAGTCGTTAGATTTCCTCCTCCTGAGTTAATCGCAGCAGCCGCTTGAGCTTGAACCATTGTTGTCGCAACTGCCAAAACTTGGATGACTCCATTGCTCGCTTTTTCCAGGTCAATTCATGTTTTTCTTCTTCTAACTGAAGCTTTACTTTTTCTAAACCGCATTTTTCTTGCCATAGTTGAGTTATGGCTTGCTCCTGGTGTAGGTATTCCAGTGCCATTAATAGCGTTTCTTCCGCGATCGCCTGGTTCACCTCAAAACTGGAACTAATTTGACGTGAGGTAATCGCTGCTTGGAATATGGTTTCTATTTGATCAGCCATATGGGTCAGACTAAACGACTCAACAATCCGTTGGCGCGCGCTCTCTCCCACTGCTTGACGTAACGGTTGATTCTGAATCAGAGGTAGCAACACCTGGACATAGGCTTGTACTTCTTGTCCATCACCATTTCCTTTCGCTACTAAAAAGCCTGTTTCGGGAATGACAAGTTCTGCCTGTCCTCCCACGTCTGAGGCAACCACAGGAAGTTGCATGGCCATTGCTTCATAAATTGCCAGTGAAACTCCTTCATAAGCTGAAGGCAACAGCAGAATATCAGCAGCGGAGTAGTAGCTAAGCATTTCGAAGGGTTCAACTGCAGGCAAGAGATGGAAGTAAGGCTCTAGACTCAGTTGGTGGATCTTCGTTTGCATTGCGGGTAGCAACTCCCCACTACCGATCGCGATGACTAAAATAGACGAATGATGTTTAACCAGTGATTGAACAATGTCAACCAGGAATAGCGGACGCTTCTGCTCAACAATTCGGCTAGGAAAGAGTAGAACAATCGTGTCATCGCTAATATTGAGGGTTGAGCGCAGACTTTGCCGCTTTGGCGGACTATGAACCCACAGGTCTGCACCAATATTGGTGTAGCAGACTCTCAGTTTTGTAGAATCGATGAACTTGGTATTTTGATACGTCTTTGCTAAGGATTGAGAGGTGACAACCTGACAGTCAAGAAACTGACTGAACTGACACGATAAGCGAGGATAACCTGTGCCACGCCAACCGGGATCAATTGTATGAGTCAAGTCAACAAAGGCGATGCGAGGAAACTCCTTCCGCAGAATTGGCAAAAAGTAGTAGGAAATATAGCAATTAGAGATAAAGACAAGATCAATTTGGCGCGACTCAAGCATGTATCGAGCGAACGCTAGCCAATGATACTCATTCAAAAAATTAGGTAAATGAAAAATATCCGGTGTGATTGCGTAAAAGTGCTGATTCCAGGGATGGTCTGATTTTAGAGTGGTTGCGATCGTAAATTTATAACCACGCTTCGTTAGTAGGGTGATGAGGTCTAAATTGAAGCGATCGGCTCCACCCACTTCTAAGTGTGGAAAAAAGCACAGAATATGCTGCTTAGCCGTTTCGCGCTTTAGCAAGTTCGTGATTGCAAACTTAAATTGCAGTTGATGCACATCGAAACTGTTTCTTCTAACTTCACTATGATTAAAAGATTTCTTCTCAAAAGAGTCTTGATAGCGAGTTTTGATCAAACGAGTAATTCGTTTCTCTTCAAGTAAATTTTCACGAGAAGTAGCCAGTAAACCTGAATCACAACGACGGTAGCAATCGAGATATTCAGGAAGTGTCCAACCTTTTTGCCCGTTGACGATCGCCCTTAGCCATCGCTCCCAGTCTTCGTATACTCGGAGGTCTTCATCAAATCCGCCTAAAAGATCAAAATCTGACTTGCGATACAACAACCGTCCTGTCACCCAGTTCTGATGGATAAATTGAGGCAATTGGTTGAAACCATGCGCCCACCAGTATGCTTGAGCCTGGAATCCAACGGAGTAAGAATTTACAAAAGAAAATTCAGGATGGGATTCTAAAAACAAGACACATTTTTCAATGTAGGTTGGATCAATTAGATCATCCAGGTCAATAAAGAAGAGATAAGCTCCTTTTGCCTGCGCGATCGCGGTGTTTCTACCTGCTGATGGCCCTTGATTAAAGTCATGCTTTAGAGTTTTGATTTTTCTTGAACGAGTAGATAAAGATTGCACCAAAGAAATTGCCACTGGATCAGTGGAACCATCATCAACAATAAGCCATTCAAAGTTCTGAAAAGTCTGATTGATTACAGACTGATAGGTCGCTTCAAAATACTGATGGGCATTGAAAAAGGAGGATATAACAGAAACGACAGGAAATGTTGACTCATCAGCGGCACAGAACGTCGATTTTGTAGTTCGCAAAAGGTCAATAAACTCATTGACATGGGTGAATGGAGTTACAGTAGACATTGCACTCACGTGCTTCACTTCTAAATCTCTTCGATACTATACAAGAGCAAGCATTCATAAAAGAGGGAAACGACTTTAACGCCTCAAACTTTTATGTAGAAATGATAGGAGATGAAACAATCTTTGTTATTTCGTAACCTTTACCGCTATCGCCGCTATATCTTCTACAATGCCTGGAATGAGCTGCATCTCCGCTATGCAGGGACAGGCATGGGTATTTTCTGGAATTTGATTCATCCCTTATGCGAAATTGTGATTTACACAATTGTTTTCTCGCTGTTGATTTCGCGGGGAGAAACACAGCAATATTCCTATGCACTGTACTTGACCAGCGGACTGTTGCCGTGGCGTACCTTTGTGGATGCGATCGCCCAAGGTGGTGATGCCTTTAGCCAAAATGCGACTTACCTAAAGCGATTAGCCATTCCGCCTGAAATTTTTGTAGCAAAGATTACTATTACTTCTTTACTCCTGCTGTTCATTTATCTGGTGTTTTTGTTGCCTTTGAGCGCACTGTTTGGTGGAAAACTAGGTCTTGGAATGCTGCTGCTGCCACTGTTAGCATTCCTTTTGCAAGGGTTAGGATTTGGCATGGAACTTGCTCTGGCAAACCTGCAAACCCTATTTCCAGATATCCGGCAAATACTTCAGTTCCTTATTCCGCTGTGGAGCTGGACAATGCCTATTTTTTATCCCGATACGATTATTCCAATATCAGTTCAACCCTTTCTCTATCTCAATCCACCCTATGCTTTTATTAAATCAATTCGCTACATCATCCTAGAAAACCGGATTCCTGACCTTCAAAGTTGGTTCGCCATGACCGCCTGGATTTTGTTCTTTCTGTGGTTGGGCATCAGCATCAATGAAAATCTTCAAGATGATGTGCGAGACGTAGTATGAGCGATGTCGTATTACAAGTCGAGAATTTGGGGAAGTGCTTTAAAATTTACAGTAATCCCTGGGATCGAGCGCGGGAGTGGGTCAGTCTTAAAAACCGTACTTATCATCAACCCTTTTGGTCATTGAGAAATGTCTCGTTTGAAGTGCGAAAGGGTGAATTTTTAGGCATTATTGGCGAAAATGGTGCTGGAAAAAGCACTCTGCTGAAGATTATTACCGGAGTTCTAAAACCAACGGAGGGCAGCTATCGGTTGAATGGCAAAGTGCTTTCCCTGCTGGAGTTGGGTACAGATTTTAACTTTGAATTGAGTGGACGAGCCAATGCGATCTACAGTGCTGAACTATTAGGATTTCCGCCAGGATATGTGCAAAGCCGCTTGAAGGAGATTGAGGAATTCTCAGAACTAGGTGAGTTTTTCGATCGCCCTATGAAGCTCTACTCCTCCGGCATGCGAGCCAGGTTAGCCTTTTCCCTTTTCGCCTTCCTGGAATGTGATGTGCTGATTTTGGATGAAGTGCTGGCAGTCGGAGATATTTTCTTTCAACAGAAATGTTATGCCCGACTGGAAGAACTGATTGCCCGAAAAGTCACGATCATTTTGGTGACTCATGGACTTGACGCAGTGCAACAGTACTGTAAAGAAGTCATTTTGCTACATCAAGGAAGAGTCATTTTTCAAGGAGAACCTCGCAAGGGAATTATTCAGTTCCATCAATTAAGAACAGGGCAGTTTAATCCGGTTGCTCAATCCGTTACCCGAATGAAATCATTGCTCAACGTATTAGAAGAGACACAAGAATTTTTTTGGGCAACTGATGAGAATTTTGTTGCAGTTGATTCGCCTGATGCTGAGGAAGCACAACTCATTCGCTACGCAATTTGTAATCAAGAAGGACAGTTTTCGACTGTATTTCAACAAGGAGAACAGGCTTATCTTTGTTGTGAGTTTCTGATCAAGAAAGCGATTGGGGTGCCGATCGCCTGTGTCATGATTACAAACAAGTTCAACACTCTCGTTCATGCTAAAGGCTCTCACCAACACCGAGTGAGCGTTTCTTGTACAGCGAATGAAGGAGACTTAGTTCGCTTCTGTCGCAGTATTAATTTCAGTATTGCACCAGGTCAGTATGTCCTTGGTTTTGCGCTAGTTACAACGTCACAAACGATTTATGAACAGTTAGATGAACTTCCACAAGCAGAAGTAAATAATCACTTCAGAATCTGTGATGTCTATGAGAAAGTAGGAACCTTCTATGTAAAGCCTCATTACAGTCATAACCAAGATTCTCATTTTGGTATCTGTGATTTACCTGGCGAGTGTCAACTTCAAGTTCTTTCTTGCAAAGACCGACGATAAGACGCACTGGCTTCACGAATTTGGCCTCGCTCTGTTAAGGCATTGCCTAAGTGCTGATGTGCCAAAGAGTGACGAGGATTCAAATCGATCGCCCGTCGATAAGCTGCCATTCTGGACGGAGTTGAAGCGCGATCTGGTAACGGGCGATCGCATCCCAGCGATATTTTTGTCTAACCAAGCTTGCTCGTTGTCCAACAGTGCCTCGCGCTCATGCGATAATTGGGTATAGCTTCTTCATTTGATTGCCGCATGGAAACAACAAGAGTATCCGAGCAAGGACATGTGCTGGTTCCGCAAACGATGCGAAACGCTTATGGTTGGGAAGCGGGTCAGGAATTGCTGTTAATTGATACGGGTGAGGGCATTCTTCTCAAACCCAAAAAACCATTTGCTGAAACAACCTTAAGTGATGTTGCAGGTTGTTTGAAGTCTTCAAGAGGATCAAAATCGATTGAAGCGATGGATGATGCTATTCGTCGAGGCATAGAAGAGGAATGGCATGGTCGCAGTTGATACTAATGTTGTTGTGCGATTGTTGACTCAAGATGACGAATTGCAGTATCAAAAAAGCCGAGAGATCTTTGAAAATCAGGATGTTTTTATCCCTGATACAGTGATACTTGAAACTGAGTGGGTGTTGAGATTTGCATACGGGTTTAAACCGACTGAGATATGTTTAGCATTACGCAAACTGTTTGGCTTACCGAATGTTCATCTCAGCCACGCAAACCTCATTGCCCAAGCCTTGCAATGGCATGAAAACGGTTTAGATTTTGCCGATGCTTTTCATTTAGCTCAGAGCCAGCAGCATACCTGCTTTTATACATTTGACGAGAAACTAATCAAAAAAGCGAATGGGCTAGCATCGTGTGAGGTGAAGAAACCCTGAGCGGCGATCGCGTTTGTAGAATGAATCGGTGTTGTTTGATTAGCAGCAATTCATTCATCTTCTTAATGATTCAGAAAATTTATATTGCAGTTGTAAGGCGTGGCGATAAGAGAGACTCGCTTCGTGAATCCGCCCACATTCAGCTAAAGCATCGCCTAAGTGCTGATGAGCTAGAGAGTGGTTAGGATTGAGGCCAATCGCTCGTCGGTAGGAGGCGAGCGCGTCATCCCACTGCTGATTCTTCTCTAAAGCTTTTGCTAACTCAAAGTGCAGTTCAAACTGGTCTGGATGGAGTTGAAGCGCGATCTGGTAACGGGCGATCGCCTCCGTAATCTGCCCTTGTCTGACTAAAGCGTTGCCTAACTGTAGATGAAACTGAACATCATCGGGTTGAATTTCGAGGGCTTGATAGTAAAGTTGGATGTCATCAGGGTTGGTCGCGATCGCATGGCGATAGTAGTTCAGCAAACCGTCTGATCCCTGAGTTTGCAGGAATGCCTTGAGTCGCATTGCTTCGACTTGTGAAGTCTGTCGTGCAGCTTCAGCCTGAGCAATTTCTGCCTGAAGGTTTGCGAGTTCGGCTTGGGTTTGGGTGCGATCGCGTTGAGCCTCTGTTTGCAAATGTTGCAGTTGCTCCCGGACTTGTCCCAATTGGTTTTGAGCTTGCTGAATATGTACGTATAACTGTGCCACTTCTGCGTGCGAAGTATTCAGTTGTGTCTGTAGCTCAGATTGAACCTGCTCTAACTGGTTCTGGGTTTGTTGAAGGGTAGTCTGCAATTGCGCGACTTCTGCTTGTGAAGCTGTAAGTTGAGTTTGTAGTGGATTTAGATCTTGTGGTTTACCCCGTAGGGATTGCGCCAGGTTGGTGACTCGTCGTTCGATACCGGGGTAGAAGAGAGTGACCTGGAGCAAGAGTAAGATAGCAAACCAGGGATTTTGCAACGAGAGGGCAGTTACCAGGATAAGTGGTAATCCAACTTCGTAGAAATCGTGGGGAACGACATAGGATTTTTCAACGGGTGCGGGATCGAAAGTCGATGTCGGGTCTGATTTAGTGAGGGCGAGTTTGGAGAGGAAATAGAAAACAGTGAAAACGAGAATGAGGGGTGTGGAGTAGGAAATAACGAGGATGAGTGAACCGAGCAGCAGCATTTCGATCGGAAAGATAATACGACTCATCCAAAACCGAACGTTTTCGACATTAGATTCTGTCACTAACGTTTTTACCTGCGATCGCAGGTCATCGTCACGATCCCAAAGTTGGTGTAGAAGTATGCCTCGAATTCCGGCGAAGGATGACCATGCGGTTGCAGCGATCGCTAACCCTATCCCTTGCAGTGGTGGTGCAGCAACGAGATGAGCAAATGTGGTGGCAATGAAGAGGGTGGGAATGGCATGTGCGCCAGCAGCATCGCTGAGAATGCCTAAGATGCCTTTTTCTTTGAAGCGGAAGGGTGGGGCGGAGTAGAGGGTGGGCAGCAGATAGTTGATACCTAACAGGGAGATCGCCAAAGTGCTAAATTTCATCAAGACAGGCAGGCTGAATCCTAGCCCTGCCAAAGCAAGGCAAAACAGGGCGCGTTGCCAAAGCGAGAATTGCGCCATTGCATTGCGTTTGCCAACCTGTCGATCGACTTCAACATCGAAACTGTCGTTGATAATATGTCCGTAGGCTGCGACACAGGCGATCGCAAACAGCAATGCAGCTACAGTGAGGAGCGATTGGAGAACAGGGAGATTCAGTAGGAGAATTTCGGCGTAGGCGATCGTCAGCAAAGGTGGAATTTTGTAGAGCCACCAATCGTGCGATCGAATTGCTTTAAAGAATGGCGAAAAGAAAGCATTCGTTGTTAAAATCTCAATTTTTGCTTTTGTCTGAGAAACTTCTTTTTGCTTCTTGGAACGAGCGACGATTGCTTTTCTACATGCTCCTTCAACTAACGGATAGTCAATAATCTCTACTTGTTCGAAGTATTTCTTAAATAGAGCAACCATGTACTCTAGTTGTGGAGCCAACAAATTGAGATGTAGTTTTTCAACATTTTCGGTCCAACTCCAAATGATTCCTTCAAAACGAATTGTTCCGCCGTATACAGCTACATCTTGGCTATACGGCAGTTTGATGTTCCCAGCCCCGATGTCTTCGGGAACGCATATGGGAAGAAAACAAACTCCTCGTTCAGATGTCCAATCTGTGAGATTTTCAACGACGATTTCTAGCTGTGATAACGACTCTACATATCCATAGGCCCACCACATGCAGGTGACTAAATCCCACTTTCCTTCCCACTGTGGACGTTGATCTCGATAGTCGCCTTGAACAAACAAAGCATCTGGGTTTGCCTGTTTTGCTACTTTAAGCATTGCAGGTGAAATATCAAGTCCTGCTCTTTCTACATTGGGGAAGCAGCTTAGAAAGTAGCCCGTACCACATGCGACATCTAACCATGTTGCTCCGTTGCCAATTTCACTTAAGAGCTTGTTGATTGTTTCCTCTTCAAAATCAGTATCTATTTTGGATCTCATATTTAGAAGAAACTTTTGATTATACTCCTGGGCATAGGCTTCATCGTAAATTTCAAGTACATTATCTTTACCCATACTTCTTTTCTAGTTCCCAGTCTACAGGTTTAGGCTACTACTGCAATCAATAATATCAATCTGCTTCCTCTAAACAAGCATTCAATTTCTCTGCTAGTACCTGAACATGAGGCTCTTGAACCATACTCAAGTGATTTCCGGGAACTTCATATACTTTGAGTTTGTTGACAATCCAATCATCCCAATCAAGAGTCTGCGCTAAATTCGTCTTCTCTTGCGCGGTAAAGTAAGTAACTGCTCCTAAATATGTTCTTGGTAAGTAATTACATTGAATTAGTATATTGTTGTCTAAAATTTGAATAAGATTTTCAGCTTGTTTAACGCTAAAACCACTCCTTATTAACTCTTCTTTTCGGTTGAATTTATTTTGAATTATCCAATTGCATAAATTTTTCTTTTCTCCATCTGTGAACAATGGTTTTGGGCTATCTACCATCACCACTATCGAAACCTGTTGACCACGCTTTCTTAATTCTTGAGCCATTTCAAGAGCAATAATTCCTCCCGTACAACGGCCTCCCAGCGAATAGGGAGGTTCAGGTTGAATAGTTTGGATTTCTTGAATGTAGTAATTTACCATCTCCGCTAAACAAACATGAGGAATTTTGTATCCATCTATGCCTAGTGCTTGTAATCCATAAAACGGGCGATTTGAATCAATGTATCTCCTTAAAATAGGGTCAATGGCGAGACCATCTGCACCATGAACATAAAAGAAGGGACGTTTGTTACCATTTGGTTTAATTGGAATTAAAGATCTGGAACTTACTTCCTGGATTTGTTGACCAAAAAGATTGGAGAATTGATTGATAGTCAGTGCTTCTACTAAAACATGCAAGTGTTCCATGAAATTGGTGTTGTCAAGTAACACTGCTTTAGGCATTGACAGAGCACTAGAGGCATATTGAAAGTATTCAAGAGTATCATGGTTAATATTCGGACATCGCCAACGAGCAGCAAAGTAATCGGGAATGCTCTCGGTGGCGACCCAAGGTAAGGATGCCAAGTGAGACGAGCCTTGGGAACTTGCTTCCGCTGCCAAGTAATAGTGTAGCAACAGAAACGATCGCTCCTTAATCTGCCCAATGAAACTCTTCGCTTGAAAGATCAAGGTGTCATTCGCTTTTGTAAGCAGGTTGCTCATAGTCAAGATGAGAGAGGCTCCTGGATCCGCTGCAATTGCCTCCAATCTCGGCAGTTCTCGCTTTAATTCTGATGTTCCAACTAAGGCAGGAACACCAACAACTCCAGCATAGAGACAACCATATAACGCGGCGATTGCCTCTAATCCTTGAGGATATACCAGTAAAACTCGTTCCCCATGAGATAGTTGGGACCGTAGGTAGGCCGCTATTGCCCTTGCTTTTTTATCGAGCTGTAGATAAGTGAGTTGGCTACTTTCAGACTTTCCATCTTCTAGAAAGGTGTAGGCTATTTTGTTTGGATATTGACAGGCGCAGTCATGTAAGAGATTGACAAGAGTTAATGGTGCTACAATTTTGCTTTTAACATTTTCAGATGATCTTTCTGAAGATAATAGGTATTGAGTTACCTCATGATTTCTATTATCTAATTCACAAGCTGTCTTATCAAAGAAAGGTTGCTTGCTACAAGCTGATTTAGATGGAATAGTTGATAATAGCTTTCTTTCTCTAACTTCTTGAGTAATTACTGGTTGAGTTGATACTTCAACTTTACTTAGAACCATAGATCTAATTGAGTTAACATCTTTAAAGTTCTCTAGAATCATCTCTTCTGATGCTATCGAGATGCTGAATTTTTCTTCAATAAAACTAATGAGCGTCAGAATCTTTAAAGAGTTGATAATCTCTGACTCAATCAAAGGCGAAGTATTTGTCAGGTCTGTCTTCGATTCTTCATAAAGAAATGTTTGCACAATATAGTCTGTGAGCAGTTGTTCAATTTCTACTTCGGTATAGGCTTTTCGTGCCATTGTGCTGACCTCTATTGACTATGATCTGTCTGCATCTCTCAGTTCTCGACCCAACATTACTCGATCAATCTTTCCAGTAGAGGTTTTAGGTAACTGAGAACGAAACTCAATACTTTCAGGAACCATATAATTCGGAATAGTCTGGGCACAGAAGGATTGTAGAGTATTTTGCTGCAAATCACTTCCAGGTTTGAGGACTGCAACAGCCTTCAGTCGATTACCAATTTCCTCATCAGGAATTGCAATTACCACGACTTCTTCAACGTCAGGATGCCTTTGAATCGCCTTCTCAATCTCCTCCAGTTCAATCCGATAGCCTCGACTTTTAATCAGATGATCTCGGCGACCCACATACCTATAGTTGCCATCAGCCTCCTGCTTTACTAGGTCGCCAGTTCGAAACACAGTTTCCTCACCCAACTGGGGATACACCGTGTAGGGCACAAGCACCTCCTTCGTTTTCTCTGGCATTCCCCAGTAGCCCTTCATCACTGAAGAGCCGCGTGCATATAGCTCTCCTACCTCTCCTGTTTTAGCAATTTGACCTTCATCATTCACAATAAACAGTTCAGTATTGGCACAGGCTTGACCAATCGGAACTGCATCTAACTCAGAAGGAAGAGTTCTAAATCGGTAGTACGTCCGGGCACCCGTTTCCGCAGAACCATAAATGTTGCAGTATTCAACCTGTGGCATCAATTGCATGAGTTGACGCAGGTATTGAATCGGAAAGGGTTCACCCGCGAACAAAACTTGTCTCAAATGCTGAAATTGATGCTGCTGTAAATTACCCCGAAGCACCAGTTGAGTGAGCAGAGAGGGAACTGAAAACCAAATCGTGATTCGCTGTGCCTCAATAAAGTTAGCCAAGTCAACCGGAAACACCGCAAGCTCTGGTGGTACTACGACGATCGTTGCGCCAGCCTGAATTGAAGTAAAAATATCAACTACAGAGGCCGCAAAATAGATTTGGAGTTGATGCGAAAGACGATCGCTCGGTTGCACTTCAAGACAGTGGTAGAAACAACTGGCAAAGTTCAAAATAGATCGGTGCGTTAACATTACACCTTTAGGATTGCCTGTAGAACCCGATGTATACATTATGTGAGCTAAATCGCAATCGATCAGGTTGTTGCATGGCAAAGGCTCTTTGGGTGATTGCAATACTTGCTGCCACGTTACAACTTTTGTTTGACAGAATTCTCTTCTGTCTTTTGCATCTTCATCGATCAAAATAATCTGCTGAATCGAAGTGGCAATCTGATCTAAAAATTCTTGATAGAGCTTTGTGGCGGTCTTTTGAGTTGTGACTAAAACCTTGCTGTGACAATTTTCAATAAAATAGACAATTCGCTGAATTGGAGAAGCTGGATCGATCGGGACATAGACCGCACCCGCTTTTAGAATGCCGTAAATCGCAACGATTTCCTCAATAGATTTATTCAGGCAAATCCCAACGCGATTGCCTTTCTCAATTCCAGCATTTTTTAGAGTCCAGGCTAACTGGTTGGAGGCAATGTCTAGCTCCTGGTAGGTAATGACAGTGTTTTTATAGACGACAGCTTCTTTGTTTGGATGTTGCTTGGCGCTGTTCTCCAAAAGCTGTTGCAGTAGATAGGGCATGATCAGTTCCCTTAGAAGAGATCCTTGTGAAATAGTAGTCCAGTTTTCTATCCTTCACCAATTCCTGCGATCGCTTCCAGCCTCGGCAAGGTTCGCTTTAGTCGTGAGGTCTCCGGTGCAGGGGCAGGAATGGCAATGACTCCAGCGTAAAGGCAGCCAAACAAAGCCGCGATCGCTTCTAATCCTTGAGGATAGACCAGTAGAACACGATCCCCCGGTGAGAGTTGGGTTTGTAAGTAGGCGGCGATCGCCCTTGCTTTTTGATCCAACTGTTGATAGGTGAAACTGCTGGACTCACGCTCTCCATCTTCCAGAAACGTGTAGGCTACTTTGTCTGGATGTTGAGAGGTGCGTTCCTGTAAGAGATCAATCAGGGTTCGATGCGTAGTTTGGGATACGCTGCGATCGCTCATAGTGATTTACTCTTGTTCATCATCATCCGGCAATGTTTCCATTTCCTGGGCAATGAGTGTCTGAAAATCCTCTCCACAATGAACGTTTAAGTGAATTGCCGCCGCTAGCAACTCTGCCAAAATTTCAGCTTGTTGTCTTGCACTGAGATGAGGGGACTGAAGCTGATAGATTAAGGCAGTCACATTTTGACACTCTGAGCCTAACTCGGTAATTAATGTACTCAGAGTCGGGCTAGCAACCGGAAGGGCGCGATCGCGAATTTGCATAATTATTTCCCCAATCGTTTGAGTGCTTGTTGAATCCCCTTTTCAAAGGCTCGAATCTCAGTTTCCCAATGCCGAATTAGTCCTTCATCGGGAGCATCCTTTTCGTACTCTAGTCTAATCTTTTCTCGATGTTCATCAATGCGCCTATTTAGTGAACGAATTGCTTTTTTGTGGTTTTTCTTACCCATAAAATCGCCAGCCACTCTCATCCATATTAGTACATTGCTACTCTCCGCTTAGTTGTTTTTTAGGCTCAGCCAACTGATAGGACTTCGCATTGTGAAATTGCAGTCCGGCTTTCAAGCCCTCCCCAACTCCTGCGATCGCTTCTCGAATATATTGCAGCAACAGCGCATTCGGGAGGTGATGGGTGAACCTGAGACGCAGGATTCTCAGAAGACAGCGATACATTAGCAGTCCGGCGAGGCGCATCAGAAAAATTGGAGAATAGATGCACTCCTCACCATGCTTGAGCGCAAAATAGGTCGTGTTTTTAGCAAGCGAGTACCAGCAGGTGAGGTGGCGGCGATCGCGGCGGTTATGGCTGGGCTGAACGTAATGATTTACTGTGACATCAATACGATGGATGGTGTAACCCGCATTAGACAGTCGTAAACAAACATCAGTCTCCTCCAAAAAATATTCAAAAAATTCATCAAAGCACCCAATTTTCATTAGTGCCTCTCGTTTGTAGGAAGCATTGGCTCCCATCACCCCAGAAAACCAACGGGAGCTAGAGAGATAGCGTTGTTCGGCTGCGATCGACAACACGGGATGAGATACACTCAACCGATTGTGAACTCCCCGTGAAAACTGCAAGGGCGTATCTGATCGGGTTTTATCTGCTACGGCTCCAGCAACACAACCACAACTCAATCCCTGCTCTTGATGCGCCCTAACATGGGAAGCTACCCACTCCGTCGAGGCAATCACATCATCATCTAGATACAAAATAATCTCCTGGGAAGCAGCTCTCAACCCTAAATTCCTCGCAATACTCACATTTCGTAAGTCTGTAAAGATTATTTGATTAATAAGATGTTTGTTTTCTGACAGGATACATTCTGTATCATCTTGCGTAGGTCCGACAACGACAATCAATTCTTGAAACGCCGATCGCCAACTAGCAATGTTAGTCATCACACGTCGTAGAAAATTACCTCTATCTAAAGTGCAAATGATGACGGATACAGAAGAATTCAGCATCTTGAATTAACTTACCCTTAAGGATTGCAGGCTTCCTAAGAAGGTATTGTATTGTAGGTTGATTGTTTATGAAGGGGGAAGAACACTGAAATTCAATTAGCATCACTCAGTCCATTTTCCACGCTCTAGCCACTGTTAATAAACGTTAAAAAAGATAGATTTGGATAAACAATTATTCTGCTGATTGGTGCAATTTCTAAAGAGTCTTTCCAATTCAAAGCAAGATTTTGCCATGCGAAATGTATTTCGAGAGACAAAGTTACAACAGGAATTTGAGCGGAAAGGGTATGTTATTTTGCCGCTACTGTCTTCTGATCAGGTCAACCTTGTCCTATCAGAATTGAAGTTGATGAAACCAGATGACAACTTTAATCCTGATCGACCACCCGGTCACCACTTGACCGATTCAGATACCAATATTGAATACAAACGAGTAGCCAAAAATTTCATTGCAAGAGTTCTATCTCCTTATATTGAAAAAATATTCAATAGTTACAAAATAATTGGTGCTAATTTTATTATCAAGCCTCCGGGAAAGGGAGGGTTTCCAGTTCATCATGATTGGACCTTTGTTGCCGATCCAGCGAATTATACCTCACTAACAATCTGGTGCGCCTTAGTAGATACAGATGAAAATAACGGGACGCTTCAAGTTGTAGAAGGCAGCCATAATCTTGTTTCTGACATTGCGACTAGTACAGTAGATTTTTATTGTAAAAATATTGAATCTATAGTTGCCGAGAAATATTCAAAACCACTTCATGTCAAAGCGGGTGAATGTGTAATTTTTGATCAAGGTCTTCTACATCACTCCGACATCAATAGGACAAGTCAGCCAAGAATTGTGATGCAGGCGATCGTGATTCCTGCTGAAATCGATCCCGTTTTTTACTATTTCGATCGCACTGCACCTGAAAAAGGATTCGAGATCTTTCAAATGGAGCCTGATTTCTTTATCTATCAGGATCGCAGTCAAAAGCCTGTTAATTTGAAAAGCTTAGGATTTAGAGAGAATAGGAACAAGTTATTAACGGAAGAAGAGTTTCTGGAGAAGATGGAGCAGAAGGGCTGGTCTTTTCAATTTGGAAAGTGGTTCAACGATAATCTGATGTGGCTTCAGGCTGAACTTAAACAGAAAGGTTATGTAGTAATTGATTTTTTGAACGAGGGCGAATTACAAGCTCTGCTTGAATTTGATCGAGAGAACCCTTTACCAAATGACTTGAATGCTGCTGGAATCTCTTTTAGTACAGGCACATCAAAACTATCCTATCGCCAAGCAATTACTGAACAACTCAAAGACATCTTTTTGCAAAAAATAATTAAACTGCTGCCTGAATATCGGGTTTTACTCTGTAATTTAGTGCGTAAAAAGCCCAGCAACCAGTATAGTGAGATGCCGCTCCATCAAGATCCTTCTTTGACTGATGAGGCGGTCTTTAAGTCTTATGGAGTTTGGTGTCCGCTCATTGATGTTGATGAACAGAATGGCTGTCTTCAGGTTGTTCAAAAAAGCCATTCACTCAATTCTCAAACTAGACCTTTCTTCGTCTTTGAGGGGTTTCCTTACAGCCAGGAGATCCTGGCGCTGATGCAGCAGCATCTTACTAGCATTCCCATGAGAGCAGGGCAAGCCTTGATTTATGACAAACGACTGTTTCACGGTTCACCACCAAACTTAACCCCTGTTGAAAGAGTAGCTGCTATCTGTAGCCTTGTCCCTAAAGAGATTTTGTCCCATTTCTGCTACCGAGAGACTTTAACTTCCAGCAAAGTGGAGTTATTTGAGGTAGAAGAGGAGTTTTACGATCGCTACATCGTCGGTCAACATCCCGAAGGTGTCAAAAGTTTAGGCACTTTTGATTATGAAGTTGAACCCCTGACACCAGAAATACTCATCGAGAAACTAGGACAAAGGCAACCTGCTTTAGCCATCTCAGCTTGGGCAAATGCTCAGGTTAGTTTTAAGCCGGCATTTCTAGAGAAGTTTAACCAAGCTAATCAAAAAATTGCGGTTTTAGTCAGTAACGAGTTTGAAGGCTTCTCTAGAAATGGCGGCATCGGCACTTACTACACGGCTCTCAGCCAAAAATTAATTGCCGACGATTGGACGGTCGTTCTTCTCCTCTGTCAAACCGATGCTGAATTCCAAGGAGGATCAACCTTTGGAGCCGTCCATCACGTCTTCTCAACCGCCGAAACACCTCAGATACTCAACCTTCAGCCTATCCATCAACAAATTCTGTTCACAACTCAACAGAATAGAGTTGTTGGGAAATAAGAAGTAAATTGAACAAGAATGATCTGGCTCTTCCAGTAAACTGACTTAGCCAGCATCCAGATAGAAGTTCCAAAGTCCTGCTGCAACCAGCATCAGTCGGTCATCAAAATCAGTCAAACG
>DVDV01000334.1 GCA_015296075.1 Leptolyngbyaceae cyanobacterium M33_DOE_097 | reverse complement strand
TCTACCAATACACTCACAGTAGCCGTAGTTTAGAACAATAAAAATCGTGTAAAACCTATGAAGTCAAACACGGATATTTCTTCTGATGCTAAACCTTTAAATGGACAGCCTAAATTCCTGATTCCCCCCACTGCGCCTTAAATTTATTCTTCTTTTTTAACCAGACTGAGATTGATCATTGCTACAGAATTCGCCAACTCCTTCTACGGTTCCCTGAGAGGTGTGATCACTGGAGTAGAGCAAAGAAATAAGTGACAGGACCAAAAAAATGTCAAGTCCATCTGATACCTTGAATCCATCTCTTGCAAAGGGTTGAGACTTCTCTTGATAGCTGTATGTGGGATAAGTAGCAAAAAGAATTAGATTTACCAATGTATCTTTTCCATCAAAACCCCGAAAGAATTCAACTCTTAAACTGTGACATTTAATTTTTCGCTAAGGACACTTATTTTTTCACCCTACAGCTGGTCCAGGCTGATCGCGCTGACTAAAAATTTCACAATTACGAGCCAGACTGAGCAATTGTCGATAGAATGAGCGAGTTCTAGCCTTCGATGCTCATTCACTTGATAGGAGGGGTGCTGTGATTCAGGTTCTACAAACGCTGCAAGAAGTTGATAGTGCAACACAACATCTTCGCGATCGCGGTTTGCCAACTCACCTAACACTGGAAAAGAATTGGGATCAATGGTTACTTTCGCAACATTTATCTGAAGCCGATCGCCAAAGCCCAATTATTGATTTGGGTTGCGGTGATTGCTGCACGTTAGATTTTCTTGCAGCGTTAGGTTTTGAGCAACTTCATGGCATTGATTTAGCGATTCAACAACCTGTCGCAGAGCTTCCCTATCAGCTTTATCAGGGAGATTTGACTTCCACTTTCTTTCCAGATAATACCTTCGATTATGGTGTCAGTATTTCTGTGATTGAACATGGCGTTGATCTCGATCGGTTCTTTCAAGAAACCTACCGCATCCTCAAGCCCAACGGATTTTTATTTGTCACAACTGATTACTGGCAGCAAAAAATTCCGGTAGATGCGTCAATTCAACCTTTTGGACTGGCCTGGAGCATTTTCTCTTCTAGTGAAGTTCAAGTAATGATCGACCTCGCTCAACAGCATGGTTTTCTCTTGGAATCAAACTTAGAAATTCCAACCTGCGTTGAAAAAATAGTCAACTGGTACGAACGCCAGTACACCTTCATCGCGATTGGATTGAGAAAACCCAGTGCATAGCGGCGATCGCACTCTGACAAGTTACAAAGCTCTAGAAGCAACTAAGCTCGAATTCGGTAAATCACAAACTCTGGTTTCACAAGATAGCGGTCAAAGTTTTGCTCGATATACGAAAAAAGCTTAGGATAACCGCTTGCAAACTGTTGCGGCTTAACAAAGCCAAACCAGTCTGCCCTCTTGCTCATTAGAGCTTCTAGCAGCCGAATTCCTTCGTCATCCTTAAGTTTGATCAAAGTTTCCGGCCAAGTATTCACTGGTGGAAACACCCATCCACGCCGCTGACTGTAGTAAACAGCCACCGTATCACCTGGTGTTGCAGCGACCGTCACAACCAGGTCATCGGGCTGCGAGATTTGGCGCAAAGCAAGCCCTAATTTGTAGCCATCTTCTGCCCAGGGACGAAACGCAAAACCGTGTAATGCCCGCTGCCCCAGCCCACCCACCATTAGCAATATTGCAACCATCAGTGCAAATGCCGTTCGGGCACCGACAACTCGATTTACCCAGGTGGCAATTTTCATCAGGCTGAGAGCCGTTAAGGCAGCTGCCGCAGGGTTAGCCAGATTGAGGTTGGTTGTGTTAATCACCAGCCCTTGAGCCGCGATCGCATAATATAGACCAAAGCCAAGCATCCACGCATGAAACAGCCAGGGTGCTTGGCTAGCACTATTTTGAGAAGACACACTTGGCTGGGAAGCAGGTGGGCGAAGAAACAACCCAATTAGCGTTAGTAGAATGATAGGCAGGGTCCAAAACCAGCGCAGTTGAGAGAAGAGCTTTGGCAGAAAATAGTAACGCTCTAAAAAGTGCAGTAGCCCAAACTTCCAGACCCAATACTCGCCAGCCGCAGCGTAGTAGGGGGGATAGGTACGAGAAAGATAGATTGCCCAGACGTAATAGGCAATGACTGGAATGACTGTGATGCTACCGGCAGCAATAATCAGAACTAACTGCTTTGAGCGTAGCCTCTGCTTTTGACTTAGAATTGCCGCGATCGCATAAAGCATTGGAATACTGACAACAATTAAGCCCGAAACTTTTGTCAGGAAGCCCAACATCCCAGTTAGGCTGGCAAGTATTAAATAGTGCAGTCGATCGCTCTGTAGGTAAGTAACCAGTAGCCATGTACTCGTAATCACCAAAGAGAGCATAACTGGGTCAGGCAAGAACGAGCGATCAACATAAATTGACCCTGGTAACACCGCTAAAACGGCTGCACCAACAACCGCGTGTTTTCCATTCCAAACCCGCCGAACTAGCTGATAAAACGCAAAAACACCCCAAACCCCAAAGGCGATCGCAATCAAGCGGCCAACCCAATCATGATGCCCCACGATTCGATACAGAAGCGCGGCAAGATAAGTAATTGTCTGAAACTCGTATCCCACGACCTGATCTCCAGGCCCATTCCAACTAACTTTGGGGTAAAAAATATTCCAGTTGCCTTGATAAAAATTATCTGCAATTGTCGCAGTATCAGACTGTCGCCAACTCACAGCATCAATGAACGGCTGATCAACTTTGTAAAGCCGAAGCAGGGCTGCGACAATTAGAACGAGGATTAGTCCGTACGTTGAAGCTTTAGACTGTTTAATTTGCATTTTTATCTTTAAAGAGCGTAAAAATCGAGGTATTTGAACAGTATTTTCGAATGCGCTGACCAGGTATTTAAACATTTAGACAAGTGGTGAAATTATCCTTTCTACAGCAAAAATAATCAAGTTATTTCACAGTCTTAGTACAAACCTGACTTAAACCTCAATAAATTATGAAATGGCTAATCCCTCTATCTATTGTGGCATTATCATCCTTTAGAAAAACGCGTAAATAGCGCATGTAGGTTATGCTGGCTTCAATTGAGTTGAAGCTGAGGGGGAGCAGTGCTGCGGGGTATTCGCCTGATCTCGGCTGCTATGAGTCGCCTCGATAAACTCAGAGATGCAGCCAAACGAAAAGTCACTCAAGTGTTGGGACTACCAGAAGATCCCATTTGCATCATGCCCTATCGGGGGTATGGCACTCCTGACAGACTGTATTTGAAGGGAAGGGTGTTGCAAGATCAGGGCATTAAACTTCGTGAAGAAAATGCATCTCTCTGGCAAAATATTCGCAATATGTATCGCCGCTTTGAATCCGATGAAATCGCTGGAGCGCGAGTGAGAGCGTACTTTGGTACGGATCAACAAGAGGTTATTAGCGACGATGAAGGCTTTTTTCAGGTCAAGTTTGAGTTATCTGATCAACTGTCTCACTGCGATCGCCTTTGGCAACCTATCACTCTAGAGTTGCTCGAACCCCTGCCGAAAAACTCACCGCCTATCCAGGTAGAAAGTGAAATTATGGTGGTTTCAGAAGCGGCTCAATTTGGTGTGATCAGCGATATTGATGACACTATCATGCTAACGGCAGCGACTGATTTGCTCAAAATGATCCGCATCGCTTACCTTGGCAACGAACGCACCCGTCGTCCTTTTCCGGGTGTGGCTGAGTTTTACCATGCACTTCAGCGGGGGCAAGGGTGTGACGACAAAAATCCGATTTTCTACGTATCCAGTAGCGCCTGGAATATGTATGACCTGTTTGAGAAATTTATGGATTTTAACCACATTCCCTATGGCCCAATCTTGTTGAGAGATATTGAGTTATCACCTGATAATCTGCTGTCATTTGAGCATGAAAGCCATAAGGTCGAACAAATCGCCCCAATTCTAGACAGTTTGCCGCACCTGCCCTTTATTCTAATGGGCGATAGTGGTCAAAAAGATGCCGAAATTTACCAGCAACTGGTTCAACACTATCCCGATCGCATCCTCGCGATTTACATTCGAGATGTTACTCCCAATAATGCTGATCGCTACCGTGAATTAGAGGCGATCGCCCGTCAGGTTGAAGCGGCAGATTGTGAGTTCTTTGTATTTCCTGAAACACAAATTGCAATCGAACACGCGATCGCCCACGGCTGGGTAGACCCAAAAAACAGTGATAATCTGCGCGATCGTCCACATAGTGAATGACGTTCATCTAATCCTGATATGCGGCTAGTTATCCGTTTTATAGGGTTTCCATCCATTCTCAGTACAAACACCTGGCCCATACTCGGATGGAATGCACCAATATAGCTCCCCATCAAATATCACTCCCGGTTGAATGTAAGTCAGTTGAGAAACGGGCTGCCATGCTTGAGTACCTAGCTCATCGTAATAGCGGTATCTTCCCCCGGCAACTTCTAAGCCCTGATCTGTTCCGCCTAAAACATAGAGACCATCCGCGATCGTAGAAGTTGTTGACGGGTCATAAAGCTCCGCCTCACAGGGCTGCCCCTCACCTTTACAGCCTTGTGCAATTTGACCACCGGGCAACAAGCTGTAGATCTTGTCTCCCTCTAAAAGTAACCCTCTTCCATCAGAGAGGATGATGGGGTTTGAGAATGGCCCGTGATATTCTACTAAAGTGCTGGCCGTCCCCCGTAGTTCAATCGTGGTAGTTCCATCAGCCTGAATAGTGATAGCTTGCCCTGTTCCAGTTCCACTTAAAAAGTTGAAGTATTTCGTTCCGACAAAAGGTGGTTTTTTGGGGTTACTTGTTTCCAATTTAGGAGGTTGACTCGCGCGTGTTTCCTCTTCTCTGAACCAGCGCCATACAACGCGCTCTCGATTGCTTGCGCCCTTTGTGATGGCAGATACAACAAGCAATTCGCCAGCTGAGTTTATAAACTCAAATCGACACGCTCCCACACCTGTGCCAGAGCAGTCCTTGACTTCTTCATACCCTAAATTAATTAACTCTTTCACTGATGAATCATTTAGGTTTGGTGCATCACCTTCTACATTAGGTTTCCACCCCTTGTTTATGAGGTACGATCGCGCCTCCCGATAAGGCATATCTTCGTAGAGGCCAAACCGATCTGGTGACTTAGGAGCCGCCTTTGTCTTAGCTTGATTACCTTTATTTTTGGAACTGATGAGTGAAGCGTTATCATTCGTCTGTTCCGTAGAACTCTTTGCATCGCTACAGCCAGAATTAACCAATCCTAACAAGGCAACAGCTGTAAAACACGGTGCCAACAATTTCCAAGCTCTTTGCATAAGACAAACCTCTTTCACACCTTTTTAACTCGAAGCAGAAAGTGAATCTGCTATTTAACCCTGAGCTAACACCCTGACTGAACTGATTTACAATACAGGCCTCTCGTAGAGCTTTCCGCAAATGTTGGTGTGTTTAAAGTTTTGAATTGAGCTACGAGCATCTAGCAGCAGCACCCCTATGCTGCTTAGCACACACTTTATTGATTCTAGTTGCACTTTAGAGCAAAGGTGTAGGCTCCTTAAAGAACTATTATTTGATCTAAAACAACTCTTCTCAATCTTCAGCTACACTTCTATACCAACACCTATCGACTGACATGTAAATAGATGTCTCTTTATTGTCTTTGCCACTCCACATCTTCCAATACAGCAGTAAACTGTAAAAGATTCTCAATTCCTCTAAATATCCGAATTCTAACCGAACACAAGTCAACTACTCTACCATTCCGTTCGGCCTAAACTTTGCTTAAAGTTTTGATTTGTAAATTCATCCTAAAAGTCAAATTTTAGTACAAGAAAAGAAAAATCGGATTAGCTGTTAGATAGATTGGAGAAAGGAAGTTAAGATGAGCGATCGCACAAGCATGCAAAGCTTAAAATATGATGTTTAAGAACTAACTTATGACGATCTCTCCCATAATATGTGAATTATCTTGTGGCGTTGCTGATTGGGTGTATGAATTTTGTAAGGGCGTTGTCTCCGGTGGAGACGCTACGCGAACGCGAAACGCCCCTGGCATGGGGATGCTTATCCAAAAATCATATATAAATTCAGCAACGCCCGTCTTGTTATAGCAACAAGTACAGTCAGAAGTTTTAAGAATGGGTAAGTTACCCTCTAGAACTTACTTCTAGTAGAATTTACATTTATGGCAACAAAGGCGGATGGTTTTTAACAAGAATCTACCTGCCTCACTAAATGCAAATAAATTTCCGCTACCATTTCCGAGCATTGGAGAAAAGAAAATGAAGCTTAAAAATTGGGCGATCGCACTTTGTTCTGCCACAGTTGCGGTTGGTATGAGTGTCACGGCTGCCTTAGCAGACACGATTGAGATCACAGGAAACCGGGTCAACGTTCGCTCTGGCCCCGGTACAAACTACCGGGTACTCACCGTCTGGAACAAAGGCGTTCGCGCCAACCGAATCAAGCAAAGCGGTAGCTGGGCTTATGTTGTAACTGGCCCGATTGAAGGCTGGGTTAGTACTTCGTACATTCGCCCTGTTGGGGGTAACTCTGGTACAACCCAGCGCATCTCTTTTGCACCTGGCACATCAGGGGCAACGGTAGGCGGTCGAGTTCAAGGCTCCCAATATCGCGATTACCTGCTAGGTGCCCGCGCCGGACAGCGGCTCACCGCCAGCATCACTGGCACTAGTCCGTATTTGCAGGTGTTAGTGCTGGCTCCCAATGGCCGCACTCTCTACACAGGTAGTGCCAACTGGTCAGGTGCTTTACCCGCTAATGGTGATTATCGCCTCCGAGTCAGAATCGTACCGGAGGAGCAATCGTCAGGTGCCAGCGGGGAATACAGCCTTACTGTCACAATTCGCTAGTGGTCAGTCAACTAATTCTTGACAGGTGAACTATAGCAATACTGGAAATGTTAGGACGGGGTGCAGGGGTGAAACCCCTGGCTGGGAGCGCAGTTCCCACATCCTCTTGTACCAACTTCTATGCGTAGCGCTATAACTTGTAGAGCGTGGATTTGGGTTAAATTTTGAGGGTCTTCGACCCGTCAAAATTTTCCTGACGGAACACTAGTCAATCAGCGATCGCACAGGCCTGAGTGTCCCTCAACAAGCATACTCAGTTTTCAGAAAGCCTTGAAATGGCCAATATCGGTTCATTCAAGGCTTTTTACCTGACTCGTCCCCAAAATGCTTTTAGCACAAGAACAAATGAGTTCCAGTTAAGCTGAGGCGCGTTAATCAGCGATCGCGCGTTGGTAAAATTGCTGCATCTCGCCAAACCATTGCTGACGAGACGCTTCCCAGGTGTAGAACATGTGCCCCCCCTGATAATGTTGAATCGTTAAATTAGGGCGCAGTTCTGGATCAAGCCGCATCAAATCGGCAAGATGGTTAGAGGCAAAATAGGGCGTAACCAGGTCAAACAAACCGTGTGTAATGTAGACCTGCATATACGGGTTGAGCGTCATGCCCACCCGTAAGTCATCAACCGCACCAATAAAGCCTTGTTTCAACCCACCTTTCAGCTCAAATTTCCATGCCTTAAACGTTTCAAAGTTAAGCAAATGGTAGGTTAAATTTGTTTCCACTTCTAACGTGTCGCGCAGATGACTATTGATAGCCCCTGTAAACAACCGATCTAGCCCATCTAAAGTTGGGTCAGTGCCTTCGTAGAGAGGGCGATCGGGAAACGGATCGATCGCCGTAACTGAAGCGTCGTATAACCCTACGATGCGCTGCTGGTCACGCAGCAATTCTCTCGCAAACACGTCAATCCCAATTCGTCCACCTTGCCGAGCTACCAGGGCAACTGGTAACCCAACTAAGTCTGCCAGTTGTTGATAGGCTTGCTGTCGCTCATCCTCTGATAGCGCCCCTCCCATCGCCAAAAGCGGAATAAACGTTTTGCGGGCAAACAACTCAGCAGCAGCGAGATGATCTTGTAAATTTTTGCTTTTGGCTTGCGCGCGATTGTGATGTATGGCAGCTCCCGCCATGGAAGGAAGCACGGTTGCCCACGAGGTTAAGTTATAGTCTGTCCCTTCTAACAAGCTGAACTCAAGCGCAGGTGAAATAAGAATTGCACCCGACAAGCCCACACCAAAATCCTGTTGTAGTTTACGCGCTAGTTTTGCAACTCGAAATCCGCCGTAACTTTCACCAGCAATGAAAGTAGGAGACAGCCAGCGATTGTGTTTCGAGAGGAATGTTTGAATGAACTCTGCCAGGGCTTTCAAGTCCCGTTCGACTTCCCAAAACTCGGTTTCCTTGTCTTCTGGTTGTTCTGCCTTTGGTTTCTCCTCCGCTTTCGTGTCTTCTTTGTCGGGTGAGACAGCACGACTAAAGCCAGTCCCTATCGGATCAATGAAAACAAGGTCTGTGAAACTCAACCAACTTTCTAAATTATCTAAAACTTTGACAGGCGGTTTAGGTAGAGTCCCTTTTTGCCCAAACTCAACGCGCTTTGGCCCCAGCGCACCCATGTGTAAGTAAGCGGAGGCAGCACCCGGCCCACCATTAAATATAAAAGTGAGAGGCCGAGATGTAGAACCATGAGTTTCTACCAGGTAAGCGACATGAAAGATTTCAGCGATCGCTTTCTCACGCTCATACAAAGGTTGCCACCCTGCGATCGCAGTGTACTCAACAGTCCCATCTGGCAGGACGAGACGATGTTGGGTGATGCTGGATTTACGGGCTGGAGCAGGAGTCGAATCAGTCATAATTATACTTGCGTGGTTACTAGAGTCTCTCAATTAAACGTTAAAACTTATAAGGTGAAGAATAATTGTAAGTATACTTTTTTCTGATTTATATAGTAGTCCCAGATGATTTAGGAAATAACAGAGATATCATGAAAAGGTTACTTTTAGTAAAAATTTTATGATCCAGATAGAATTGCTGTATTACGTTTTACATCTACACAATTGTTAATCTGTAGGCTCAGCTTATTCACAATGCTACATTTGCACTCAATATCTATTTTTAGATCGCGAGGTGGTAAGACGAATAATGTATTTTTCTCACCGTTTACCAGATTTTTCTCTAGCTGTTTCGGCATAGAGTAACCGAACTCTGGACTGTCCAAACTTAAAAGTCATTGAGATTTATATTTTCGGATGATCAGTCATGAGAAAAGCAAGCTTTCTATGCCTGAGTTGGATGCTGATAGATGGTGTTGACTTTGAAGGCGATCGCATTCATGCAAATACCAGTGCTTGCAAGAACAGACAAAAGCAAATTCACATTGCTTTCAAAAATATGCAGTCAATCAAATAATATTTTGTGTTTATTTCATTAAATCTATTAATGGAGTTCAGTGGCTTTTTCCATGGAGTGAAATCCGCTATAAATTGCAAGGCCAGCCTAATCAGTTAAAGATCAGGCTAGCCTAAAGTTTAAGCAAAAATCACAGAATTACCAGAGGGCACGAACGCTTCCATCCGTTTGATCGGTATCTTGCTGAAGCTGCTGATCATCCTGCTCCTGCTCCTGCTGTTGTTGCTGTTGGTTAGCAGGCTGCTGTTGATTGTTAAGCTGTTGCTGCTGTTGTTGGTTATCAAGTTCTTGTTGGTTATCAAGCTGCTGCTGAGTGCCCGTTTGACCTGGTTGTTGGTTATCAAGCTGCTGCTGAGTGCCCGTTTGGCCCGGTTGTTGGTTGTCAAGCTGCTGCTGAGTACCCGTTTGACCCGGTTGCTGGTTGTACTGTTGGGTATCTGTTTCGGTTGGCTGTTGATTTGTAGTCTGGGCTGTCACCTCAGAAACACCTACAACCGCTCCTGCCATAACACCACCCAATAAACCAATCAACCCAATTGTTAAACGATTTTGTAAGTTCATACAGACTCCTTTGTATATGCAAAAGAACATTGATAAAAGGACACCATTATCTGAAAACTCACTTTTGTGAGGCAGCAAATCGCCTGACTTGTGAGCAGCAAACTAGACTGAAACAATCACCTTAAATCAGTTGCAGGTTATGGCGCGATCGCAATCTTGTTATCTAACAAAATCGGGCTTGCATCTATTGCTTCTAAAACGCTTTGCGTTTCAGCGCCGTATCTTGCAAGCAATTAAATAAACTTGCGATCGTGTGCTGTGCAAAGAAAAAACCTTGTTACAGTGTTTTAGAAGTTTCTATAACCTGCGTAGATTGAGATAAGTGCTTAATAGCTAGTTCAGATTTGGGAATGGAGAAGGCAAAATCTACCTTCGATTAAAGGTTAATAAATTTGCTTTGTCTATCTCTCTTCCTATGGTTAAGTTTTTTGGACTGTAATTGCGCTTTTAATCCCACCGGGCTACTTGCCATCAGTCAAAATTTCTTCGCCTTGGAAAAAATAAACTGCTGGAGAACTTCTTGTTTGAAAAGCCGGGTTAACCTATCTCGCTTGAAGAAAAGAACTCTATTGAGCGTCTCTCTTTAGACATATTTTGATGTTTTCTAAAAACAACTCAACCGACTCGGTTCTATTATTTATGAACCTAACCTGCTAAATAGTGGTCATACCTTTAGAGTGATGTTGGCGAACTTTGTTACTTAAAATTTTTGCGAAAAGCAATGTAGCAAATAAGACAAAAGGATGCAGGAGTGAGCTATCTGAAAAACTAAAAAGCTTCCTTAGTGGCTTCTTCACGCGCCTTACAGGTTTCGTAGGTTGTTGCAGCTTATGTATTAGAGATTAAAAGCTTAAATCTCAAATAGTGTCGTCTACTCTTTTGATTACACACATTACGACTTAGTTGAACAGCAGATTAAGAGAATTTTGTAGGTAGGGCAGCATGAAACAATTTAACCTTCTCAAAAATGGATTATTACTAAGCATCGTTGGTTTAGTCGCCTGTACGTTTCCTCAGCAAGATGGGCAAGAGAATCCAACTGCCGCCCAAGCCAACGCTCAGCAGCAACAGGCACAGCAACAAGCGCAAGCAAAACCAACTCGCAACACTACCGAGTGTCAGCTTGTAGAAGAGGGATTTGGGCCGCAAGGGCAGGTCAATATACGGGTTGAAGAGGTGGTGACAGGGCTGGATGTTCCCTGGGGAATTGCCTTTCTACCCAACAATGACATGCTTGTTTCAGAGCGACTCGGAAGGGTGCGGTTAGTTCAAAATGGAAAACTGCGCCCCCAACCCATTGCGACCATCAATGTCAGCGATCGCGGTGAGGGTGGCTTGCTCGGCATTGCAACTCATCCTGATTTTGCTAATAATCGCTTCTTCTATGTCTATTTCACAGCGAATGCGAACGGTTCTCCTGTCAATCGGGTTGAACGTTGGCAGTTGTCTCAAGATGGAACACAGGCAACGCGCGATCGCACAATTCTTGATAACATTCCGGTCGCTCAGTTCCACAACGGTGGGCGCATTCGGTTTGGTCCCGATGGTATGCTTTATATTGGCACTGGAGACGCGAGGAATCCAGATCTCTCTCAAAATGTGAAAAGTTTGGCAGGCAAGATTTTGCGCGTCACGCCGGATGGGCAAGTGCCTGAAGATAATCCGTTTCCGGGCAACCCTGTCTATATTTTGGGGATTCGCAACACCCAAGGCTTTGACTGGGTTAATGCTTCTACATTATGGGTGAGTGATCATGGCCCCAGTGGGGATTTGGGGCGATCGGGGCACGATAAAGTGAGTGTGGCTCAGGCGGGTGATAATTTAGGCTGGCCGACTACTTACCGCTGTGAGTCGCGTCAGGGTTTAGTGACCCCGGCGATCGTCTGGCGACAAGCCCTGCCCCCTGGAGGTGCCACAATTTACACAGGCAACGCGATTCCAGAATGGAAAGGGAGTTTGATTGTAGCAGCCCTCCGAGCCGAGCAGTTGCAGCGTGTTGTAATTGACCCCCAGTCGAATCAAGTGAAACAACACGAGGTCTATTTAGAAGGGCAACAAGGACGCTTGAGAGAAGCCATTATGGGGCCAGATGGTGAGTTGTATGTAACGACCAGTAACTGTGATGGACGCGGGAGTTGCCCCGCTGCGAAGGACAAAATTCTGCGTATCACCCGTTAATGCTGTTACAGCGCTTGGATAAAACCATCTGTGGTAGGGGTTTGGCAATGCTAAATCCCTACAGGGAGATAACATTTGCCTGTAGACCCCTAACAGTTATCGCCAGGTACAAAGTTAAGTTTTTCTCACATCAGCTGGGAAGTCAGAGGATCAATAGACTGGCACCATTTCAAAATTCATTTTCAGTTAAATTTTCTGCCACGAATAAATTCGCACTTTGAAGTGGACCCTAAAAACTGGACAGAGGGTTAAGCTACACAAGGGTTAACCGGAAGGAGGGTGAAACTTGTGAGCAAAAAACGCAAACAATACAGTGCACAATTTAAGGCGAAAGTGGCCTTGGAAGCTCTGCGGGGTG
>DVDV01000299.1 GCA_015296075.1 Leptolyngbyaceae cyanobacterium M33_DOE_097 | reverse complement strand
ATTAGACTATAAAACACCAAATGAAATTTATAGACATAGTAAATTGATGCTAAAAAAGTCTTAAGAGCTTTAGCTCTTAGGAAGAGGTTCGTAGCTTAGCTTTCTCTGATTTCTGTCTAGTCGATTGGGTCCACCTCAATCAGCAATGCCTTCTCAATCCTGCAAATGTTCCGTCATAGGGGTTTGGGGCGATACCAGAGGCCGGGAGATATGTTGCTGCTGCGATCGCAAATCAAATTGATAGAAATTGTAAAGCTAGAGTTTATAGCCAATGCGACGCAAAAATTCTTGCCGTGTAACGACATCTTCTTTTGTTTCAATTCCTTGGGGTGAAAAGCCATCAATGACGCCTAAAATTCCTCGGCCTTGAGGGGTTTCTGCAACAATGACTTCAATTGGGTTTGCCGTCGCGCAATAAATTGTACAAACTTCCGGACATTGTTTGATGGCGTTAAGAAAGTTGATTGGGTAGGCCTCTTTGAGAATAATAATAAAGCTGTGCCCCGCACCAATCGCTTCTGCATGTTGCGCAGCAGTATTTTGCAACGTTGGGTCGTTACCCGCAATGCGAATCAAACAAGGGCCGGATGCTTCGCAAAAGGCAATGCCAAACTTGGCTTGAGTTGAAATGCTCACTATGATTTCGTATAGGTCTTCAATGGTTTTGATGAAGTGTGTTTGGCCTAAGATAAGATTGCAGCCCTCATGCAGGGCGATCGCAATAGATCTAAGTTCCATAGTTATCTCCTTATTGCGCAGAACTCAATGCACCCCAGCGTTAATATGCTGATTGTGATCTCTTTTGATGGAGTTACCTTTTCTGTGACTTCTTCTTGATTAATCGCTGAGTAACCCAAGTTCTTTGACTTTTTGAAAGGCCGCTTCTGCGTTGATGCCTTGTTCAATTGCAATTTGCATCAACACAATGACAGATGCACGAATGCCATTATCGCAATGAATGAGCATCGGCTTGGGCAATGCTAGTAGTTGCTGAATAACAGGTAGGATATTGTCACAACTTAAGTTGGCAGCTTGAATAGGCATGCTGATATAAGTTAAACTCAGACGTTCGACTTTTGCTTGTTCGTCTTCTAAGAAACCAGGTTCATAGGGCGATCTCAAGTTCACAATAGTGCGATATCCCGCTTCCAAGAGTTGCTGTAGATCATCAAGGGTTACCTGTCCAGCGATCGCAACTTCGTTGGTAATTTGTCTGACTGTGCTCATTCCCTTTCTTCCTAGGCAGAAGTCATAGTTTAACGAACTTCTAATTATCTCAATTTATAATTTTTATTGTGATTCCCATATGCTAAAAATGCATAGATTCTATGCATTTTTCTATTCAGAACTTTCTTTGCCTGAAAGAACAGGTGTTATGTAAGGAGTTTTAACTTTTCCTGGTTTCTAAGAGAACTGTAACCTTAAAGTTCCCTATTTTGGGAGGCAAGAAGCAATTTGGAACATATTTCTTGTTTAAAGGTTAGTAGTTCGCCCACAGAGCTTTGCAGGGTCGATAATGACTGAGCCATTGGTCATTGAGATTCATTGGTCATTCGTTTTTTCTACCTGGCAAAGTTGGCTTGGTAGACCACTAGGGTGTACACACAAATTGATTTTGACTTCATTTGATCTCTTTTAGTCTCCTTCAATCTCGCAACAGCGGGGAACTTGAAGGGTGCGTGCTACACACACTCTGAGTATGGCCTCCTTAGAATTGGAGGTTAAGGGGGGCGGTTGGTTGGCTGATGCGGATACCGTAGGCTTTAAGGGGGCAAATGAAAGTAGACAAGAAATGATTGCGGCAGGCTTGGCTGAGTAAATAGATGGATTATCAGCCAAACCTACCGGAGCGATCGCTCTGCCGCGTCTAGAATCTGCCTAATCCCAGGCTACATGCTTTCACCTGTTCAAGCTGTCGAGTTGTTAAGAGCTGAGATTGTCAGCCGCACGGGTATGCACGGTATCTTGCAAATGGTCAGTGTGCTGCCGCTGTTTAGCTGCTAACTCTCTGGCTTCTTCTTCTGTGTTAGAGCTGCGCGGAGTTGCAATATCTGCGGCTACACGAGTATGCACAGTATCTTGCAAGTGTTCATCACGCTGCCGTTGTTGAGTGACTGCCTCGCGTGCTTTCTCCTGGGTTGTGAGGTCGATTTTGGTGACGGTTTGAGCTGCAGGGTCAGCTTTAGGCAGAGTGAGTACCAACACTCCATTACTAAACTCAGACTGAACTTCGGTATGTTTGACGGATACTGGTAGAGGAATAATCCGTTGAAACTCGCCATACTGCAATTCAGAGCGGAAGTAGCCTTTGTCTTCAGTACGGCTTTCCTGCCGATGTTCACCCTTGATTAAAACAGCGTTCTCGCTAACCTGAATATCTAAGTCGTTTGCTTCAATGCCAGGAATGACGGCTTTCAAAACTAAGTTATTGTCGGACTCTTTGAGTTCGATCGCGGGTGCCCAAACGATGTTATCCAGTTTAGGAAATTGACCAAACTCTCGATCTCCATGCAGCAGTTCATCAAATAGATGGTTCATTTGATGCCGCAGAGTGTCCAGTTCTTTGAGTGGTTGCCAACGAATAAGCGACATACGATTTCCCTCTCTCAATGCTTCGCAAATGTGTCGGTTTGTGTAAGCAGACTGCTCATCCACACTCTTAGTCTAGAAAAATAAATTGAGGAACTTGTGAGGGCACTGTGTTTACTTTTCTAAACTCTGGCTCCCAAACCATAGCAATCTCATGTGATAACGGGGCAAAGGGTTGGGCGATCGCGGCTACTTGCTGGGTGCTGGCAGGTGGCTCAATGAGATCAGCTTTTTCAATGTAGGTGTACCCCGATATGAGCAGCTCTTCCGTGAAAACGTTTTGCATGAATTTCAGCCTCAGCTCCGCTCAAACAAAAAGTTTTTGCCTGGGAAGTTCAATGCATTCAGATTTCTGAAACTTTTATGGCTTGTATGGGTTTAGCTGAGGTGGTGTAGAGCCATAACAAAAGTATTCTGGGACTTTTCAAATGTGAAGAGTCTTCAAATGAGACTAGTCCGTGAAACTAAAATGACTTACTATTCAGGCTATCGAAGTTCACGTCACCTGGCACAATTTGTATTAATTCTCTAAGTATTGCGAGAACTGGCTCAAAATGTTGCTGAGTGATCCTCAGCAGGGGCAATTACAGCGCATTTTTAACTGAGTGATGAGGTGATAGAAATGATACTGTGTGAGTAAGCAATCGCACAATGAGGATTGTTCTTTTTGCAAATTAGCGGTAGAGATTGTAAATCTGAAAAATTGTAAATTTGTCCCCTGATTCTGATCTCACTCTTTTTAAGATTAATTAAGTTATGCGATCTGCCATTCTAATTAAGTTCGCTACTCTTTTTGCTGCCATTGCTCGATATAGAGAATGAGAGTATTAGTCATTGAGGATGATGAATATATTGCCCAGGCTCTGGCCCTCATCCTCACAAGCCAAAATTATGCTGTTGAAGTTGCCACAGATGGTGAGTCAGGGTGGGAGCTAATTCAAGCATTTGATTATGATTTGGTGCTGCTCGATGTCATGTTGCCTAAATTGGATGGCATTAGTTTATGTCGGCAAATTCGAGCTGAAGGCTTGCAAATGCCAATTTTATTAGTGACGGGTTGCGACAGTGGCCACGACAAGGCAATTGGGCTAGATGCGGGTGCAGATGATTATGTGGTAAAGCCGTTTGACACAGAAGAACTGGTGGCACGGGTGCGCGCGCTTTTACGACGTGGATCTGCGATCGCCCAACCCGTGCTGGAATGGGGAGATTTGCGGCTTGACCCCAGTAGCAAGGAAGTCACCTATGGTACAACCCCTCTCGCACTTACCCCGAAAGAGTATGCTCTGCTAGAACTTTTTTTGCGTAATCGGCGGCGGGTATTTAGTTGTGGCATGATTCTTGAGCATTTATGGGCGTTTGAAGAAATGCCGGGAGAAGAGGCGGTTAGAACTCATATCAAAGGCTTGCGCCAGAAGCTTAAAGCGGTTGGGTTGCCGGGTGATGTGGTTGAGACGGTTTATGGCATTGGCTATCGACTGAAGCCAAGAGAATTGGGTGAAACTGCTAAGTCAAAGCCGAAAAATGCTAAATCTGCCAGTGCTGCCTCTCAAGCTGACCTTTCGACCCAGCTTCCAGCCCTCGTAGGGGTAGACCAGCTCTGGCATCGATTTAAAGATCGGTTTAAAGCACAGGTCGATCAGCTAGAACAGGCGATCACGGCTCTGGCTCAAGTGCAGTCCTCATCTGATTTACAGCAACAAGCGATGCTGGTCGCTCATTCGCTCGTCGGCGCATTGGGCACGTTTGGTATACCAGAGGGAACCCACCTGGCACGTCAGATCGAGCGTTTGCTTCAGGTTCAGCACTCTTTTAGCCCAGCTCAGATAGCTAATTTGCAGGAGTGGGTGAGCCTGTTGCGGCAGCAAGTTGAGCATTCTCATCACGAGCATTTTGAAGCATTAACTAACATTGGTATCGAGTCTGTTCCATTGAGTGTCTCAGCCGATCAGCATTGTCCGCTGCTATTAATTGGCGATCGCGCCTTGGCTCAAACATTATTGGTAGAGAGTGCAAATTGGGGCTTCCGAACGGATTTTGCGAGTTCCCTTGCAGAAGTGCGAGAGAAAATTGCGCTTGCCTCACCGGATGTGTTGCTGCTCGATTTAGCAATTTCTGACGTTCCTTATGCGGGTCTAGCATTACTCATGGATTTGAAGCAGCAAGTGCCACCGATTCCAGTGGGGCTTGTTACAGAACAAAATGATCTGGCAGAACGGTTAGAGCTGGCTCGGTTAGGAGTCCGCGCTTTTGTGCAAAAGTCAGCCACTCCGGCTCAGATCATGCAGGTGGTCAACCAGCTCTTGCAGCAAGCGGAGCAGACGAGAGCTAAGGTAATGGTCGTAGACGATGACTTGGCGTTATTGGTTAGGGTGCGATCGCTGTTAGAACCTTGGGGCCTCAAAATTACAACGCTGACCAATCCTGAACAGTTTTATGAAGTGTTGGAAGCTGCGTCGCCCGATTTGCTGATTTTGGATGTTGAGATGCCGCAAATAAGTGGCATTGATCTCTGTCAAATTGTGCGCAATGATTCACGTTGGAGTGGTTTGCCGATTCTGTTTCTGACAGCTCATACGGATGCAGAGACGATTAATCAAGTTTTTTCGGTTGGGGCTGATGATTTTGTCAGTAAGCCGATTATTGGCCCTGAACTCATTACTCGTATTATCAATCGGCTCGAACGAATTCGATTTTTACGGCAAAAAGCCGAGATCGATCCCTTGACGCAAGTGGCAACCCGGCAAAAGTCAACTCAAGACCTCAACATCTATCTACGCTTAGCAAAACGACAAAATCAGCCTTTTTGTTTGGCAATTGTTGAGATAACCCCGCTCGTTGAAGACGCTTGCGATCGCCCAACTCAACAGTCTGAAGAAGATCTTTTGCGCCAAACCGGGCAAACGTTACGGCAAGCAATTCGCGCAGAAGATGTTGTGGGGCGTTGGGGTAAAGCCGAATTTGTGATTGGGCTGTATGGCACAACCAAGCAACATGCGATGCAGAGGCTAGATGACGTGTTAAAAAAGCTGGCTCAGCAACCCTTGCTGGCTTCTAATAATGGGCAAGCTACTTTAGAGCCGATTGCACTGTCTCAAGTCCAATTTCATCTGGGTGTAGCCCAGTATCCTCAAGATGGGGTTGATTTGCCCAGCCTTTACCATGCAGCGAATCTGGTTTTAATGCAACAACGGCTTGAGCTGACTCCACTAATATAGCGCTACGCATAGAAGTTGGTACAAGAGGATGTGGGAGCTGCGCTCCCAGCCAGGGGTTTCACCCCTGCACCCCGTCCTAACATTTTCCAGTATTGCTATATTAGAAAAGCCATAGTCGTGGCTGACTACGGCTTTTGTTAAACTAACTGGCCAGGTAACGGTTGTTAATAATGGCTTTGGGCACAGGGAGTGATTGATCAAGTTCTCGCTTAGCGTCGAACTGCTCAGCTTGGGTTTTCTCCCATTCCCTCACTTTGGTGTTGGCCTGGTCAAAAATGCGTTCATAATTACCCACTCTGACTTTATAAGAGGTGTCTTTGTCGAGCAGGCTCCACAGAGGTTTGTAGTCATCGTAGGTCTTGAAGAAGGCAGCTTCGGTTTTAGGCGCAACAGCATCAGTACCAAACAAAAAACGATCGGGATAGCGATTGATTAAGTCTGCCCAGGCTTTTGCATTTTGTGGGGATTGAACGACCCACTTGGCGACTTCATCCCAGGAAATATCAAACGTGACGTGGGTCAATGCTGGGTCTTTTAGAATCTCTTCTAGAAACTTGAGATGGTTTTCACGCGGGCTGACAACTCGCCCTAGACCCGTATGCGCCCAAATGATGGAAGTCTTAGGGTGTGTCTTAAACAACCGCTTTAAATCGTCAAAATAGGCAGGGCGATCGCCCATAGCAGGACGGATACTATCAATATCGCAGTGAATCAGCGTAACCAGACCGATGTCACCTGCCAGGGCAAAGACGCGATCGAGGGCGGGGTTTGTCAAGCTAGCCGTATGACCGTTGACTTTATAGCTAACAAACTCTTTATGGATGGTAAATTCCCCAATCCCCGAAAAGACTCCTGGGTACATCTTCAGCACTCGAATGATGTGCGCAGTGGCATACATATCGGTTGGGTTAAAGCCCGTAATCATGGGGTCGATATGTTTTTGCTGTGCCGGGGTTAGCTTTAGATATTCCTGGGCGATCATTGCGTCTACCAGAGAATAGTAATAAAGGTCAGTATCAGAGAGCAGGTAATAATCTGGAGCACGCTCACCATCAACAAAATAATCCCACTTTTGCTGAAGCGGGATACCAAATACGGCGGTTCGGTTCACCTTGCTACCCATCAATTTGACAAACTCTTTAAGTTTGATGCCTTTTTGGATGTAATTGGTGAGATGAAAGTGGACGTCGTCAAAAACAACCGAACTGCTAGACGAACTCGATGATTTTTGAGCGATCGCCGAGTAGGCTCCTACAAACACGAAAAGAAGTGAAACGACAAACGCAATTAAAAGCAGTTTGGCTTTTCTAAAGTAGAACATCAAGCTGACTCCTAACAAATGATTGCTAGTGCTGAATTAATTTTTTCTGCGAAATTGGCGTGCAGTCTTACAAATTAGATTTGTAAGTGACTCATCTCACAAATAGTCAGAAAAATCTAGAACCAATTCCTAAGTAATCAGGCTAAATGCATCAGCATAAAACCTGGAAAAGCCTTCAATGGGGACTTCAGGTCAAACATCCTATCATCCCCTCCAACTACTTCCAGGTTTGTTTTAATTATTTTTAATTTTTTGAGAGATTAATTTGAAATGAGCTTGATTTATTTTTACTTCGGCGAAAAAAATTTTGAAAGTTTTTCTTAGTAGGAGTGATAGTTAACTCTTTTCTTCCTATGCTCTTTCTTGATGCACTTCTAAAAGTTTGTATCTGTTTTAAGCATTTCTCTCAATTGTTTTTCTAATGAAAGTTGACTTGCTAATTCACCCTTTAGGTTTTCTAAGTAGGAGATAGCAACCCCCACCATGATTGCAGTTGAGAAACAATCATTCTCGTTAATCTTTTGAGCGGCTTGATTAAGAATCTTTACGACCTCCTGGAGTGCTAAAACTTTAGACGACTCTTCTCCATCTGTTGAATCTATTTTCATAAGGCATCGACAAAAAGTAGAAAACAAGAAACTAAGGCTTTAAGTCTAAATGATAAAAATAATTGATTCGTAAAGAGTTATATGGTTGATTAACCTTTTAAGCAACTTTTAGCTGAAAGCAGCAGAATGAGGCATCCATAGAACTACAGATGATTTGTCCTATATCAGGGCGTTGTAGTCAGTATTACTGAGGGTGGAAGCAGTCCAGCAAGTCAGTTTAGTCAGAAACTGCTTGGGTAAATTGCTCTGGGGTGTGTTTAGAAGTCCGGAAAAAGCGTTGTAGCTTGTCAAATAAGGGATCCGGAAAAACTGCAATGGGAAAATAAATTTTACTGGTAGCGTTACGTGTAATGGTTGCTACAAGAGGGTGGGGGAGCTGCGCTCTGAGTCAGGGATTATCCCCGCGCACCCCGCCCTAACTTTTTCAGTACTACTATATTTCTTCTTGAATGGCTAAAAAGTCGGAAAAGTGCGATCGCTTTTCTGCACCTGCGACGACATTGAATACTCTTGCAAGCTTATTTGAAGGAATGACTAGAGATTCAATCACGCGATCGCCCAATCATTTTGAAAAGTCTGAAAAGTCTGAAAAAGGTGAAGTTAAGGCGAAACTTATCAAAATTTGCAATGAACTATGATAATCTCATTTTCTAGCTGCTGTAAAAAATATGTGCTTTCATTCACCTGAAGTTCGCATTAGGCAATGCTTTTGTGACAATCGTTGTCACTTGATAATTTGATTTGAAAACATAATGCGAACTAGTAGCGAATAATCTTTAAGTTGTCTGAATAAGTAAATGGTTATTTGTACCGCAATAGCGTGTATAAATTTACTTGCCAACGTCTCTAATCTGCCTCAAAAAATGGACTATTCTCTCCGTGACTCTGTCGAGCAAGACGTATCGTTTGCTAGTCAGCATCAAGCATTTCTTGCAAAACAATCACGTTTTTCTTTTTATCAGGTTAACCGACTTAATTTAATCACCTTTTCTAACATTTATCATCCAACGCCAGAGTCTAGTTCTCTATTTTTGAGTCAGGCGGTTAGAAAGCAGCTACAGGGTTTAGACTATCCCAAGCATCGGCTACTCGATTTAGGCTGTGGTACAGGTGTAATTGGGTTAAGTCTTAAGCCGTTTGTCAATGAGTTACACTTGACGGACATTAATTCTAAAGCGGTATTGTGCGCTCGGATTAATGCCTTTATTAATGGTATTTCTGCAAAAGTTTATCAATCGGACTTGTTCAATTCTGTACCGACTGGGGGGTTCGACATTATCATTTTCAGCCCACCTTTCTTACAGAAAGAGATTCGGAAAGAGGTAGAGTTGTGTACCAACGATCCGGGGGGTAATCTCTTTCTCCGGTTTATCCAGGAAGTTCCCTACTACTTATCTCCTCAAGGAATGGTTTTCTTTTCTTATTCAAATCTGGGTGATTTAAGTCTGCTCAACCAGATTCCGGTGGGGTTGAAGTTAGAGCAACTTGCTATTGAACGATTTCCAGAGGCGGGAACTGAGCGCTACGCCTTTCAATTGACGATGCAGTAAGTCGATCAAGTTGGGGTGAGCCGTTCTCATCCCAGCGATCTGAGGAACGTAAACTTAATCTTTAACCTATCATCCTTCTTTCTGCCCAAACTGCTTGCAAACGATGTGTTTCTCATCGAATTTTTATTAACTAAATTGACGAGTCAGATGATTGCTTAATCAGGTCATCAATTTGTGTGCAAAAGTATCTGCGGTAGAGTTCACATTGAATGCTTGCTTTGACTCCATTGAGTTTAACTAACCCCATCCCTTCTAGACGATAGGCGGTAGAAGTATCTAAATGAATCGGGGTGGTAGCCGTAAGTAATTTGCACAACGCTTGCATCAAGTGTTCATCCCGTTGCAGAGTTAGCCAGTACCCGTTGAGCAGATCGCTATAAATCCCATCGGGTTTGGTTGCCTCTTTGATCAGTTGACTTAAGGAAAAGTATTGCGATCGCAACCAGTAGAACGCTAATTGTAATAAGTAAGGATGCCCTCCCAAGAGATGCAGCAACGGTTCCAATAGGGAAAAATCATGAATGCCAACTGTATTCAGTTCATAACGGGTGAGCAAGTCTTTGACTTGGGTGGTTGTCAGCTCCGGTAGCTTAAGGGGTAGCCCTACATTAAAAGGTGATTGATGAGATTGAAGTGGAATGTCGAGTTTGGTTGAGTGCGCGATAATGAACCGTAGTTTTTGCCAGTCTTCTTGAATCCGTGCCTGCTCATACCATGCTCGTAGTAGTGGAAAGAACTGTCGGGCTAATTTGGGATACTCAATCAGGTAATGCACCTTATCGATCGCTAAAACGATTGGTTGTTTAACTTGTTTAAGCAGGTACTCTTGCATGTAAGTGGTGCAGCTCAACTTGCTGCCTGCGTTGTGAGGCCAATATTCACCAAATTGAGGTTCTAAATTTAGTTGTTGAGCGATCGCCCAACAAAACCAGCGTAGTAATTGATCGAGGTCATCAAATGCTGCTGTATCAGCCTGCTGCATGTCAATCATGACCGTATGCATCCCTGATTGTTGCGCAACACCAAAAACTTGATTAATCAGAGATGTTTTGCCCATGTAGTGAGGCGCTTGAATGCGAATCAGGCTACCCGGTTGGTGAATGCTAGCGATCGCGAGATCTTCAGCGGGAAGCCGCTCAACATAAAAGGGTGAGCCAAAAGGAAGCGGGGCACTGGGAAACTCTAATTGCTTAAAAGCAATAGTAGAAGTGCTGGATGAGAGTGGATATGAATCCTTTAGGTTAAGAAAATCGCCAAGCTGCAAGCGTAAATTTTTTTTCGTTACCTGACACCCCAACTCACGTGAGAGACATAGCCACAACTGGGAACCGATATCTTTAAGATAACCTTCCTCATACCCCGTTTCGAGGGCCATTTCTCGATAGCGTTTGCCAACCCAGGCGCGTAAAAAAACTGTCTCTTCAATAAAGCTCAACTGCTTTGGCGCGACAACCTGCTTCAAAAGGTCTAGAACTTGCTGTGCCTCCATATATAGCGGATCAAAGTTGATGAAAAGGGAGAGTTTTCCATAACTGAGATCTTGCACCAGTTTCAACAAGGGGTTGCCAAAGAAGGAAAAATCTGAAAGAAAGGGCGTAATCAAAATTTAACTGAACGGTTATGGAAACCATTGTTCAACACGCCCAAGGATTAGTGTATAGCCTGCTTT
>DVDV01000115.1 GCA_015296075.1 Leptolyngbyaceae cyanobacterium M33_DOE_097 | reverse complement strand
TATACACTAATCCTTGGGCGTGTTGAACAATGGTTTCCATAACCGTTCAGTTAAATTTTGATTACGCCCTTTCTTTCAGATTTTTCCTTCTTTGGCAACCCCTTGTTGAAACTGGTGCAAGATCTCAGTTAAGGCTTTAGGCATAGAAGGTGCAAGCACATTTAATAGCGTGCTGAAAGGTAAATCCGTCTTAAAACAGGCAGGGCAAGCTGAAATTTTCTCTAAACTAGAGATCTGGTTCTATAGCAAAAATATATGAACGATTTTTTCAATAGTTTGAATCCCTGGTTGAGAATTAGTCTTGTCCTGCCCCTGATTGTGTTGAATGGGTGGTTATTTATTCAGCTATTTCAATACTTTGAACCATTAGCGACTATCTTTGTCGTGGCGACTGTGCTTGCATTTGTACTGAACTACCCTGTGCAGTTTCTACAAAAACGTAGATTAAATCGTAGCTGGGCGATTTTGCTTGTGCTGGTAGCTACTCTGATTGGGCTATTGGCGTTAGTGATAACTCTGCTACCGACTTTGTTTGACCAAGTTTCAGCGATCGCCGATCAACTTCCCAACTGGCTTTTTGCTGTAGAGCAGAAACTTCAAGTTGTTCAAAATTGGGCTACTGCGCATGGGTTGCCGATTAATCTGATGCATTTGACTGAACAAACCGCTGAACAATTGCCAAATGAGTTAGAAAAATTAGGCGACGAAACAATTTTACTGACCATTAATGCTGTTGGAGGCTTGTCCTCGATTTTACTGACTTTCGTTCTAACGTTCTACTTTTTAATTGATGGAAAACGTGTTTGGGAAGTTCTTTTTCAATGGCTACCACAGCCTCAACGGGAGCGAGTTTTACGATCGCTGCAAAGTGATTTTCACAGTTACCTGATTGGTCAAGTCACTCTAAGCTTACTGATGGGTAGTGTATTTACTGCTTTGTTAGTTATATTAGGTGCGCCCTATAGTTTTGTGTTGGGATTTACAGTTGGGGTGATGACGCTAATTCCATTTGGAGATGTTTTGGGGTACATTCTAGTGTGTCTCTTGTTGGCTGCGCATTCACCTAGTTTGGCTTTGATAACTCTTGTTTCTGCAATTATTATTGACCAGATAATTGATCAAGCGATCGCACCTCGCATTCTCGGCAGCTTTACGGGTCTAAAGCCTGTTTGGGTGATTATCGCCTTGCTCTTAGGGACTAAGTTGTTTGGTTTTGCTGGGTTATTAACGGCTGTTCCTTTGGCTAGCTTTATCAATACTCTTTTGGATAAGGATGAGACACCTCTACCTCAGAAATCAAATGAGCAGTCTGACGCTGATAGATCTTTAGCCGAGACTCTCTCTTAGGGATGAAGGAAAACAGGCAAGTTGCAAGATAGCTTTGCAATCATGATTAAGCCTTCATTAAGGCTCGTTAAGTAACTGGTGAATCTGATGCAAAGCTTGTCTAATTTCCTCTACCCTCGCAGTCGCTACTACGGTCAGATTAAACCTGAAAATTTGATGTTTAATGCGAATTTACAGGAATTTGCCCAACGTGTAATGTTTGTTGCAGATCTAGAGACAGGAGGAAAGCTTTCATCTCAAGCAGCATATGAGCAGATTAAGACTCTGTGGGAGCAATTAAGTCAAGCAAACGAGCAGTTAGGCGTTGGCAAGTCTTAAATTTAGATTGCAACTGCTAGAATACCTGCGATCGCGGACATCAGTAAGGACGAGAAGGTGATGGCAATCAGCCACCAAAGGACTGTGACTGTTGTTTGTTGGGTTACTCTAAGTTGTTGTTGAGTTTGCTTACTAATTATATTTACTTGCTCAGTTGCGTTGTGTTTAATTTGGTGTACTTTATCAACAACCCAATCTTGAGAAGTGTCTCCTGCATTAGTAGCTGTTTCGTACACTTGTCTAGCTAATTGACGCGCTGGAGTGGTTATAGATTCTTCTACTGCTGGAATTTGCTTGACTATAGTACCCCAATCAATCTGGTTGATCATTCGTGGAACAACAGCCGCTATTTGAGGTTGTTTGAGCTTTTCTAGAAAATCTTCCCGAAGTACATTCCAATCTAGATCTTCAAGGTATTTTTGTAACCCTTCTAAAATTTCATCAATTGCTGAATTTGGCTTCTCTTCAACCTGAGCCGAATGCTCTTTTATTTCTAATGAAAAGGTATTCCATACTTTTTCAATGCGATCGCAGGCTTGCTTAATTTCCTTTTTACTTAGCTCTTGCCGATCTTTTAGGGCTTGTTTAACTGCTTTGCGCTCAAAGCTTGGCAAGTTTGGATAAATTTCAAAGTTTTTATCTATATCTTGGAAAAAAGCCTCTAAATGTGCCTCTAAGTTAGTAGTGTTAATGTGATTACCTCGCTCTCTAAGGTAGTCTAATAACTTGATCCATAGTTCTTGTGCAGCTGCGATTTCAGTTTGTTGAGAACTATCGGTGTCACCCATCAGGCGATCGCGAACTTGTTCCAACTGGTGCGACAGCTTCTTAATCACTTCAGGAAGAGAGGAATAATACTTTTCTTCTTGGTTGATTTCCTCTCGTAAATATTTTGAGAGTAATTCGATTATTTGATTTTGGTGATTAGGTTTTTCAGTGGAAGAGGCTTCGTCTGCTGTTTCTGTGTTCTGCAATTCATTACTTGCTGACGGGTTAAGGTCATCGTAACTATCACTGCTTTTCTCAGCAGCTAGAGAGGGTAAACGTTCAGCCTCTTTTTTTAGAAGATATATCAAATCATCTTGAAGATTCAAATTTAGGTCAACAGAAGTATCTTCCTGGTCTTTACCAAACAAGGTACGAGCGATTGACTTTAAGCTTTGCCAACTCCACTCCAAAAGCTTTGCTGTGGAGCCTACAACAGCACGAAAGATGACAGAACTTAGCCAAGCAAAAATGAGCAAGTGGGCAGACCAGATGACTACGCCTAAAATTGCTCCATGGTCTAAAGTCACAACATTACTCAAGCGAACGGCTAAGAAACAAGCCGTAAACAAAGCGATATTAGTGATGGTTAAAAAACAAACTCCAAGGGAAAATGGCACGTTTGTCTTTTTAGCTTTGCTGGCTATGATGGAATCTGCTGTTGGCTGCTGAGTAAATAAATGGTCGGCTGATGTAATGCCAATTGCTAGGGCCAGAACTGATAAAAGGAGCTGGATTGAAAAGGCTACCAGCAGACCAGTGGCTAAGGTTATAAAGAATGGCAGGTTACCATTCATCATTAAGACTTCTTATCCTTTTTCTTTTCATGTTTTCCGTTTTTTCTAGCACTCGCCACTAGATCTAGATTTTCAGAGATCGTGTCGTTGGCTTTCTGTCTTAGCTCTTCAACCCGCTCTGCAACTCTATCGATGACATTACTGATACTGGATTTCGTCCTGTCGCTACTGTCTTGTGTAATCCTTGCTACATCATTTACAGATTCTACAGTGTTTGCTACGACATGCTTAGCGCTTGCGGCGCTATCTTCGACAGCATTTCGAATATTATCTGGCTTGTTACTATTTGCTGTTCCATCGATAGTTCGAGCAATCATTGATTGGGCAATTTCTCCAACTGCTGCCCCTACTAAAGCAGTTCCTAAGTCACGGGCACTAGCTCCTAGAACAGATTTCTTGTTTGACTTCTGGTTTGATTTTTTACTATGCTTTGGTGATTTTTTGCCTTTATCTTTTTTGGATTTTTTCTTGCCCACCGTAGTTCTCCTTCCTGAAAATTTTTTTGTATCAGTTCCTTCAATTAACAAGCAATCTGAGGAATTAAAAAGCTGATGTATGAAGCAGATCTTCTGCTAATTCTTGAGATAATTGTTCTATGGTTTCTTAAATTGACTTTTCTTCTAAATCTCCACTTAGGATTGCAGGAACGTTAAAGTGCCTAAAATCATATATCTCTAAAATCGTTGATTAGATAATAGTATCTAAAATTTATATCATTCTCCTCTATCAGTAGGTGGAAGGTCAGATTAATCCCAAACCTTTTAAGAAAATAAATCGAGCTTACCTGTTGGTAAAGGAGTTTGTTTAAGAACTTAAAATCTTTAGATATTATTCGATGGCTTTATTTGAATAAATATAAATTATTTTATCCAAATATCTGTGCTTGTATAACGGAAAATGCAGAATAGCATTTTATTTCAAGGCTAATAATTTAACTGGAAATAATCACAATTCTTACAATGCTTAATTCTTTAATTTACTCTATCCTGAAGCTTTTTATAATAATTTGATTTGCTCAGGAAGATTGCTGTCGCCTTCTCGCTTTACAGGCATGTGTTCTGAAATATTTTTCAATTTCAATATGAGAATTACAGTTTTATTTATAAACAATTAAGAACTTGTCTATCTAGAAGAAAAATAACTATTAATTTTATTTTGCTTACCTAACCCGAATCTGATAGAGATAAATATATTTTTATTTCCACTTTTAGAAAGAGGTATTTCTGGCTTTCAAGTTTTTATTATGAAACGTAGAGATGTTAAAGGAGATTAATTATGCCTCTCTACAAAATCAAAGACTTTGACTCAAATTACCAAAAGCATTTTGATAACAAAGATATTTTGGGATTTGACCTCTACGATCATAATGAAAAAATTGGATCTGTAGATAACCTGCTAGTGGATGACAATGGTAACTTTCGTTATTTTGTAATTCACACTGGAATCTGGATTTTCGGTAAGCGAGTTTTGTTGCCCGTCGGTCGAACTCGGATTTCTTATGACGATCGCCGGATTTATGCTGACAATCTAAGTCGAGAAGACGTAGAGAATCTGCCTGAATACGACGAAAACTCTGCTCTCGATTATGATTACGAAGAGCGCGTTAGAAACATCTACCGTCGTCCAGGCAGCGCATCTAGCACTAATACGACGACTGGAGCTACTCGCCCGTTAGAAAGCTCAGCTGCACTAGAAAGCTCGGCTCCATTAGAGGGGGCGGGTTACGCTGCGAGTCAACCGCGAAACCAGTCGAGAAAGGACGTGACTACTCATAGTAAGTCTGCAGACAAGCCATCTGTATACGACCGCGATACCTATTCCTACGACCGTGAACCAAACCTATTTGGTATAAACGATCAGGATCACCAGAGCCTTCGATTATATGAAGAGCGATTGATCGCAGATAAAAAGCGCCGCAAGGTTGGAGACGTTACAGTTGGTAAGCATGTCGAGACTGAGACGGCGAATGTATCTGTGCCAATCGAAAAAGAGCGGGTTGTAATCGAACGTACAAACCCAACGGATGCAACGGTTACTTCTGGCAATGCTGATTTCCGTGAAGGTGAGGTTGCCCGCATGGAAGTTTACGAGGAAGTGCCTGATATTCACAAAGAGGCTTATGTGCGCGAGCAGGTCAATGTTCGTAAGGAAGTAGATCGCGATCGGGCAGATGTTCAGGATCAAGTTCGTCGCGAAGAACTCGATGTGGATACTAAAGGCCAGCCGCGAGTTGATGCGCGACCCGATGACCGCCCTCGTCGCAACAAATAGAATCGGCTCTCTGACGTTTTCCTAATCCACTGTGATGATGGAGCTTGTGAGTCGGGGTAATGAAACTGAAGTGCAGGCAAAATTCTATCCTTGCTTGCACTTCTACCTTCTTTGCCATCGGCTTTGTATAGCTGTAGTCAGCTGGTTTAAACCAGGGTAGGGATGGAACCCCTAATTGAGGGTTGTTCCATGACTCTCTTTATTTCTAACATCGTAAGCTACGTGGCAGTAGCTATAAAACTGAAGAGCGTTTTTAAGTTTGATACAAGATTTTCTAAATTCTGATTAAATATTTAAGGAGGAGTATGGCTTACTCAAATTCGGATAGCTTCTATGTAAATGACGCTTCAGGTTCTGACCAAAGTAACCTTTATAATTTTGATGTTTATGTTGGTCGTAATGAGAGAGTGGGTCAGGTTATTGATGTCTTGATTGAACGCAATAATGAAGCTCCTCTTTTGTTGATTGCTTTATCGCCCGATCAAGCGGACACGCAGGTGTTAGTTCCATTGAACCGAGTAGTAGTTCATGAGAGTTCGCACTCTATCTTCTTAGAAGGGATCTCGCGATCGCAATTTCTAGCTTTGCCAGACTATCGTTCACAACAGGTAGCAGGTAGTAGTGCAATTCCGACTTTTTCTGATTTTCAAAGTGGTCAGCCAGAACATAAGCAGATTGCCTCTGATTCCCTAAATTCTAGTCATCAGTCTCCACCGTTGATAATTTCCTCTACTTCTTCGCAAATGCAATCTAAAGTAGTAGAGCAGCATACTGTGCAATTATTAGAAGAGCGTTTAAGAGTAAATCTGAGAAAACGTAAAGTTGGTGAAGTGATTGTTCGTAAGGAGATTGAGACAGAAATTGTCCAGGTTCCTTTACGCCGTGAAAGGCTGATTGTCGAGCAAGTCAGTCCTGAGCGAAAGCAGTTGGCTAATTTTTCGCTAAGCTCCCCTGAAATTGATGGAGTTGAGTTGACAGATATTTCAAGCCAAGAAACTGCTTCAGCTTTAGAAGGGGAATTTCACTCAGCACGTGCAGCAAGCCGCTTTCTAGAAGCGATCGCAAACCATTCAGAAACAGATGTAGAATCAATTCGCGTTATTATTCAAGTCGATAATATTGATCTAAAGTCGGTTTATCAGGAGTGGTTAAATCGATTTCAAGAAACAACTTGATAATTCATTGAGATAAACATCAAAATTGTGGTTCGAAGGAATTTAAGGATTAGATGGATTTTGATAGCTTGTAGTTGTCAACCAAATTGGTATGGAACTCTACTCCAGATGTTTAATCTTTAGGGCGACCTACCCAAAAGCGCGGCGATCGCGGTCGTGAGATAATCTCTTGCCAGAGTGCTTCATAGCGTGCTGCCATCGTTTGAGCGGTAAACTGAGCGAGTGCCAGTTCCCGCGCTTGAATGCCGAGCTTGATGCGTTCGTGGGGGTGATCGCGTAGATAGTGCAAAACTTTTGCAAGCCCCATGACATCATTCTTTTCAATCAAAAGACCTGTCTCACCATCGATAATGGCTTCTGGCATACTGCCGACGCGGGTTGCCACAACCGGACGAGCTGCTAACATAGCCTCAACCATCGCTAAGGGGAACCCTTCTGATCGGGACGGCATCGCGACTACATCAAATTTGGGTAGATAAGTAGACGGCTGCTCAACCCAACCCGGTAAATCAACGCGATCGCGAATTCCTAAATCATCAGCCAGAGCCTCAAGAGCATGACGCTGATCTCCTTCGCCTAAAATGATGGCCTGTACTCCATTGACCTGGGCGATCGCTCGCAACAGAATATCGTGAGCTTTCATTGCGTCGAGTCTACCAATGCTGCCTACTACCAGTTCACCTACTGGCGATGGAAGTGGGGTTTGGGGTGTCTGAAATAAATCTGGCACTCCATTTGGAACTGAAAGAACAGTATTGCGCCCCAGCGCATAGAAGTCTTCCATGCGACGTGCGCTGGCTTCTCCAACCGCTACATGGGCATCAACGCGAAGCGAGATGAAACGTGTTTGCCAGAGTTGAAGTGCATCTGTCGTTCGGAGGGGAAGCTGATCGACGCGCACAACGCGGCTATTAGGTAGTACCAAGGCAGCCGTTAGACCCGCAGCACAAGCCCAGGGTGTGCAAAGATTACAATGAATGACATCTGGATTAAGACGATAAAACGTACGAAGTAATTCTTTAAAGGAAAGAATATTAGAAGCTGGCAAAATATATTGTGTTATACCAGCTCGTTTAGCTGCGATCGCTGCAATTACTGGTTGAGAGTTGCCAATCAGGGTTAGCTTAAAGTTAGGTGAAATTGTTTCGACTAAGTTGCCTAAGCTGATTTCCGCCCCCCCAAGCCCCTGGGCATCGGTGTAAAGAACAACATGCAACTTCTTTGAAGTCATATTACAGACCTATTGCTCAAGGCGGAAACTGGCTGTAGGACAGTACTGTAGATATTTTCATGAGCTTGGGCGATCGTTGACCATGAAAACTTTTGACTAAAGGTTTTTCCAGCGTAGCCGAGTTGTTTGCGCAACTCTGGATTCTCGAATAAATAGTTTAGTTCTTTTGTTAATGCTTCAACATCCCTTGGTGGAATGAATCGGACATCAGGATGCTGGACTAGCTCTAAATCTAGATCAGGGGCTAAGGTCGCGACAACGGGTAAAGCATGACCCATCAAGGCCAGCAAAGAACCACTCTTCAGCGTCACGCCATGATTAAACGGTAAGACACCAATGTCAGCACCAGCAAGATGTTTAGAAGTCTGATCTGCTTCGAGATAGCCTGTCATTTTTATCTGCTCTGCTAGATCAAGAGTGGTTATTTGCGCCTCTAGCTTCTGCCAATACTGAGCTGCCTGGTCGGATGGTAAAGCGAGACTCTCGACACCACCAATGACTAGCAAACGTGCTTCTGGGTGGACTGCAACAACTTGCTGAAAAGCAGAGAAGAGGATTTCTAGCCCTTTGACGGGATGGAGAAACCCAAAGAAGGCAAAAATCACTGATGCTTCAGGCCAGTTATAGCGCTGGCAAATTGCTTGTCTTGCGGCTTTAGAAGCATCCGTGGCTGTTGGAATATTTGCACCGATTGGAACTTGGCGGACTAAAGCCTTTTGTTGTGGAAGTCGCTCTATTAGAGCCTTTGCAGCCGTTTGGTTGGTAACAATAATGGCATTACTTTGAGTCAATAAGAAGCCATCTTCTCGATCCCACCAGCCTCGCTGCTGCCCCCACATCTTACAAATTTCGAGGAGTTGAGGTGGAAACCATTTGGGTTGCCATTCCCACCAACCATATTCATGAATTGTAGTGACAATTGGTTTCTGCCATCCGGTTAATCTTAAAAGGAGCGGCAATAGAAAAATGGCTCGTTTGAAACGATAGGTTCCAGCTGCATGCTGAATATGTAGGATCTCTGCCTGCGATTGATGAATTGCTTTTGTTAGAGGCAGTAAATCAGTCACATCCCAATCATCAACCACGCCCCATACAGATGGGTCAGATGCAACTTGGGCCGCCTGCTGGGTTGTCAGCACAACAGATTCAATATTTTGGAGAGATAAGGATTCTCTAAGATGCTGAGTGTAATGGGCTACCCCGCATTTCTCAGGGATATAACTTCCAGCAACGATCGCAATTTGAACCATAGAAATCCTAACTAAACAATTCTTCAGCAGTGGTCGGGTGGATGCCAATCATGTCCTTCAGTTCACTCTGAGTGAGGCCATGTTTTACCGCGATCGCCATTCCTTGAATTATTTCAGCCGCATTTTTAGCAACGATATGAATTCCTAAAATCTTTCCAGAATCACGCTTAACGACTGTCTTCAATAGGGCTTTGTTGTCGGAGTGAGCCAGACTATTGAACAGCGGCTGAAATTGAGAGCAAGGACATTCCACTACATCGTCGCCATACTGTTCACGGGCATCTGCTTCGGTGAGGCCAATAGAAGCCGCTTCGGGACGAGCAAAGACTGCTGTTGGGATGTAGCGATAATCCACTTTTGTGGGTTGTTTACCAAATTCAGTGCAGGCAAACGCATGTCCTTCTGCTTTGGCAACTGGGGTTAAAGGCAGGCGATTAGTACAATCACCAACAGCAAAAATATTGGGTTGATTGGTTCGACTAAATTCATCAACGGCGATCGCCCCTTTTTCAAGTTCCACACCTGCACTCTCTAGATTCAATTCCTTTAGATTGGGTTTGCGCCCAACTGCATACAGAATTGTGTCAGCTGCGATCGTGTCGCAGTAATCGCCTGTAAGTGTCAGGCATTTCTTCCCAGATTTACTTTGAATTTCTTTTACTGTCGTGTTAGGGAAAAACTGAACACCCGCTTCTGCCAATCCATCACGGATGGCGCAGCGTAGGTCATTATCAAAACCCTTCAAAATATTATCTTCGGCGTTGATTAATAAAACTTCAGTGCCGAGTCTTCTAAAGATGCTGGCAAACTCAACTCCGATATAACCACCGCCAATTACAGCTAGTTGTTTGGGTACTTCAGCCAGGTTGAAAATTTCTTTTGATGTAATAGCGTGTTCAATCCCTGGTATATCGAGTTGAACTGATTTGCCACCAACAGCGATCAGGATCTTTTCAGCGGCGATTGTGGCATCCTCTACTTTAACTTTGTTGGAGTTTAAGAAGATAGCATGACCACGAATTAGATCAATATTGAGTTGATCTAAAGACTTTAACTGAACCTCTCTAAGTCTTTCAATTTCCTTATTTCTTGCTTTAACAAAATTTTGCCAGTTAAATGTCACCTTATCGATCGCCCAACCGTACCCTTCAGCATCTTCAAATAAATTAGCAAAATCAGAAGCATACACCATTAGTTTCTTGCTGATGCACCCCCAATTGACACAGGTGCCACCCAAGTATTGGCGTTCCACAATAGCAACTTTAGCCCCTAATTTAGCGGCTTGTTTGGCAGCGGCTAGCCCTGCAGAACCTGCTCCAATTACTAATAGATTGAAATCATAGGACATCTGACTGACTCACTGTTGATTGATTTGAGATAACACGTTACAGGTCGTTTCAAAGTAAAAAGGCGGAACGCCCAAGGCACTCCGCCATCTTGATTTAGAGAAGCTTATTTTTGAGGAGAGCGCTTCAACTCTCGTTCACGTGCCTTTTCTTCAGCAAACTCTTTCAGTCGTGAGAAGACATTGTAAGCACCAGGACTAGGAACTAAGTTCGTCCCAAAACCTTCCATTGCACCATTAATGCGCTTCCAGGCGTCAATACCGCCCTGCATTTCTGCTACCCGTTGATAGCCTGCCTGACGCAAGATACTCGCGGCTCGAGAAACCTGCTCAGAGTTTTCTCCATAGATATAAAGATCACGAGTAGGCGAGAGACTTTCTTCTGCAATCTGTTGCAGAGAGTCTAATGGCATGCACTCTGCACCCATGATGTGCGCCTCGTTGAATGTTTCGCGATCGCGTACGTCAATGATGGTCAATGCAGGCTCACCCCATTGCAAACGAGCTTTTACTTCGTAAGCAGCGACTTGGGTTTTAAATTTAGGGGGTGTTGGGGTAATGTTGGGCAGTTTATCTTTTGCTCTAGCGATCACATCCTGCTCTCGCAACTGTGCCTCATCTAATTTTCCGCTAACCTCATCTAAGACTTTTTGGCCTTCACGATAGGGAGCATTCATAACATCCTTTGTGCCTTCTGCCACTTTCTCGCCAGCATGTTCAACGTTCTGTTGAGCATTGTCCATTGCTTGGTGCATGGTTTCGTGATTGTTTTCTTGATTATTATCCATAGTTAAAATCCAGCTAATCGCCATTAACTAGACTGTATCGTCGGCCTTCATTTAATACCCTCTCCCATTAGAGGGAAGCGTTTTAGAATCTGCCTATAGAGAGAAGGAATCTTACTTGGAAAATCACTACTTTGCGTTACTACAATTTATAACCTGTTTCATTTGACACGCTACAGTAGAAATTTGAGAAACTCAATTCAAATCAGTCAGGATTGAGGTTCAAAAGATCCAAAGCATTGGATACAACTGTTTCAGGTGAAATATCAAGACACTGTAAGCTATATGGACAAGTAAATGCATAACAAGGACTACAGGTAGTGGAACGCCGGAGTAGACGAAAAGATGTATGACGGGGTTGCCATTGACACTCTAGCTCAGTTCCAGCGAATAAAACAAGCATTGGGGTACTTACAGCATCCGCTATATGCATGGTAGAGGTGTTGTTGGTCAAGACGAGCTGTGCATTCGCAATGTATAAAGCTAGTTCTGTCAGGGTTGTTTTACCAATGAGGTCGATCGCCCGATCGCCTAAAACGTCCAGTAGAGGTTGGGCGCGATCTCGATCTTTTTCGACTCCCGTAATTAATATGAGCCAGTCAGTTATCTTGCTCAAATGGAGTGCTGCAATAGCAAAGCGATCGGGGGCGTAGTTTCTGGATTGACAACTTGTCCAGGGGTTTAGCAAGATGTAGGGCTGGTGCAGGTAAGGTAACTCAGCCTGGTTTGGGTGGAAGTTTTCGGACTGCGGTGAAGTTTTGCTGTTCGGAATTTGAAGGGATAAGCGGCGATCGCTCACCTGAAATCCAACTGACTCGATTAAATGCAAATTTCGCTCAACCTGGTGAATCTCAAACGGTGTCTGGGGTGCATAGTGGGTCAGGGTGCCGCGATCGCATTCAGTAGACTCGCCCAGTCGGAGAGGAATGCCTGCTAAAGAGCAGAAAAGTGCTGCAGGATGGGGACTCTGGGTAAAGCTTGTGAAGATGATTGCTGCGTCAAATTCATGCTTTTTTAGCAGTTCAACCAATTCCCATTCTCGGTGCGGGTTGAAGTCAAGCTTGCCCAAATCTTGCCAGAGCACTCGCCAGGGTAGTGCCTGGTCAATTCCAGGGAGTAAGGGGGCTGTTAAGGCTCCTGCTGGGCTTGCAAGCAAGGTAATTTTCGCTCCTGGAAGGTTGGCTTGCAATGCTTTTAGGGCAGGGCTAGTCATGATCACATCGCCAATATTATCCAAGCGCATGACTAACAGGTTTCGCACAGCTTGCCATTCTGGAAGTAATTTTGCAGGATGCGAAGAAAACTGATTGTCAGCTTTTTGATTGTTGATTGGTTCTTGCTTATAGGGCTTGTCGGGAGATGTAGCTAAAAGGCTGCTTGCTGCAGTTAAAACCTGAGCAGGGGAAATATCCTCTAAGCAGGTGTTCCATTCAAAGGGACACTCACCGCTGTACCAGCAGGCTTGTTGCGTAAAATTCGTTGCAAGTCGCTCAGCGCATCCAGGAAACCCTTGCAGATTCACGTGGGGAGTTGGTTGCCCGTAGCGCTGATGCCAAGAGGGACCAAACAGTGTAATTGTCGGAACATCCAGAGCCGCAGCAATCCGTGCAATTCCAGTGTCAACTGCAACCATTAAATCGGCTGCGGCAATCACAACGGCTAGTTCACGTAACGAACTGCGAGGCCAAACCTGGGCAGTCTTTCCAATTGCTGTGGCAATCTGATCGGCTTGCTCTTCATCAGAACCAACAGGCACGAGAATTGTGCCTCCGAATTGCTCCTGCAAAGCCTGACCAAGCGTAATAAAGTTCTGAGTAGACCAGCGTTTGATCGGCATCCCTGCATCGGGGTAAAGCAGAATCAAGGGACGGTAGAATGCGCCTAATTTCTGACGTGCCGCTAAACGCTCTTCCGGCGTGAGATAAATTGAAGACAGCGACGCGATCGCCTCTATCGCCTCTGATGTGATAACTCCTTCGCTCAACAAAATCTGGAGAAAGCGATCGCCCACTCGTTCATTTGCTGGAGGCGATCGCCACAAATTCGTAACAGTTTGGATAGCCCCACTTTTTTGAACGAGTTGATCAATTCCATCGTAGTTGGTGTCTGAAACAATCAGATCAAATGATTGGCTGTCTAGCAATTGCTCTACTGCTTGTCGAGCCTGTCCCTTGGGTACCGCAATAACCTGAGCAATGGCTGGATCATGCTCAAGCAGGTCGCAGCCAGGGACAAAAGTGAGAACGGTGAGTGTCGCCTCTGGATGCGATCGCGCTAAAGCATGGATAGCAGGCAACGCAATCACAATGTCACCGATACCACCCAAAAGCTCAATAAATAGTACACTGTTGAGCTGAGCCATCAAATTAAAACTTTCTCCAAATCAAATTTTTAGGATGTGCTAGTGCGATGTATCTGGACAACAGAATGTTTATTTTGGATTTAACAAGCTGATAAAACATGGGGTGCATCGATGCTGCGATCGTGAATTGTTGTTGGTAACTCTTGATGATAAACACCCGATGGCATTACACCACACCCGCCGTATCGCGCCATCATGCGTAATTGAACCAACACATCTTCACCACAGTGATTGGCAGGTAATTCTTTCCAAAAGCTGAAACCGCCAATACTCAAAAGCTTGGCATGGTCGTATAGAACGCAACCCCCAATCCATGCGATGCGATACTTGCGGGGGTGTTCGGGTGTCAATTGCAAACGTTGCTGAACGTGGTAGAGATTGGCCGCATTGTGGAGCTTATAACGCTCCCATTCAGGTGTGCCGGACTTAATCACTTCTGGTTCGACGGCTCCTTCCCAAAAAGAAACCTGCTGTTGGTGGGGGCGAATATCCTCTCTAAAGCTCAGCCCAATGACTGCAGAACCGACGAAACCACACTTCTCCTGTTGAATCACTTGCATTAGGGATTGAATCACCCAGGATTCTAAAATGAGATCATCGTCTAGATACAAAACATACTCTGCGTTTGCCTGTTCTAAAAGAAATTGCCGTTGCTCAGCAATGCCCAGTCGGGGTAAGTTTTTGAGCAGTTTTACTGATTGCCCATGTGCTTCCAACACGCGCAAAGCAGCGCGTACTTCGCCTGTATCAAAAATATCTTCTGTTTCAGTTTGGTCAGAAATAATTACTCGGAAATCTTGAAATGTTTGAGCGCACAGGCTTGTGAGAGTGACAGATAAAGCAGCCGGACGACAGAAAGTTGGGATTAGAATATCAAGGCGACTCATTGCAAGAAGTCAGGAATAGGATATAAGGTGATAGGAGACATATCAGTAGCTCAATGCAGGCTCTAAACGAGTTTCGGCAAGGAGTTCCAACGTTGCTTGAACAACGGTTTCAGGCTCTAGCAAGCGGAGACAATGGTGATGCCCTTCTGGACAGATGCTCTTGTAGCAAATCCGACATGGGACATCATGATAAAGGAGACGATGGGGAATGCCCCACGGTGTATGCTGAAGATTAGTTAATGCATATAAGTCAATCACAGGTGTTCCAACGGCTGCTGCAATATGAACCGGACCTGTATTATTTGAAATTATCAGAGGTGAGATCGCCAGTAATGCTGTTAATTCATTTAGAGATAGCTGACCGACCAGTGAATGAGATGGAGCCTGCATCATCTGACGAATGCTTTCCACAAGTTCGTCTTCTGGCTGTGTCCCTGTAAAGACAACTTGAAATCCTTCCAGGTGGGCAAGACTGCGGGCTACTAGCGCAAAACTTTCGGGTGGGTAGCGGCGTGAAGGCGCGGTCGCTCCGGGATGGATAACCAGCCAGGGACGCTGGAGATCAACGCCTTGCTGTTTTAATTTCTGCTGAACTTGTTGTTTTGCCGACTCATAACCAGTTAAGCGCATCGCTTTGTCGGCGATCGCACAGCCAACACTGGCAACTAGATCGAGCTGACGGCTCACTTCATGACGCGTTAATTGGTCGGGTTCTGGGTCTTTGATCCAATCGGTGAGCAATTGGTAAGGATTTTCGTGACAGTGAGCTAAGCGGAGCGGAATCCCAGCCATGTAGCAGATAAAAGCAGAAGGCAGAGGATTTTGGCTGTAAACCGTGAAGATAATGGCTGCATCAAACTGTGCTTGGCGCAACTGCTCAATCATCTGATATTCTGGCTCGCTGTTGATGCGAGGGGCGGTGGCTTTGAGCCAGGGCGAATCGTACACAATCAAATCATCTATTTCAGGGATCAGAGATGCGACCGCGGCTCCGGCAGAAGAAGTCATCAGGGTGATCTGACGGTTGGGGACAGACTGTTTCAATGCGCGCATAGCGGGTGTGGTCATAATCACATCGCCAATCGTATCCAAGCGGATGCATAAAATCTTTTTAGCGGTCTTCCAGTCAGCCATAGGTCAGATAGTAAGGAGAGTATGGAGAGGACACGTAACCAGACTAACGGTAGATCGCGCAGATTTGGCGAATAATCCGTGTTGTTGAGCGATCGCCTACAAATGGCAAGATTTCAACCACACCCCCTAAGCTTTCAACTAGATCGGCTTCGGGCAGCATTTCTCGTGTATAGTCTCCACCCTTAACATAAATATCGGGGCAGATAATTCGGATCAAGTCGTGGGGGGTTGAATCAGCAAAAGGAACAACGTAGTCCACGCTTTCTAGAGCTGCCAGGATCGTCAACCGATCTGCTAGCGGATTAACGGGACGCTCGGGACCTTTTAAGCGACGCACGCTCTCGTCAGAGTTGACACCGACAATTAAAATGCTGCCTAACGCTTTCGCCTGGGCCAGGTAGGTTGCGTGGCCTGGATGCAAAATGTCAAAGCAGCCATTAGTGAACACAATGCGATCGCCCATCGCACGGTGGCGTTGGATTTTAGCGGCTAGATCGGAAGCATCTGTTAACAGTTTGTCGCTGCCATTCAGGAATTGATGTAGCTGTTCAAAACGACAGGTGGTTGTGCCCGGTTGTTGAACGACAACTGCGGTTGCTGCTGCTGCCAGGAGAGCCGCTGTATGCGCCGGAGCACCTGCCGCTAAAGCTAGAGCCAGCGTGCTGATGTAGGTATCGCCTGCCCCAGATGTTTGATTTTGGGGAGCCGGACGGGCTGTGGTTCGACAGGGAGATTGATTGCGCTCAAACAAAAGCGCACCTTCATAATCGAGCGTGACAGCCACCATTTCTGCACCTGTTAAGCTCAGTAGATGATCGCCGTAGGGTAGAATCTGCTCGGCTCGCTGGCTCGATTGCTTAGGTAGCTTTAGAAGTTGAGTGGTTTCAGCATAGTTTGGTTTGACTGCCGTTGGTTTTAAGCTGCGATAGGTTTTAAGGTTTTTTGAGTCAATGACGAGTACACGCGGATACTTTGACTGAAGCTCACTTAAAGTTTGAATCACAGCAGGAGTTAAGATGCCGTAGTTGTAATCGGAGATGATGATTGCGTCACACTGCACGAATAGCTGCGTCAGATTTTGAATTAGTTGTTGCTCAGTATCGGTAGAGATCGCCTCTGTACTGCCCTGGTCAAACCGTACTAATAGCTGTGAGTCGGCTACAACACGTTGTTTAGCTAATGTAGATCGATCGGTATCTGTAATCAAATGTTGCGGGTTTACACCTCGCTGCTTGAGGACATATTTGAGGCGATCTCCTGCAATGTCTGCTCCAATTACGGACAACATCAACACTTCTGCTCCCATGTTGGCAACGTTGGCAGCCGTGTTCGCAGCCCCACCTGGAAACTCCTGGCACTGCTCAACCGCAACGATTGGAACGGGTGCTTCTCGACAAAGGCGATCGGCGTTTCCATTCAGATAACAATCCAAAATGACATCACCAATCACCAAAATGGTGAGTGACTTCCAGGTATTAATCAGAGAGAGATTAGAGTTCATAAGGAGCTTACTGGGTGAGGAATGTAATTGATGCTTAGTCACAACAATTGATTAGCTCAGGAGTAGGGTTGACAAACGCTTTGGGTCTGACTTCAGCGGGTTCCTGGCGATCAAGGGTTGTAATTATTTGGGCAGCGGCATATAGATTGGTAACCGTATGGTGTGGCAATCGATTGTAAGATAACTGCCACTCAGTTTCGTTTCCATTGTCCAGTAAGATGGTTCGGCATCCAGCCAATCGTCCTGCTTCAATATCATGCAAAATGTCACCCACAAACCAGGAACGGGAAAGATCGATTTCATGCTCATGAGCGGCCTGGGTTATTAAACCAGGTTGCGGTTTGCGGCAGCCACACTGCAAAGCGTAGGGGGCAACAACTCCGTCTGGATGGTGAGGACAGTAGTAGAAGCCTGCGAGTGGTATATGAGCTGCTTTCAGGAGAGATCGCAAGTATTCTTCGACTGCAACTAAAGCCGACTCTGGAAATAAGCCACGGGCGACACCTGACTGGTTACTAATGATGAACAGTTGATAACCAGCCTGGTGCAACAATTGCAACGCTGCGATCGCTCGATGTGTCAAGACAATTTTGGCGGGATCAACGTTATAAGGAACATTTTCAATTAACGTTCCATCTTTGTCGAGAAAAACGGCTTTCTGTTTCATTTTTCTTAGGGCCAAGAGGATTCTTGCAACGGCAGCACCATCACCTCTGGAATCACCGTTTCATCTGGTTGCATGAGAATAAAGCGAATGGTGTTGGCAACGTGTTTGGGATCTTGTAGTTTTTCCAGTGGGGTATCTGGAAACCGATCCAAAATAAAGGGGGTCTGCATTCCACCTGCGACGACAGCTGTGACTTTGACATTAAATGGACGGGCTTCAACGTGCAGGGCATGGCTTAAACCCATCAAGCCCCATTTACTGGCATGGTAGGCTGTGGCGTTGGCCCAGGTGCGCTTAGCAGCGGTTGAAGAGATATTGATGATGTGACCTTTACCCTGCTGTTTCATCAGAGGTAAGGCAAACTTGGATAAGATAAAAGGCCCTCTCAAGTTAACGCTAAGCACCCGATCAATATCGGCAATCGAAAGTTCCTCAACGGAAACGGTCTTGTCTGTGCCAGCGTTGTTAACCAGAATGTTGAGTTGACCATAATGGTCTACTGTCTTTTGAAGAACAGCCTCAATGTGCTGTTCATTAGTGACATCTAAGGGTAGCGCGATCGCCTCTAAACCTCGTTCTCTTAAATTGGCTGCTACCTGTTCTGCTAAATCAATTTGAATGTCTGCTACAACTACACTTGCACCGACTTCAGCGAGTGCCTGGCAAGTGGCTGAGCCTAGACCCTGCGCGCCTCCAGTCACCAATGCTACTTGTCCACGAAGTCCTTGTTCCATGTTGATCTCCTTTCAAGTTACAAAAAATTTGGGCGATCGCGTCTCTTTCAATGTCCTGCTCTGTTTGTCTATGCCGCCGTTATTTTGGACGAGCGATCGCTATCGAAGGCAATGTTTTTGCGAGAACTTTCCATTTCCCAATTCCCCGAAAGTTCTTTTTGACCTGAAAGTGGCACCAGCAATTGGTCTTCCACCAGTTCGCAGAGGAGATGAATAATCACCAGTTGCACCTCCTGAATGCGTTGGACTTCCAGTGCAGGCACAACAATGGGAATATCGGCCATGGCTCGCAGTTCGCCGCCATCACCACCTAAGAGTGCGATCGTGGTCAGGTTTAAGCGGTGGGCTGCATCAAAAGCTGCAACAACATTTTTTGAGCGACCGCTAGTGCTGATCCCCAGCAACAAATCGTGGGGCTGAGCAAAGGTTTCGACCTGACGGGCAAACACATCGTCATAACCCACATCGTTTGCCCATGCGGTTAAAAACGCGGTATCTGCCGCTAAAGCCATCGCTGGCAAACCCGCTCGGTTTGGACAACAGAAACGCCCGACTAGCTCTGCGGCAAAATGTTGGGCATCTGCGGCACTACCACCGTTACCACAGATCAGCAACTTGCCACCCCGCGCAAAGCACGCACTAATTGCTTGAGATGCTGCTTGAATCGCAGGTCGTAGAAGCTGCCGCGATCGCTGCACGGCACTCAGCATTTCCTCAAAACCGCGATCGAGAATGGTGAACTGGTTGACCTCAGAACCAACCCCGGCACCAACGCCACTAAGAACGTCCTCATAAAGGGCTGCAACCGCGCTTGTTACCTTTTGCCAGGTAAAGTGTTCTTGGCTTCGACGAATCGCTTGCTGCCCAAACAAGCTTAGCAGATGTGGCTTTTGGAACAGATGTAAGAGGCGATCGGATAACTTCTCCGGTTCATTGGCTGGAATCAGATAACCTGTTTCGCCATCACGCACTGTGAACTTGATACCACCCACATCGGAACCAATTACAGGGGTGCCGCAGGCCATTGCTTCGATCGGCGTAATCCCAAATGGTTCATACCAGGGTGTAGTAATGAAGACATCGGCGGCACTGTAATAGTACTTGAGAATTTCGCGGTTTTTCCGTCCGGCAAATGACACATTAGATTCGACGCGTAATTCTTGCGCGATCGCCTGTAACCTTCCAATCTCAGGCGTTAGGTGGGGGCAGGGAGCTTCTGATTCACCACCGACAATCAGCAATCTGACTGGAGCCGCGTATTGCTCCATGAAATGAGCAAAGCCACGGATTGTGTTGTCAACCCCTTTGCGAGGCACCATTCGACCTAGTTGCAAGATAACGGGTTCTTCTGGAGACAGACCCAGGGTTAAGCGGGCGCGGGTCTTGTTAATTGGCCAAAACTCGTTCGGGTCAAATCCACATGGAATAATGCTAATTCGCTCAGATTTCGCGTGGTAGAGCCGCAGCAAGTCTTCTCGGTCTTGGGGACACTCGGCAATAATGTGATCGGCTTCCTGCACCACCCGTTCTTCGATCGCAAACCGAGCATCGGGAAACTGATCGGCATCGCCCTGATGTAAGCGACGTACTCGTCCTAAAGCATGGAATGTCACCACAAAAGGAATTCCAGTTACTTGTTTAATGTCTGCTGCGACCAGTGCTGACATCCAAAAATTGGCATGGATCAGAGAATAGGTTGTTTCTTGTTCGCACCAATGCAGGATGAACTGGGTGAACTCATCCATATAGGGCAACAGTTGCTCTTTTGGAATCGGTACGAATGGCCCTGCGGGCACATGAATGACGCGTACACCGTGCTGCCACTCCACTTTCTCAGGCAATTGAGGATCTGTGCGGCGAGTAAAGATATCAACGTCATACCCGATCGCCGCTAAATGTCGCGCCAACTGACCAACATAGACGTTTTGCCCACCGCTATCAACTCCTCCAAAAATGCCGAGTGGAGTTGCGTGTTCGCTAATCAGTGCAATTCGCTTAGTCATGACTGCCTTTGAGTAGTAGAAATAGGTGACGAATCAGATTTATAAACGAGGAGTAATTAAGAATGAAACTGAAGATGGAGCTAAGTCCGGTTTGTTAACGTTAAGCGGTTACTCATTACTCGCTCAAATGCCTGGTTCCATTGGTGGGTGAATCGCTGAATGGAGAATCGCGATCGTGCCACTGCTTGAGCGCCCTGCCCTAACCTACATGCTTTCTCAGGGTTTGCAATCAGCTCTTGCATGTGTTCAATCAAGACATCTAGATTTGTGTCGATATAACCTGAAATTTCGTTTTCAATCACGGTTGCTAACTCTGTGGTTGCCAGCCCAACAATGGGTAAACCCAGCATCATGGCTTCACACACTGCCAGTCCTAAGCTGGTATAGCGGATCGGATGGAAGAAAAATCGGTAATTGGCCTGAAACTCTGGCAAATTGGCATGGGGCACTTCACCTAAGCCGCCTAAAGATTCAGCATCCATTCCAATCAGATCAAGTGGAACAGAGCGTTGTGCCTGTAAGAAAACATCTGCACCTAAACGTCGTCCCCGCTTCTTTAAGCCATTCACAACGACTAATCCGCGTGGTATCTTTCCGGTATATTGAACCTGTTCTGGAACGACAACTCCATGTTCAATCACACAGGTTGGAGTGCGACCACTATTCCACATCAAGTTATTGAAATGTGTAACGTGCGCTAACAAAATGTTTGGATCGTTGACAATATGTTGTGTATTCGTTGGGTGTTCTTGGGGGGGATCGTGTTCTAGATAGATTCGGGGTAGCTGTCTTTGAGATTCTGATAAGATCTCATATTGATCTTGTAGGTAGTTACGACGAGACTGAAATATGATGCAATCAAATGCATGGTTTTGCACTTCGTCGGCTGGAATTTCGTGAACATTGTCGCCCCACTTAAAACCACCCAGGCAACCGCCATATCCCTCTGGTTTGCCAGGTTTGGTTGGCAAATAAAACTCATGGGGAGCTTGCGTTAGGTAGTAGAGATAGCTACCGTGAATGTGCCAGGTCAGAATTCGTAAGCGCATAGAAATGATTGAAAATAATCAGAGTTGAGGAATTAGTGAGCGATCGCAGCTTCAGTGCTTTCGGTGTATGAGAAACCAGCCGAAGTTAGAAGATGTAGATGGTGGGCTACAACTGTAACGGGATTTGCTTTTGGCGTTACGCAGGGTGATAAGACACCCCCACCAAATTCTCGCGATTGGCCTAAGCGAATGCGGATGCCTGCCAGATAGCAGAGATAAGCCAGTGCATAAGGCGACTGAGACGGCCTGGTAAAAATAATGGCTGCATCAAATGAATGATCGTGAAGCCAGGCAACCAGGTCGCGATCGCTAGTACACGGATAAAAGGCCGATGGTTTAATCTGCTCAGTTAATGAATCATGATTTATCAATTCAAAGCCTTGCTCCAGGCGGTTTAGTACTAACAAATTGGCATTTGGCAAGTTTTGACGGAGAACTTGAATCACTGGTGCTAATTGCTGCACGGCAGAAGAATCTTCAAAAGCACAAAGCAGCAGTAAGGACTGGATTGACTGCCACAGATCAGTAGGCATAAGCGACCTCCTGCTGCAATAGCTCGGCGGCCTCTGACAAGACTCTGGTAACGGATGCTGGGTCTGAATTCACTTTGAGTTCTGGTTGAGAGGTTAAGCCGTTCCGAGAGACGGACACAACCCGGTGAAGTTGTCGATCAAGCGGTGCCCATCGGTGGGGATCAGAGTTGGAAAAAACAACAACGCTGGGGATTGCCAGTGCGGCTGCAAGGTGAGAAACTCCCGTATCGTTAGAAATTAGCAATCGCGATCGCTGCAAAAGCACTGCCATTACTCCCAAATTGGTTTCTCCTGCTAAGTTAACGGCTGAAGCGTGCATCAATCGGCTGACTTGCTGAGTTAAGGTACGTTCTGATTGAGTTCCAGTTAGAACAATTTGCCATCCTTGGGTGGCTAATCTATCTGCAACTGTCGCAAAGTGGCGTGTATGCCACCGCCTTGTCGGGTGGTTTGCTCCTGGGTGAATGCAGATATAGCGACCCTCGATTAACTGATATTTAGCTGCGATCGCAGTGAACATTTTCTCGTCCTCTGCTTCCAGAGGAAATTCCATTTGCTCACCCTGAAGTGGAATACCGAGGAATTTTAGGAGGCTCAAGTGACGCCAGATTTCAGGTTCTTGCTCAGGGTAAGGTAGAAATAAATTGGGATCAGGACAAACCCCATTGGCGGGATAACACCCAGCTGTCTGCTTTGCACCCAACAGTAGGGCGAAGCTATTAATGCACGAACCATTACCATGCATTTGCAGTGCTAAATCAAACTTTAGTTGCTGCACTTGCGTTAGAAAAGCCAGAGTTTTGTAGGCGATGAAGGGTACTTCTGGAATGCCAGGATAACCGGGAAACTCTAGCCAGTTATCAATGCAATGACGAAATCGTGTCATTAATTGGTGTGTTTGAGGTAACCCAATCAGCGTCATGGTCGCCGCTGGAAACGCATTTCGCAACGCTCTCAGGGCAGGTACGAGGCAAAGCAAGTCTCCCAAGCCTGGGAGCGATCGCACAATTACAATCCTAGAAGACATACCTTTGTCTAATCGATTACTTAAATCAGAAGAGTAGTTCATCGTAATTCACAAATGGAATTAGTAGAAGCCTAAACAGAATTGCTTTTCGCGACCTGATAACTGGCCAGAATTTGAACTCTATAAGGTGCGCGAGACATAAAACTTAGCTGGCGATGGCGTAGACGAAAGGGAAAGCCTCTACAAACATCCTGGTCGAATACTTTCAGAGTTCTCAAATGAGGGTACTCACTAAAAATGGTGTAATTTCTGCTGATTAATAATTATCTGACACTGCAAATCATTAATGCACAGCATCTTACCAATCCAATTTCTGATTCTTCATTAGGCATTTGCACAAATAACTCTGATTTGCTCTATATTTTTATTGTTCAATTGCATAAATCAAAAATTACATCTATCTAATTAAATAAACCAATTATTCTCAGTCAACTATTAATCTGGTTCTAATTAGATTACACCTGTGTTTTTGCTGTGGCACTACCTCAAGCAACAGGACGAAACGCCCGTCTGTCAGAAGGGAGATGGATTATCAATAGGTTTACTTCATCCTTAATTATGACTGGTGACGATTAAAGCCTGGTTGAATTGAAACGGTAGAAGAGCTGACGCTAACTGATGCAGCGCTATAGTCTACTCTTCAAGCAATTTGTTTCAATTCACACTGGTGTTTGCCGTTTTAGAAGGAGAACAATCATGGCTAGTAAATCAAAGCAGGATATTTTATCGCTAATTGAAGCGGATCACCGTAAGGTCGAGGAGCTGTTTAGCGAGTTTGAAGAGTTAGAAGGTAAGAAAGCTCAAGAGTGCTTTAAGCAGATCTACAAGGAGTTGACTTTGCACGCTAGAGTTGAGGAACTTGTTTTCTACCCGGCACTGCGTGAGTATGAAGAGACGGAAAGCTATATCGAGGAAGCAGAGAGCGAGCATAACTCAGTCAAAATTCTGCTGGAACAAATGAAGTCGCTCAAGCCGACAGATGGCGAGTTTGAGACTAAAATGATGCACTTGCAAGAGTCAGTCATGCATCACGTCGAAGAAGAAGAGGATGAGATTTTTGAAGTCGTTCGTAGTGCGATGGATTGAGGTGGACCCAATCGACTAGACAGAAATCAGAGAAAGCTAAGCTACGAACCTCTTCCTAAGAGCTAAAGCTCTTAAGACTTTTTTAGCATCAATTTACTATGTCTATAAATTTCATTTGGTGTTTTATAGTCTAAT
>DVDV01000136.1 GCA_015296075.1 Leptolyngbyaceae cyanobacterium M33_DOE_097 | reverse complement strand
CACCTCCACAGCTGATTTAGAGCAGCAGATCTTGAGCTTCATTGACTACTTCAACCGCACCTTTGCCAAGCCTTTTGTCTGGAAGTTTAAAGGGTTTGATCAAGTCATCTAAGCTGGTCAGTCACTCCTGCTAGCCTGCATTAGTTAGAGAAAGAGTGGGTTAATTTTCAGCTCATGTGCTGAAGACCTGTGTAAAGAAATGGGAACTGAATCAGGGATTTGCAAGTAAATGTTATCCCTTGTAAAGGTTTGGCATGCCAAATCCCTACAACAAAAAATTCTACAACTGGATTTTTATTTGTTTGCGAGGCCTTAACTGGATGATCGCTCCAGTAAATACATAGAAAATCGCCCCTTTCAGCTCAAAGGTGACTCTATTTTTCTACTTCAGATTCTATAAAATCTTCGTGAATCCGTGATCGCGTCTCCCCATATTGACTCGCATAAAGATAAATTAGGATTCAGATTGAACTCCCTAAAGGGTTCGCAAAACGCCTTCTTGCCTATGTCTTCATTTCTAAGTAGAAAAAAGCACGATAAACACTGATTCAAATTCTAAGTTCGTAGAAATTTACGCTGATATTAATTAAGTTAAAGATACATAGTAAAGATTTTGCGGATTATTCAGGGAATCTAAATCAATCTTCTGATAGATATATTGAAGTATTCCTCTGATTAGATTTATTGAGACTGTTTAACATTTAGCAAAAAGATAAGTTGCGGAACTCGCAGGAATAAAAGTTCACTCCTTTAAAATTACCGTTTGCTTAATTCTTATTAGTTTGGAACTGAAATGATTCAAGCTGCACGCTCATCCGTTCATTCACTGGAGCATCAACACTATTGTGAATCCTTTGGCTCAGGCTCTTTCATGACAGAAAGTGATGTTGAGCAGTGTATTCATCATTGGTTTGAAGTACAAGTTGAACAAACGCCTGATGCGATCGCGCTGTTATTTAATGGTCAACAATTGACCTACCGTAGCCTCAATCAAAAAGCAAACCAACTTGCACACTATTTGTTACAGCAAGGGTTGCAACCCCAAGAATTGGTCGTCGTTTCAGTTGAACGCAGCCTGGAAATGGTGGTTGGGTTTCTGGCTGTTTTGAAAGCGGGAGGAGCGTATGTTCCCATTGATCCGGCTTATCCCTCCCAACGACGAGCGTATCAACTAGAGGATGTCCAACCCCGATTCATTCTGACTCAGCAACATTTAGTCGATTCGCTGCCTGCGCATCAGGCAATGGTGCTGTGTCTAGATACCGACTGGCCGCTTATTGCAATCTTTAGCTGCACAAATCCAACCCGCCATACGACCTCTGATCAACTGGCTTACGTCATTTATACTTCAGGCTCGACGGGGTTACCCAAAGGGGTCATGGTGCCTCATCGAGGCGTGGTCAATCATAGTCGGGCGGTGATTCAAGCTTTTGAATTAAATCCGTGCGATCGCGTGTTGCAATTTTCCAGCATGGGCTTTGATGTCACCGTTGAGCAACTGTATCCAGCATTGGTCAGTGGGGCGACGGTGGTGCTACGCAGTGAGGAGTCCATCTCATCGACGCATCACTTTTTGCACTTTGTTGAGCAACACAACATCACCGTTTTGCTGTTGCCCGTTGCCTTTTGGCATGAGTGGATCAATGGCATGGTGTTACTGCAAGCGTCTGTGCCTGCTAGTGTACGATTGGTGGCGGTGGGAGGAGAAAAGCCATCGCGATCCATGTATGAACGCTGGCGCAAACAGGTCGGCGACTTTCCCCGTTGGTTGAATGGGTATGGCCCTACAGAAACCACGGTGACGGCACTATTGTATGACCCGATCGCAGCCAACTATGACCCAACTCAGGGTGAGATTCCGATTGGTAAACCGATTGCCAACACCGAAGTTTATGTTCTGAATTCAGACTTACAACCTGTTACCCCAGGCGAGTCTGGCGAACTGTATATTGGCGGGTTGGGGTTGGCTCACGGTTATCTAAATCTGCCAGAACAAACAGCAGCACGGTTTATTGCCAATCCTTTTAGCCCTGACCCCCAGGCACGCCTGTATCGTACTGGCGATCGCGTGTGTCAACTGCCAGACGGCAATCTGGAATTTATGGGGCGGTTCGATTTTCAGGTGAAGTTACGGGGCTTCCGGGTTGAGTTGTCGGAGATTGAGGTGCAACTCGAACAATATCCATCTATTCAACAGGCGATCGTTCTGGCGCAGGCAGACGCAACTGGCAATCTGCGCCTGGTTGCCTACCTCAAGTTACATCCGCAACAATTCCTCAATTCCAGCCACCTGCGGCAATTCTTGCAAGCCAAACTGCCCGATTACATGATGCCAGCCGCGTTTGTGCAACTTGACAGTTTTCCCCTGACGCCCAATGGCAAGGTGGATCGCCAAGCGCTACCCGCAGCGAATCTAGAGGTCACGGCAGAACGGCCGATCACACCACCGACCAATGCTACCGAACGCCAGTTGGTACAAATTTGGGAAGGAGTTTTGGGTCTTCATTCCATTGGCATTACCGACAACTTTTTTGAATTGGGTGGACACTCGTTGCTAGTGGCGCGTTTAGCGGATCAAATTTCGCAAGCTTTCAACGTTCACCTGCCGCTGTCAATTTTGCTGCAAGCGCCCACGATCGCCCAACTGGCAGCAGTTATCGCTCAACCGCTTGAGATGAAATCTGTGGTGGAATTGCGATCGGGTGGCACAAAAGCACCCCTCTTTCTAATTCATGACGGTGATGGCGAAACCTTACTCTATCGCACGCTTGCCCAGCACCTAGACCCAGACCGCCCCGTTTACGGGATCCAACCGCGATCGAATGCTTATCATGCCATCTTGCACACCCGAATTTCAGAGATGGCAGCCGACTACGTGCAGCAAATTCGCGACTTACAACCGGAGGGACCCTATTATGTAGGGGGATTGTGTGCGGGAGGTGTGCTGGCCTATGAGGTGGCGTGTCAGTTACAACAAGCAGGGCAATCCGTGGCACTGGTAGCATTGTTAGATGCGGTCTATCCAGCGTTGGATCGATCGCGCTGGCTACAAACGCAACGACTCGAACGGTTCTCAAAAGCGATCAGGGGTGACTCATCCACCACGCTACTGAGCTCAGTTCGTAAGCTGGCGATCGCCTTCAATAAAGCTAAGAACCTGCTGCATTATGAGACTCAAGCTTTTCTGCAACACCACCTGGATCGCGCGAAACTCCATCTTTTCCGCTACTGCCTTGATCGCCAGCAAACGCCTCCCCGCTTTCTGCAAAGTCTTTCTGTTCGTAAAGTTTATCTGTTTGCGGAGACGCAATATCAACCAGTCAACCGATTTGATGGGCAACTGTTGCTCGTGCGGGCAACCGACGGTGAAGGCCGCGATCGCCCCTACCAGGTCATGTACGACGACCCAGATTTAGGCTGGGGCAAATGCACGACTCAAAAGGTATGTGTGTATGACGTTCCAGGTGGACACTCAAGTATGTTACAAACTCCCCATGTCCAGGTTCTTGCCAACATTCTGCAACGTCATCTGGATTAGTGGACAAATTACGGTCTTCTGTTCCTTCGCCAAAGTCAAGCGTCGGTTGGAATGTCATGCGGATTGCATTCGCTTGTTTTTATTACCGTCCTATAACCCCAAACTGAATCCAGACGAACGCCTGAACTACGATGTCAAGGCGAACGCAGTAGGGCGAAAACGCGCCAAAACCAAGGGTGAGATGATTGAGAACGTTCGTCATCATTAATGATGGCATGGTGTTTTGCCATCTGGGACACCCCGATCGCCAGCGTCACCGTTAAGATTGCGGGTAATCCTGCGGGAATGGCACTGACCGCGAGCGCAACGGCGTCTTTGAATACAGGACTAAGGGATAGGCTTGATAGCCCCGATCCTTTAGTTCGGTGTGGAAAAGCCAACGAGCAGCTTTAGCTGCCTACTGACGATGATAGTCGCCGTTAATATATCTCTGAATTGTTTCTGCACTCACGTTATTAACAGTGGAATAGAAATAGCTGTGCGTTCACAACGAAGGTAGTTTTAACAAATAAAGCACGGTATACATTCATCGTGGTGCGCGAAACATCCGCCGATAATTTCCGGGTGCTACATTGACGATTCGCTTGAATAAGCGCCGAAAAAATGATGGATCTTCGTATCCCACCTTCCAACTAATTTCATCGATCGCAATTTCGCTATTTTCGAGGTATTGCTTGGCTTTTTCTACCCGAAGATATTGGACATACTTGATCGGAGGTAATCCTGTTGCCTCTTGAAATCGACGTTTAAAGGTTCGTTCTGGCAACCCAGACTCCTGCACCATCCCTTCGACCGGATTCGGGTCTCGCCAGTGTTCTTGCAACCATACCTGGGTTTTGAGGATTGGGGCATCGCTGTGATCATGAATGTCTTGAAATGTCAGGTATGGGGTTTGCCCATTTGCGTGCCATTGCAACATAAAAAACTTTGCCGCTGCCTGAGCTGTAGCTGGACCAGCATAACGCGCAATTAAGTACAGAGCCAGATCGTGCCATGCCGATGATGCTCCTGACATAATTAATCGGTCATCATCCCCTGTAACAATCAGTTCCCGCTCTAATCTAAGATTCACTTTGGGAAAGTGGGCCTTCATCATTTCCTTCAAAGTCCAGTGCGTTGTGGCATCTCTGCCATTCAGCAGCCCGGTTTCTGCTAGCAGCAGTACACCAGAGCAAGTCGAACACAGTACAGTGCCCTGGCAGTACAAACGCTTCAACCACTCAACAATATCGGGATAGCACCCGATCGCCCAGCCCTCATCACCGACAACTGAAGTTGGGACGATCACCACATCAGTCATAGCAATGTCATCAATTTTGCGATGTGCCATGACTGGCATTCGGCTCTTACCAATTTGCACTTGCTCAGCCTGAGCAACAATTTCAACGTGAAATGGCACCCGCCCTGGTAGAACTTCTGAGGAAACAGTCAACACGTCATAAAGCCCCGACAGGCAGGACATATAGGTTTCTGGAATAGCTAGCAGACTAATGGTGATGATGGGCTGCGTCATAACAGAGACCTGGCATAAACCGACCGATCCTTGCAGGTTTGCCTCTTATAGAAATTTCCTAAGCTTGCCATGATGACGTTATTCCTAAGAAATTACAAGGATTACCAAGAGCTATGACTGAAACTATAGACCATATCGGCTCAATGCGTCAGGATTTAGATTTGGCCAAACTAGAGGCGTTTGCTGGCAAAGTCATGGGAGATATTGGCGGAGCATTGGCACTCCTTCTAACTTATGTGGGAGACCAAACAGGAGTTTATCAAGCGTTGCGCAATACTGGACGCTGTCGGCTTGAAACATTAGCCCAAGCAGCGGGTGTAGATAAGCGATATTTACAGGAATGGCTCGGCGCTCAAGCCGCAGCAGGCTACATTACCTTTCATGAGGCGGACGAAACCTTCTCTCTAACACCAGAGCAAGCCCTCGTATTTGCTCAAGAAGGGCATCCAGCCTGTTTACAAGGCTTCGTACAGCTAATGGTGGCTCAATTTACGACCCACGAAAAAGCGGCCCACGTCTTTCGTTCTGGTGAAGGGCGAGCCTGGGGAGACCATCATAGTTGCTGTTTCTGCGGCACCGATCGCTTCTTCCGTCCGGGATATACTGAGGTGGACCCAATCGACTAGACAGAAATCAGAGAAAGCTAAGCTACGAACCTCTTCCTAAGAGCTAAAGCTCTTAAGACTTTTTTAGCATCAATTTACTATGTCTATAAATTTCATTTGGTGTTTTATAGTCTAAT
>DVDV01000105.1 GCA_015296075.1 Leptolyngbyaceae cyanobacterium M33_DOE_097 | reverse complement strand
TGTTCCCTTCGATTATCTGGTTTCAGTTACTCAAACGCATCCAATCTCACGCTGATATTGCGGCTCATTTTGGGTTCGATATTGACCTCAAACCTCGCTTAGAATCGGCTTATTGAGAATGCTGCAAGATCTCAGTTAGCCAATGCCAGATCTGATAAAGACCCCTGCCGCTGTTGTTGCTCTGGCAATTGAAAATCATCTTCCGTTATTGTGACAATCAGTAGCCGAGAATCTTGAGGTTCTTCAGGTCGCGATCGCATTAACTGGTCAAATGCTTGTAACTCCCAGGCTTGTAGCCCTCCTACGTAACGCATGCCCATCACTAGGGTCGTAACCATCACACTACTTAAGAGAACCGGAAAAATTTTAGATTTGAGATTGTGGACTTTAGGTTTTGAATTTTGAGACGTGCTATGTGTTGCGGGCTGTGTGTCTCTTGCTTGCTTTTCTTCCGCTGTGCGATCTTGCCCGCGTTCCTTTTCACGTCCTGCCGCACCCCACTCTTCCCAGCGGATTGGCACTTCTGCTGGGTTCTGACAAATGACAGGCAACCAACTGGCGCAGGGATACGTGCCTTCCATCCTTTGCAAACGCTCACGTGCTTCTCGCACAGAAGTATAGAGCGATCGCCCACTTACAAACGCTGCTAAAAAATGCTTGAGAAACGCCTGAGCCACTACATCAGGTACAGGTTCGCGCATGACAATCACCTGGGGAATCTGTAGATCCGCGAGGGATTGCGCCAATCCTAAACCATCGCAGGAATTGAAAATAGCTAATTTCAAGCCGTTGGCGATCGCATGGTTCAATGCCCATCGCAACTGTTCCAGCGACAGATTTTCCATTGGATTGATGCGCAAAAACCCAGTCTCTTGAGTGGTGCTATGTCCGGCAAAAAACAATAGATCCCAACCCTGCCATAGTTGGTGGTTTAGTTCCTCGCGTTTTGGCTCCACTAGAAAATGAATTTCTGCTTGAGTAGATAGCTGTTCTAAATAACTGCGATCGCGATGCACATCAATGTCTTGACTATCTCCTAAAATTGCTAAAATTCTTGCTTTTTTAGCAGTATGTTTGATTGGAGATGATTTGCGCGATCGCTGATAATTCAGCAGACTTAATGCAACTTCTGCATGGGGATAGGCTGCAAAGAAGTGCCATAAATGCCAGGGAAGTTGCCGTAAATAGGAGTCATTGGTTTCAATAATGATGCGAACTTCATCACTGGCATTGAGCCAAGTGCGTAACTGCTGATCGATGGGGCGAAAGGCTGCTGAACTTAACCAATAGTTGATTTGGTCTGATAACCGTTGGCAGAACTGGTTAAACTCCATCTCGGAAACATTTGTCACATCTGCCGCTTTGATTTTGATGCGGGAAGGTATGCCTAACCGATGGTGAAGCGCCAGGTAAAGTAATTGCCATTGGCGGTAGAGGGAAGGTAACTCTGGCGCACCAGGCAAACCCCCTGTGACCTGAATCGGATAAGCCCGATCGGCATCCCAAAGCTGCGCTCGAACGGAAGCAAATCCATTCACCACATCCCCATTACCAAAGCTTAGGACTACCAACTTCTCCATTCTGGTTCACAATCAAATTACGAAGGTTTCCGTTAGGCTAGTTGTACCAAGAGTGAGCTGAATATCGAAACACTCTCCGGGCGTACCTTGAAAACGTCTGAGTTGAATGTAGTTATCGTGCTGACGCGATCGCACAGTTTGCAGCGCCTCTCCAGTCTCCGACAGTAGATGTAACTGGAGGTTGGGTGGCAGATAGGGTTCTTCTGGCACAGGATGCAGCTGAACCAAAATTTCCACATCTGAGTTGTGTATATCCGGTGCAACTGCCACCAACAAAATCACAGACTGGTTTTCCAGTTGCAACCCCAAGTCAATCAACTTGGCTCGTTGTATAGCTTCAGATTGTGCAGAACTTCTAAGACTAAACGCCACTGGTTGATTAATGCCTAATAGAGTGTCAAGCGATTGCCAGCCAACCTCAAAGGCATTTTGGAGCCACTGACTCAAATTCACGCGCATTTTTCTAGCAGGAATAGACTCGGCAACGACGTCTGGCAGATACTCTAAGAGGACATCCATTGGTTGCAGCTGCGCGATCGCGAGTTGTTCAGCCGTATCAGGAAAATCGGTTGCCTGGATGAATCCGAGCAAATGTGCTTCGTTCAATGATTCATTGAATTGCACTGCGACATAGCCAATTCGGTCTTGCATTGCTTCAAATGGCAGCGAAATTAGGGTGCTTCCTGGTAAAACCGGACGGCACTCCAATTTGCCAAGGTTTGGCAGAACCAGATCTGCAATGTCAAACAGGGCACGTTTACCAGGGTGCCAGCAATCACCTTGTGTCAAGTCAGTATCAATTTGTAGCCATTGCAAATATTGGTGAACCGCATACACCGCTAGAGTGTTTAGATAAGTTTGTTTTCCTTTCTGCGGGGTGGATTGTTCTGCTGCAAATTGGCGGGCTTGCAAGTGGGCTGTAGCACCCAATGGTATGGCTGTGTAGATAGCTTCAGTACTGTTCATGGTTGCTCCTGGGGATGATATCCGAGGTCAGTGGCGATATGTTGCAGAAGGGGGAGTCCTTTCAGTTTCCAGTGAGAAACGAGGGTCTGATAATTGATCTGACACTCACGGGCAATATCTGTTAATTTATCGGGAGGATTCTTAAAGACAAACAGCAAGCGCTGGGCCAGGGTTTGACAATTGCACTCTGGATGTTTACGAGGGTAGCAATCGCGCAATTTCCGCTCTGGGTCTTGTTCAATATAATCGGCTAAGTTAGCAACGATTTGTTGATCAGATTGTGCCTGCAATTGCTCAACGTAGGTTTCTAGCCCACTTAAAACCCTGGGATTTGCGGTGGTTCCCAGAAATTCTCCCTGGTTTGAAACGCGATCGAGCCAGGTGGTTTCAATATTATCCAAATCAGCGATCGCTTCATCCAATGAAAGTTCCCCAGGTTTGCCTGACCCAGAATTAGCAGCCAGATCTCGAATTCTCCAGTAGAGATAGCCTTTTAACCATCTTACTAAATCACTACGAACAGAGGATGAGCGCGGCTCAAAGTTCTGAATATTGCGGCTAAACCACTCCCAGGTTTGATTCAATGCATCTAGACAATAGTCTGGACAATTCAACTGAGTATATTTCTTAAACTCAGGAAAAGATTGAATCACTATGAGTAATCGATTCATCGCTTTGCGCCATTCTCGCGTTCCTTCAAAGTGCTGAGAAACTTCTGCGATCAGTTGATGTAAATGTTCATCTTGATCCATAAACGTTACCTAAGAAACAAACGAGTTAGACTGAGTCTGTCTATGATTCTGACCCTATTAAGGTCAACACTAGAAAGATCAATTTCTTATTCTTTTTAAGCTTATCTCTCTCCTGCTAACGCACCGAAAAGGCTCTATCCCAACTGCCTGTGATTGGATCGAGCAAAAAGCTCAATACTGTTTTTTGACGAGTTACAATTTCAGCAGTGGCCACCATTCCAGGAGTTAGAGAAACCTCCTGCCCATTGACCCTGACAAAATGCTGCTTAAGCTGTACCTGTACTGGAAAGACCAGACCCATATCTTTTTCGTTCACAGCATTAGGGCTGATTTTGCTCACTGTCCCTTCCACCATGCCGTACTCTTGATAAGGAAAGCTGGCAAGTTTGACCTTGACTCGCATTCCAGGTTTGATAAATCCAACATCTTGATTAGAGACTTTCGCTTCTACCAGTAACTCTTCTCCAGCCGGAACGATCGATAGTAGTTCATCCCCTGCATGGACGGTTGCCCCAGTTTTTGCCACTTTGACATTGTAAACAGTGCCATCAACGCCGGCTCGAATGCTGCTTTGCTTCTGTTGCTCGCTGGCTTGAGACAATTTACCCTCCAGGTCGGTCAACTCCTGTTGTTGCTTGTCAATCTGTGTCAGAATCTCGCTCTGTCGTTCGGCTTCTAATCGTCTAGCATTTGTTTTTGCCGCTTGAAATGCCTGCCGCGACTGTTCGATCGCCTGATCCTGAATGGCAATCTCTTTCTGCAAGCCTTCCACTTTATTCTGGGTATCAATGTAATCAAATCGAGGGACAGCTCCTCGCACAGCAAGCGCTTGCATGGCTTGTGATTTTTGAGTGGCAAAGACAAGATCAGACTGTAACCGGGTCTTCTGCACCTGTGCCGCTCGAATTGCACTCAGTTGCCGACTGGCTTCGGCTTCAGCAGCAAAACGGCGATCGCGGTATTCTCGTAACCGTGCGGCTAATAACTCATTTTGTAGCACGCTTCCTGCCTGCACTTTGCCACTCCGTTCAGCTTCTAAACGAGCCAGTGCACCCCGGTTCTGTGTGACCAACTTTTCTAACCGTTGGACTTCGACTTTGGATTGGGTGGGGTCGAGTTGCACCAACACATCCCCTTTTTTGACCGCTTTTCCTTCAGTTATATTAATGTCGCGCAGTTGCCCTGCCGCCAGCGATCGCAGCGGTTGCACTTGTGTCGCCGGAACGACCTGCCCATTGGCGGTTGCCACTTCTTCAACTTTGCTAAAAGCGGCCCAGGCGATCGTGCCTGTGACGGCAAGGCAGATACCACTGACTAGCACACGAGTATAGAGCGGTGGTAAGCGACGCACAGCGTTCCCCAGTTCATAGTTGAGGTATTCTTGCGTGTTGGCAAACTGTCGTTTTGTCTGTTGACGTTGAATAGAAGAAGAATTTGGAATATTCATATTGCCTCTAAGTGATGGGTGAAGGGTGTGATCGTTGCTTTGCGCCATTCGCGTGTACCGTCTAGATATGGACACGTATCGGCAATTTGTTGGCGGAGGAGATCGGCTTGATTCATAAACAGTTTGACCAACGAAAGGGTTCGGGTGAAATTAGTTTGGCACTGCTAAGGTCATGACCACGAATGTCAATCCTGGATATTTTTTAGAAACCGCGATCGCTTTCTCTAGCGACTGGATATTGACATCATCAGAACTTTGCATTCGCCCAAATGCCTCTGAATTGCCAATGGCTTGCGCATGTACCACAACCGCCTGATCTCCCCTGCCCAGCCTGAATCCCGGCGGCATGCCCTTGATTTGAATTACCCCAACTTGCGGATTAACTGCAATGTCAGGATCAGGAATAGGTATTAACTTTTCTTTGCTCTTTACGCCTAAACCACGCATTCTCCATTTATTCGATCTAGCTTCGGATGAAGCTACGGGTTCTTCTTTGACAGGACTAAAGAATTCTCCATAGCCAAAACTAAGCGAAGGAACCATTAGTCCTTCTTGTTCTCCTGGCTGATACAACACAGCAGATGTGCATACAGTCAAATTCTTCCGCTCACTAACATTTGTTGGGAAAGGCTGATCTCGCTTATGGGAGGCATTCCAAAGCAATTGAGTTGCTCCAGCTTTAATTGCCAGGAGTTGAGTTTTAACCTCACCAATTTTGTCACATTGCATTGTACGAAGATAAACATTTGGAGTGTTTTTTCTTCTGTAGGGTTGGAAAACAAGACTAGTTTCTTCGTTCAAAACAATCGCGGGTTCAGGAAAAATCAATTCATAATGGAGCAGTGGAATTGTAAAAAGGAAAAAAATGAAGCCTAGAAAAAGCCATTTTGAAGCATTGGCAGCATTGATTTCTACACCTTGGTTGGTAGCCGAATGAGGTTTGCTTGACTGATTCATACAGCAGTCCTCCAAAATCCTTTATACTCAGCGTTGCTGAAAATGAAAATCTGGCTTCGGAAGGCAAAAGTTGAAGGTGCGATCGCGATCGCTTCAGTTTTGAGTTGGAAGTTTTGGATTTTGAAGTCGAAGCTTGGAAGTGCGATCGCGATCGTTGGCGTTTTGAGCTTCAAGTTTGAAGTTGTAGAGTAGGCACTACCCGCCCCATCGCTTGACTTACTTCATTTTTTTCGCTGAACGTCTTTTTGGCTCACGATCGCCTGGGCGAAAAATCCGGGTGTAGGTTTTGCTCGGATTATCTGCATCCCTTTCGACAATAAGTACAGTCTGCCCAGTACGGTTTGCTACATCTGTGAAGAAGTCTACGCATCCTGTAGCTCCATTTCCTGCTGGATCGCATAACAAACGATTTACAGCGATCGCAATTATTGGCTTACTAGAGCCAGAGTGATACTCCTCTATAAACACCTTTCGTTCTGCATGTGAGTCCACGGGGCGTCCTTCTACGTTCTCAATATCATATTCGAACATCATTGCTTCTACTGCATTTGCTAAATTCTTATTCCGTTTACCACCTGATCTTCCCTGTCGTGTGATTTTACCAGTTTCAGTCACAGCATCTGTTCCTTTATTTTTGGGAACTCCAGGTAGCCTATCTAACGCCCTTAAAGCTGACTGTTCTGCATTTCTAATTTGACCTTTGTACACACGAGAATATTGAGGGTGAGATTGCTTTAGGCTTTTAGGAGCAGGTTGACCAGAAGATAGGGGAGAGCCACTACCGGCAGGTGTAAATTGAGGAGGGTTACCACCACTATAAGCAGAGGATGAACCTCCAGCGGATGTGTGGGCGGTAGATGAAGTATGAGAAGGTACCGCATTAGATGGTTGAAGAGAACTTTGATTGCTAGAACCACTTCCACCAGTTGCAGATGTGCCGGAATTTTGATTAGCTTTTGCCGTAGCATTTGGAGATGTTGCTATACCAGATGGGTTAGGTTGTTGTCCCTTTACATCAGGTTCAGCTGGCTTTCCTGTTTCAGCAAAAGGAGAGGATTGCGGATCGCCTCCAATTACGCCTGATTGTTTGTGATTGCCGAATCCTATACCTTTGTTTTCTTGCAAACCCTGCCCAACACGAACTTTTGGGCGATCCTGATCAGCTTTATCGAGTAGAGTCGAAGGGCGAGTTGAATCCCTCCGGCCAGAGGGACGACCAATTGCGGGGCGAGTAGATTCATCATTCCGTCCGCCTATCGAGATCAGACTGCCACTACGACGATTCGGTGAAGGTCTACTTCCTGATCTTCTTGTCAAAACTCTGGGTTCAAGTGGGTTTCTTTTCTCCCCTGTTCCAGTTGCTGTTGCGGCTTTTGGAGAAGTTGGGGTACGCTTACCATGCGGTGCAGGTTGAGTACCACCAGACTTATTGCTTACAGACAAGGGGCGATCGCCTTCAGAGGAGCGTTTAGGAGTTCTCCCTCTGCCATCCGCCGCCTTCACTCCATCCCGCGCTCCAGCTGCAGAAAGACCAGCTTGACCTAGTGCCAATGCAGCATTCCCATAGTTGCCTTTGGCAAATTCACTATAGGCATCGCCAACGCCTTCAACAACGCCTTGAGCTTCCTGGACTGCGCCATAGGCTTCATAAGCCCGTTCACCTGCATTCGTTCCTTTTTGGACAGCCCCAGCTACTTTGTCAGCATTCTTGGCGTATTTCGCTCCCTTGGCTGCCAATTTCGCAGCGGTTGCTGCATCTCCCACACCGGGAACCATCCCTGCGGCTGACAGTGCCGCATTCGTATAATCTCCTTCTGCTAAATACCAACCTGCGTTAACTCCATCCGCCACCGCACCAACTACGGGAACCATCCCTGCTACATCTAGAGCAGTATGTCCTACTTCTGAAATAATGCCCTTGTTACGCTTTGCCCAGTCTCCCACGTCAGTTGCCGTATCCTTCGCCGCGTTAGCAGCTTGCTCTAATTCGTCCCCTGCTTTTTTGATTGGATCCGCGATAAACCGATCAAACAATCCCTTTTTCTTTGGAGCAGGCGGTTTTGCAGGCTCTTTGGGTTGAATAGGAGCCTTGGCAGCAGCTTCCCGTTGTCGTAGGATTTTGCGGGCTTCGCTGCGATCGGCAAGGCTAATACCAGGATTACGGGCGACTTGGGTCAGTGCGGCTTTTTCCTTGGCGAGGCGTTGTCTTTCAGCCGCGACACGTTGTTCCCTCCGAATATTTGCCGCCTCAGCCTGCTCAAACCGATTGAGCGGTCTTTCTTTGCGCACTGAAGGCTTCGGTGCAGTCGTCTGAACTGCTGGCTTTTGTTTTGCCTGCGTTTGTGCTCGTCGATAGGCGGCTCTGATCCTTTCATCCTCTTGGATGGACTCGCCTTCAATCTCACGATTCGTTCGCTCGCTGGCGATCGCTCCATTGCTACTACTCCAATTGACATGGTTGAAGGAGCTGTCAACCTGTTGCATCAGTTGGGCACCAGAGAATTGCTGAGTCTCCGGTGTGATGTTTGTTGCCAAATTCACAGCCGCCCTGGAATTCAATAAGCCCGCTCCGGTTTCTGCATCCCAACCCGGTGTTTTCAGATCCGTTGCTGTCGATTCCAGCACACGAGAAACCTGACGATAATCGAGGTTGGGATTCGCTGCCCACATCTCAG
>DVDV01000332.1 GCA_015296075.1 Leptolyngbyaceae cyanobacterium M33_DOE_097 | reverse complement strand
CAGGCTATACACTAATCCTTGGGCGTGTTGAACAATGGTTTCCATAACCGTTCAGTTAAATTTTGATTACGCCCTTTCTTTCAGATTTTTCCTTCTTTGGCAACCCCTTGTTGAAACTGGTGCAAGATCTCAGTTAATGCAACAAGGGTCGCGCCAAAGTTTTCTATTCGCCACAATTAGTTTACTTTGCGTTGCATTAGGCATTTTAGCGGTGATGGCATGGGTACTCAAAAAGACGATTTTGCATCCTTTAGCTCAACTTACGCAGCAGGTAGCCAATAGCAAAGAGAGCGGCGATTTTATCTTCCCGACCTCGTTACCTAATAATGAGATCCGTTGGCTGGCAGAAACCTTTAACCAAGTCTTTCAAGAACGCCACCAAGCAGAACGAGCATTGCAGTATCGAGCAACATGGTTGCGGAACCAAGGAACAATTCTCAGTCGCCTAGCCAAGCAACGAAATATTATTGAAGGAAATTTGCAAGCAGCGGCGCAAGAGATCACCAAGGCGATCGCCGAAGTATTAATGGTAGACCGAGCGAGTATTTGGTTATACAACGATCTCAAAACTAATTTAAATTGTATTGATTTATTTGAGTACAACATGCTGCAACCGCAACTGGAACAGCACCGTTCTGATCTTTCGTTAGTTGTTGAGCAGTATCCCAGCTATTTTCATGCGCTGGAAACATCAGACAAGCCAATCGTAGCCAATGACGCCTGCACCGATCCAAGAACCTGCGAATTTACAAGTACCTACCTCATTCCTTTGGATATTCACTCCATGTTAGATGTACCCATCCGAGTGAGCGGTCAAACGGTGGGAGTTTTATGCATTGAGCAAGTTGGAAAACTACGTTGCTGGACTCCAGAAGATGAAAGTTTTGCTCGATCAATCGGGGATTTGGTGGCACTCTCGGTAGAAGCGCGCGATCGTAAAGTAGCCGAGCAAGCTTTAAAGCAGAGCGAAATGCGAAACCAGGCATTAGTGAATGCCCAACCTGATCTATTAATCCGAATGCATGCGGATGGCTCTTATATTGATGTGGTAAAGGGTGGCGTGGTTCAGTTGTTTCGTCCTGAGCAAACGGGTTCACAAGTCTCGATTTATGACATGCTGCCGCTCGACCAAGCTCAAAAACGAATGTATTATGCCCAAAAAGCATTACGAACTAGAGAAATACAAGTATATGAATATAGCTTTAAAGCGGATGAGCAATCCTATACCGAGGAAGCTCGAATTGTTGCTTGTGGCGGTGATGAAGTGCTGGTTATTGTGCGAGACATTACTGAACGAAAACAGACAGAGCGGTTATTAAGACAGCAGGCAGAAGATCTAGAAAATGCTTTAGAAGAACTAAAGCGAACCCAATCCCAAATGATTCAGAGTGAAAAGATGTCGAGCCTGGGACAAATGGTTGCGGGTGTCGCCCATGAAATTAATAATCCCGTAAACTTTATCTACGGCAATATCAGCATTGCCCATGATGATAGCCAAATGTTGCTGAATTTGTTGAAATTGTATCAACAACACTATCCAAAACCTGATCCTGAAATTCAACGAACTATTGACGAAATTGATCTAGAATTCATTGAAAAAGATTTGCCTAAGATGCTGTCATCAATGAAGGTTGGGGCCGAACGAATTCGGGAAATTGTCCGATCACTGCGGATCTTTTCACGTTTAGATGAAGCAGAGTACAAAACTGCAAATATACACGAAGGGATTGATAGTACATTGCTGATTCTTCAGCATCGACTGAAAGCTCAACCCAATCAACCCGAAATTCACATCGCTAAGGATTATGGCGAGATTCCAGAGATTGAATGCTACCCAGGGCAGTTAAATCAAGTCTTTATGAATATCCTGAGTAATGCGATCGATGCCTTAGAAGAACGCATCAAACAGGATTACTTGATGAAAGGCACGCAAAGTGATTTCTCTGCTTGTCCGCGTATTAGCCCAACCATTACTATTCAAACTCGGCAAATATCTTCTACACATATTGCAATTCACCTGACCGACAACGGGCCAGGAATTAGTCAAGCAAATCACTCTAAACTGTTTGATCCATTTTTTACTACAAAACCGGTTGGCAAAGGCACTGGATTGGGACTGTCAATTAGCTATCAAATCATTGTTAAAAAACATACTGGAAGTTTAACCTGCGATTCCACCCCAGGCCAGGGAACCAAATTTGTGATTGAGCTACCCATCCAGATCCAGCCATTTGCTGCATCCAAGCGAGCTAATTAACGTCAGCATTCAACGGCTGCGACATCGCTAAGATTTCACCTAAGTGGTTTCGTTGGCAACAGTACTATAGAACCCATTTGATATCTATTCATTGGCTAGGCGCTTGAGCATCAGGCGGATAAAGCAAAGATTGAGTTTCGCGGTCGCATGTGCCAGTGTCCGTTCAAAGTTCTTAACCAAACT
>DVDV01000162.1 GCA_015296075.1 Leptolyngbyaceae cyanobacterium M33_DOE_097 | reverse complement strand
GAATTAAGCGATTGGCCCGCAAGACAATTTGCTTTTCAAAATCCCAATGGTTGCATGACATCGTGATTGGCTTGTTCATCAATCGATATGAATTTGGACGGATGGTTTGACCTTATTGATCCCCATGTCTAGAACATTACCTCATGCGAACACCTGAAATCGATATTCTGGGTAGGCACACAATACCACGATTCACTATGAGAGGGAGATAGATGGTTAAAGCTAGCCCGTTGGATAGCACCAGGAACTTTTTTATTTATGTTGTGGGTGTAGGGTTAGAGGGGCGCGCGAGTTTACCCGAAAGCCTCCAAAAGCTGATTGATCAAGCTGATCTACTGGTTGGTAGTGCGCGGCACCTCAGTTATTTCCCGACGTGGGCTGGCGATCGCCTCTTAATTCAAGACTTCACAACAACCCTTCAACAACTGCGAGCGTACTTGGACACCCCCCGCGAGACGCCACCTATCGCCGTTATTTTGGCTTCGGGTGATCCCCTCTTTTTTGGTTTGGGTCGCTTACTGCTGGCAGAATTTGCACCTGAGTCGCTCATCTTTCACCCTCATGTCAGTTCAGTACAACTGGCGTTTAGTCGGTTAAGACTGCCCTGGCAAGAAGCTGAGTTTGTCAGCATTCATGGACGATCTATTGAGGCTTTAGTTCCCGCGTTGCAACAAGGAACTAAATTGCTAGCCGTGCTGACCGATAGCACCAATACTCCGGCAGCGATTGCCAAACTGGTGCGATCGCTGCAACTGCCGCTGCGATATCGTTTGAGTGTCTGTGAAAATCTGGGGGGCGACCATGAGCGGATCACGTCCACGACAGACTTGCTCAAGCTAGAGCATGAAGTTTTTGATCCCCTCAATGTGGTGGTGCTGCAACGCATTCAAGCAGAAGCCGCGTTGGAGTTGGCAACTCTGCCGCTATTTGGCATTGGGGATGATTACTTTCTCAGTTTTCCGGATCGCCCCGGTTTGATGACCAAGTGTGAAGTGCGTGTCCAGATTTTGGCGGCGCTGGCCCTGCAACCCCAACAAGTCGTGTGGGACATTGGGGCAGGCACAGGCTCAGTCGCAATTGAAATTGGGCGGTTGTGTCCGTCGAGCGATGTATACGCGATCGAAAAAACAGCAGTCGGCTATCAGCTCATTCAACAAAACTGCGATCGCTTTCAGGTTAAGAACGTTACAGCCGTTCAAGGAGAAGCGCCGATCGCTCTGCAAAACCTGCCTGCACCTCACCGTGTCTTTATTGGCGGCAGCAGCGGCAAACTACCAGAGATTTTGTCGTTGCTGGGTGAGTTGTCGCAGCCACCGGAGCGGGTGGTAGTCGCGATCGCCACGCTAGAGCATCAGGCCCAGGCAATCACCTGGTTACGGCAGGATGACACCAAGGAGTGGCGCGATCGCTGGTTGCAGATTGACATTGCTCGTTCTGTTCCGGTGGCAAACCTGACGCGTATGGCTCCGCTGAATCCAGTGAGTTTGTTGGTGTTGGAGCGGTGGGAGTGAGGGAGTGGGGGAGTGGGGGCCGAGTTTTGCCGTTAAATTCATTGCAGGGTGCAGATAGGTTTGCTAGACCTGCCCGTACTGTTTGCGGATTGATTAAAATCGTGATCCTAGGCAGCGCTTTAATCTACCTTTCTGCAGAATTTGGTTTGGTTTTTTCAATTTCTCCCCTGATTTGTTTCTAAAGAATGAAAGTCTTCCGCAAAGCTTGCGGCAAAATGAACGCGGGTTACTGTGCGATCGCCAATTCGAATGAAGATTGACCACGTCCGCTTTTGTGTTAAAAATGCCCAGTCTACGCGAGATTGGTTTATCAATTATTTAGGCTTTGTCAGTATTGGCAGTTGCTTGAGCCGGGGAATCCGTTTTGAGGCGGTGCAGGCGGGGGCGATTGTTTTTGTGCTTTGCTCATCGGCCAACTCCGCCAATCAGGTTGCTAAGTTTTTGCAGCAACATCCGCCTGGGGTATGGGATGTGGTGTTTCAGGTTGAGAATTTGCAGCAGCAGGTTGAGCGGGCGATCGCTCAGGGAGCAAAGCTTTTACAACCAATTCAGCAGGAGACTCAAGCGAATGGGGTGCTGCGCTGGGCAGTGATTGGGGCGATCGGCGATTTAGTCCACACTTTGGTTGAGCGGCATGGCATAACGTCACTGCTGCCAAACGCGGAAACCATGCTGGCGCTTGATGAATCGCTACTTCAGGCCAAGAATACTCACCTACTGCAGGTCGATCACGTGGTGTTGAATGTCCCAACGGGGCAATTGGAACCTGTTGTTGACTGGTATGGTAAAGTTCTCGGATTTAAGCCACAGCAAAAGTTTGCGATTCAGACGCCTTACTCTGGGTTATGTAGCCGGGTTTTGGTGCATCCCGAAAGTGGCACTCAAATGCCGGTGAACCAGCCAACTTCACCGCGATCGCAGATTCAAGAATTCTTAGATGTGAACCGTGGGGTTGGGGTGCAACACATTGCCCTGGAGACTCGCGATTTGCAGGCTACGATTCAGCAGTTTCGGCAACGCCAGATTCCTTTGTTGAAGGTGCCTGAGCATTACTACACGGCACTTGCTAAACGCATGGGTAATGCCCTATCGGCTGTACAGTTGAGTGCGATCGCGGCTCACCAGATTTTGGTTGACTGGCATCCCAATGAGCCAACTGCGTTGCTTCAGCAAACGTTTACAGAACCGATTTTTTCAGAACCAACCTTTTTCTTTGAGTTGATTCAACGGCAGACGATCGCGAACAATGGTCAGACCAACCGTGCCTATGGTTTTGGCGAAGGTAACTTTCAAGCTTTGTTTGAGGCGATGGAGCAAGAGCAGCTGCGACGGGGCAGTTTGTTGGCGTGACTTACTCTGAGGGGCGCTCTCGCAGTTGCAACCACACCAGAATGAGTGTGATCAACAACAATACGGTTGCAGCGGCGGCCGCGAAGCCAAAGTCAAACTGAGCAAAGGCTTGTTCATAAATGTAGTAAACCAGCAGATTGGTTGAGTTAAGTGGCCCGCCGCCCGTGATTACATACACCTGCTCAAAACTGCGGAGGGTAAAAATGGCCGTTGTGACCGCCGCAAAGGTCAAGGTCGGACGTAAACCCGGTAGCGTGATGTGCCAAAACTGCTGCCATTCGTTGGCTCCATCTAGTTCGGCGGCTTCATAACGGTTCGTGGGAATTGTTTGTAGCCCCGCTAGAAAAATCACCAAATTAAACCCTAGTTGTTTCCAAACGCTGAGCAAAATTAAGACTGGCATTGCCCATGTGGAGCTGCTGAGCCAGAGAATGGAGGCAAGCCCGATCGCGTTCAACCCTTGATTAATTGGCCCTTCGGTTTGAAATAACCAGCGCCAGCCTAAACCCACTGCAACCAGTGACGTGATTGACGGTAAGAAATAGGCCGTTCGCAAAAAATCGCGTAAGAAAACGGCTCGATTCAGCAAAACGGCTAGCCCCAACGGTAAAACCAAACTGGGGATCACCGTTGCCCCCGTAAAGTAGACCGTGTTACCCATGACTTGCCAAAAGTCGGGATCACTCAACAGTCGCCCGTAATTTTGCCAACCGACAAAGTGCGGCCCTACTCGTGTAAAGCTACCCGTGGTAAAGCTCAGACCAATCAAATAGGCGATTGGGTAAAAAACAAACACCCCTAACAACACCATTGCCGGAGCTAAAAACAGCCATGCAAGTAGGTTTTCGTGGCGCAGATGAAGCGATGAATCAGACGACATAAAGACTCAGGTTGAATCGGAGTGGCAAAATCGCGATCGCAGAAGACTCTGGCTTACCCTACCAACAGCCTAAAAAATCCACAAACTATCAGCAAGCGGGGCATGAAATGGGAGAATAACCTATGAGCCTGTTAACGATTTGTGAATCACTGAATGAGGGGGAACGCTTTTCATGCTGAAGCGACTTTTTGTAATGCTGGTACTTGTCTTGGGTCTTAGTCTACAAGGCTGTGTCGCAGCCGGTGCTGGCTTCAAGAGTTTTGTTGATAGCACGGATGGGTACAAGTTTCTCTACCCAAATGGTTGGGTGCAGGTTCAAGTATCAAGCGGTGCAGATGTTGTTTTCCACGACATTATTCAACAGACTGAGAATGTCAGTGTTGTGATTAATCCAGTTGCCGCTGGGAAAACCCTGAAAGACTTAGGCTCACCCGGTGAAGTGGGGTATCGCTTGGCAAACAGCGCGATCGCTCCTCCTGGCTCAGGTCGTAAAGCTGAACTCGTCAACGCTGAAGAACGAGAAGTGAATGGCAAAACCCACTATATTCTCGAATATGCAACGGATGTAAATGGCAACAAACGCCACAACTTTGCCAGTGTTGCCGTCAGCCGGGGCAAGCTCTACACTTTCAACGCCTCAACGCCCGAAGACCGTTGGGAAAAAATGGAGAGCTTGCTGAAAGGGGCAGCAGAGTCCTTCACATTAGATTAAGCACCTGCGGCTCCTGAGGAAGTCGATTCTTCAGGAGTCAACTTTTCGCGATCGAGGCGACGCTTGCGGGCATAAAGCTGAATTGCAACTGCCATCCCAAGTACCATTGCTGCAATCAACCAGGTTGTCGCATCAGTTGGCAGGTTGTTTTTAAAGACAGCCAACATCACAACAATTACAAAGAAAACGGTTGGAAACTCGTTAAACCAACGAAACTGTTGGCCGGTCATCTTACATTCATCGGCTGCCAGTTTTTTCATGATGCGTCGGCAGTAAAAATGGTAGACCAGCAACAGCGCGACGCAGGTCATTTTGACGTGTAACCAGGTTTCTTTCAGCACGGCTGGCTCGACGGTCAACAAGCCAATTGCCATCGCGATCGTCAACACCATTGCAGGGGTCATGATGATGCGATAGAGGCGCTTCTCCATGATTTGATATTGATTTTTGAGAATCGTGCGTGCAGGTTCTGGCTGTTCATAAGCTTCAGCGTGGTAAACAAACAGCCGAGGCAAATAGAACATGCCAGCAAACCAACAAACAATTCCTACAATGTGAAACGCCTTAAACCAGTAATAGGCCATCGAACAAACCTCTTAAAAAAATTGAATTTTCAATTGCAACATTGACTATCATCGCAAAGACTATCGTCGCAAATCGAAAATCCAAAATTCAAGTAATTTACACCGATCGCTGAAACAAATTTTCCAGATAGGTTTGAGCCGTTTGTCGATCTTCCTCGCCACTTTGTAATAGAAACAGCGAGATGGCGGCTGCAAACAAACGGTCTTGATCCCAGGTGGGGTGACTGTCTAAATACTGAGCGACTGCTTGATGCAGACCTTCTGGAATTTCTGCTAACAGGCTAACGGTGATTGTCCTCATAACTGAGAGTCCTCAAAGATGCGTAAGGTGTCAACCAAAACAGTATGTTTAGAAAAGTAAACTGAATTTAAAGAAAAATAAAATCTATTCGAGCTATACAACACACCCGTAGATGCATCAGCGAATCGGTGAATTCACTTTTTGCGAAAAAGAAACGTGCCACCATTCCTAAATTTGACAAAATTGCAAAACCGAAAGTCTTGAAAACTCAGGAATGAATGTCACTTTGTGATGTAGGTGACTCATTCTTGCTACCTTTGCCTGCGGTTGTCAACGCTCTAGAAAAGTTAAATTATCCTGAAGAGAAATACTTCGTTACAAATGATTCCTTGGGGAATGTTTTTTGGAATAAAAGTTAACAATTGTCTGGTTTTAGACACGACGGTCGAGATATTTCGTTGACGATTTGATAATTCAAAACCCTGGTTTAAGGACTCGGCTGTGGAAAACTTGCTAAAAGCTGTGGAAAACCTGGGGAAACTGTGTGGAAAGCGTGTGGAAAAACTAGGAAAACACAAAGAATTGCAAAAAAGATTTTAATTTTTTATATTTTGAAAGGAATTTGTTGATGAAAGCTTGTCTCTATGTAACCCTTGCTGCACCTATCTCAGGAGATTTACTGGCTAGTTGAGTGGCGATCGCCATAAAGTTCCCAAAAAATTGAGCAACAGCGCTAAATCGATCCGTAAATGCTCGTAGTTTCTGAAACACGTACAAAATCAAGAGCAAATTAATCAAATAGACCGCCTGGCTACAAATCACTTGAATTCATTGAGGTCAAATGTACTGCCAATAAAATAGTACTCTTGCATTGTTTTTGCAAATAAATGGTTCGAGTCTTTGCTTCTTCGGCAAGCACTGACTAAGTCGCGATAATAGCTGTTGTCAGGTGACTTAGAACATTGGAAGTAGAGGTATGGGAGTGCGTGAGAGTGGGAGTGTTGGGTTGAAGTCTCAGTCAAAGCCCCTACCTCCTATCCTAACGAGATGATTATGGCTAGATGTGCTAGTGGAGCCAATTCACTGTGGTGGATCCTGGGCGATCGCTTGTGGCTAGATTCTTGCCTGCATCCAAATAATGGCGAAGGTTTTGAAGTGGCTTCGTTTGAAGGACGCGTCCTGTCTCTAGGCCGGAAGTTTCATCGCTTATACTAATTCTTCAAAACTGGGCTACAGATGATTATCTGTAAGGGCGTTGTCTCCGATGGAGACGCTACGCGAACGGGAACCGTGCCTACGAGGAACTATAAATGGGATTTAGAGAATTGGTATTACAGATACAGAAACGCAGGCAAGAAACTTCATTTATGTGCGCAATCTTGCTGAAAATCTTTCAATAAACAGCCTGCGATGAAGCAAGCGTAATATCGTGAAATCTTTCGCTCTGTCCAGTTAAATCAGCCTGTATGATAGGTCTAATGTGTGTTAATCAGTCCGCTGTTGCGCAAGCAGAATTTTTCTTTGTGAAAGTTATGCAAAACGTGCGGATTCAAACTCAATTCACATGCATTCAGTAAAATAGCTGAACTGCTGCGATTCTACTCGCTGCTCTCAAATTAAGACCTATGAGTTCTTTGCCCGACAAGCCCCTCTCATCCTCACAATCCGACGTATCTGATGCATCTGCTGAGCAGCTAAACGAGGCTATCAATTCCGATGTATCCCTTAATCCGTCTGCTTCGACCGAGTCTAATCCGTCCTCTGAGTCGGATCATTCAGATGCTGCTAATGCACCTGAGCTAAAGCGTCCGATGATGCGCCCTGTGCGACCAGCTCCGCCACCTCAGACCCCCACTGTTGAAGCTAAGCCAGCCGCTCAGCTTCAATCAGAAGTGGTCGAGAAGCCAAAGCCAGAAACGGTTGCTGCAGATGATCATGTCGAATCTGAGGCACCCATTGAAGATGGTGTATCCCGCTTTCAACCCATTCCCCCTCCCAGTGAGCCGAAGCAGTACCGGGCGATCGGCTTGATTCGTGGGTGTTACACTCCCTCGGAGGAGCAATTTACTCGTGGTGAGATGAAAATTGCGGATGGCACTGCGGTTGAGGCCGTGTTGCTAGGGCGGGTAATGAGCCTGGTTAAAAATCACCTTGATCTAACCCAAGAGCATCTCTGGGTTGTCTATCCCCGCACACGCTTGCAACAGAGCGATCTGCACCTGCAGGTTGTGGGTGTGTGGGAACCCGAAAAGCTACAAAAAGAATTACTTGAAGGTGAAGAGGGTGAAGCTCTAGAAGCCACAGAAGAACCTGCGACTGAGCCGGAGTCATCTGTTGAACCCATCTCTACCGAAAATTTAACGCCTGGATACGATGACGATTACTTTTCGATTCGCGGTGAGGTGATCGGAGTAACTCCCGAAGAGGATACGATCACCATTCGGATCCAGCAAAGTCCCAAGAAGGGTAAGCAGAAAGCAAAAGCCTTTAAGCTTCATCTCAAAGGTACGTTGCCAAGTCCCAAAACGATTGGTTACTTCTGGGAGTTACACGTTAAGCGGATTGGCACCGATTTGACGATCGCCGAAGGTAATGTGATTGGCTTAGTTCCACCCAAGAAGAAGAGTGGCTTTGGGCCAAAGAAAGGTGGTAAGCCGTTTAAGCGTCGGTTTGACGGTGGTGGTGGTGACAAATCACGGGCACCTTCAGGGCCACCCCCCAACCGTGCGCCGCTGCCCAAGCCCTCTAAAAAGGCGAAGCAGAACAGCGAAGGTTAATCCATTACCATTTGCGATCCCCAAACATCTTGGGGGAGAAACGTGCGATCGCTCGTGATTGGGGCAACTGCCTCAGTCAGGGTGAATTCGCCTGCTTCGATCCAGGCTTTTAGTTCGGTCGCAACTTGGCGCGAAAGGTAGATGCTAGCGAGAGGGGCAACTCTGACAGGTTTTCCCTCAATCTGGATTCGGCCTGACTTGAGCTGGGCGTAAGAGACTAAACCAAAGGTTGGTCGTACCCGACGTGGAATTGAAAAGTCTACAACTGGAGCAACCAGGTCTTGATCCTGTACCGCACAATGAGCGACGACCTCTTCTGTTAAAACGGGAAAGGGGACGCCAACGCCCAACATCAAAGAGGGGCCGTAATGCTTGAAGTAGCAGCCGCGTACCCAACGAGTACTCATTTGTTTGGCATCCCCGATCAGCGCTAAAGTCGCGGCTGGCCCAATTGGGGTCTGGTTGGGTAAGCGCTTTTGCAGAGGAAAGTGTTGCGTGCCTTCCCAGGTGATGTAACCAATTCCTCCGCCTAAAAAGATGCGCGTGCCAACGCCCACCAGTTGCAGCTTGGGATCGTTGAATAGTGGCGCGATCGCTCCCGGATTGGAGTAGACTGCATTGCCTAAGCGCGGTTGTAAGGGTCCCAAGTAAGTATGCAGCAGGCGATCGCCCCCATTTACACCCACAATGAAATTTTGGTAGAGATTGCGCGGGTTAAACAGGTAAAACTGGTTAATTGTGTCGCGCGTGATTGTTGTCTCAAAAGACGCACGGGGGTAGCAATCGGTCACTTGCCCCAAAGCACGCAGGTGAACGGTTTTTCCACCAATTAATGCTTCAATTACGTGACCGCCTCCCAGCTCGCGCGGTTCTTCACCTTCGGGAGTTTCGGTTGATTGGGCGGCACCTAAAAACAAATCAACGGCTCCAAACCCTGAGTAAGCCGGGACTCCATCTAGCCAGCAGCGCCGAATCTTAATAGGTGGATCTGTATGCCCCAGATTGAGAATTGCACCCGAAGCCTCCATTGGCTCAAAAGTGCCAGTTGTAATGACATCGACTTGTTTCGCCACAGCCGCGATGCCTTGCTCTACAACTCTGGCTTTAAGTTCTTCAACGGTCCACACAACCGCTTTTTGCTGCTGAATCTTTTCGTTAATCTCGGCGATCGTACGCATGCAAGTAGGAAGTAATAAATCCAAATAAGCTAGAACTGACTCCAAGGAACCTGTAAACAAATAAAGTCCCAGTTGTAGAACCGTCTGTTGTAGGGGGTTTAGCACTGCCAAACTCCTACAACGAGATACCATTTACCTGCAAATCCCTAAAGGCGGATGAACCAGGAAAAAGACAAATAATAAGGGGAAATGACTGATACCAGCAAAAACGTTTCCCTTACGATAACCCACCGATTGCAGCTAAATCTGGGACTGCTATAACTTGTCAAGCTTAGGTTAATTAGTGGCGCACTTGACGTTGGACTTTAGACGAAATGTAATTTTCCATTCCATTTAAGGGCTAACAGCCATTCGCCCTTCCTAAAGATGGTGCATTTTTTGAATTACTCCAAACTCTAGTTGACGTGGATATTGCCCTCATTCCCATTCCCCGTTCTCCCTCACTCCCATTCCCCGGTTCTCCCTCACTCCCCTTCCCCCATTCTCTCGCCTGACAACAATTCCTCAGCCAAAATCAGGATGTTAAGAGATTAATTCGTAAGCTTTAATTGAAACTAGTCTGTCTATTGCGTCGTAGCAGCTCTATTGGTGTGTTTGCTCAGCGCTAAAACACGTGTGTTCTGGAAAAAGGTTAGAGCGATCGCGCTTTAATCGATTCAATCTCGGCAGTTTAAGCTGATTGGCGGTTGGGTCATCTAACAGTTGGAAAAGAACAGTTCACTTAGTTTGTTTGGTGTGAGTTAAAAAATGAAGCGTGGTCAAATCCTTTTAGCTGGTTTATTAATGAGCTGTTTAGGAGGCGCTTACATGCCTCACACACGGGCACAGGAAAGTGCGCTGGTCGTGCCATCCCAGCCTTCAGCAGTCGAACTCGTGCCATTTACGATTCCGCCAATGCCGCTGCCCCCGCTAGGTCAGCCTGACTTACCAATTGAAGAATTAGCGCTCAGTCTTGAAATCCGCCTAAACCAACGGCGGGTTGCCTTGTTGAAGGGTGGGACGGTGATCAAGTCGTATCCGATCGCGGTGGGTAAAGCGGGTTGGGAAACGCCGACAGGAAACTTCAAAGTGATGCAGATGTTTAAGGATCCAACCTGGATTCATCCGCTTAAGCCGGGGATTGTGATTAAAGGGGGCGATCCTGAAAATCCACTGGGCCGCTTTTGGATTGGGTTTTGGACAGACGGCAAAAACTGGATCGGCTTTCATGGAACGCCCAACCCTGGCTCGGTTGGGAGAGCTGCTTCGCATGGTTGCATCCGGATGTACAACAAAGACATCGAAGAATTATTTGCCTTGGTGAACCTGGGTACAGAAGTCAAAGTTGTGAAGTAATCAAGAATCTAGGAGCCGTTTCCTTTGATGCTGGAGATGGCTCTTAAAGGTTTACCTTTGCCTAAACATCAGAGCAAGGAAAGATGCAACTTAACTAACCGATCGCGTGGGCCGTTTCGGAGGCCACTTCTTCAAACTGAAGCACGTCTTGCCGGGGATCGACATAGGCCACACGTACACAGAGGCGATCTCCGGGGTCAATCGAGCGGTTAAACCGCATGGCTAACTCCATGCCTAAATCTTCTAAGAAAATCAAACCTAAGTTTTCGTGTTCACGTAGCCAACGCAGCATCAGCGCTTGCCAAATTTCTTTGGGGTTGCGCCGTAAGTACTCTAGACTCCAGTAGCGGTTCGTCTGGCGCTCGACCAAAACTGCTTCCTGTACAGTCGTGGCAAGGCTTTGCATTAACTCCCGCACTTCCTCAACTGAGAACGGTAAGGTTGCGCCGCGCAGGTGAGCTTTGATCTGGAAGTGGGCCAGCAAGTCACTGTAACGCCGGATTGGTGAGGTAACTTGCGCGTAAGTCTCTAGCCCTAAACTGGCATGGCCTGAAGGCGTCAGGCTCAGCTCACTGCGAGGCATACAACGCCGGATGGCACAGGATCGGACTGGCCCCGCGGGTAACAGCATCAATTCTTCTTGAGGCGGCAACTCAGGTTGAGGCTGATTACGGAAGGGAAGCGGGAGTTGATTTTCGTGGGCATAGCGGGCGGCGACTTCACCCGCCAAAATCATCATTTCTGCAACCAGGGTGCGGGATAGAGAGTTTTCTAGAACGACAACCGTGATGTCATCGCCATCGACTTTAATCGATGACTCTGGCATTTGAATGCTGATTGCCCCTTGAGATTGCCGCCACGCATAGCGCTTTTTGGCCCATGCCGCGATCGCTTGTAGCTCTGACTCGGCTTCGACCCCTAGATCGAGCATCTCATCCACATCTTCATAAGTGAGACGATAGGTAACACGAATGCGAGACGCATGGATCTTATAGCTTTCAACCGCACCCGCCTCAGTTAACGTCACTGCAAAGCTTAAGGCACAGTTGGGTTGCCCCTGTACCAGACTCATCGGGCCAGTCGCTAACTCAGAAGGGAACATGGGAATTGTCCCCGTTGGCAGGTAAATTGTGGTGCTGCGGCGGCGAGCTTCTAAATCTAACTCATCTCCGGGTTCGACCCAGCGACTTGGATCCGCAATATGGATCCAAAGTACCTGTTTCCCATCAGGCAAGACTTCAAGACTGAGGCCGTCATCGATCTCACGTGTACTCTCATCATCAATCGTATAGACCTTGAGATGAGTCAGATCCAGGCGATCGCTGTGGATATCGGGGGGAGGAGTGGTCAAACGATCATGCGCCACGTCTAGCACCTTTGTGGAGAACTGTATTGGAGCCTGACTGCGGCGCAAGAAAAGATTCTCATGCGGACTCCACAGCCCCAAATCGACCAATAGCTGGAAGGCTCCCTGAGCGGTTTCAGGACGCTTCAGGTGAGAAAGCAATTCCAAGGCTGGAGCGCGGTGGGTTGCTTCTTCTCCAAGGGTAGCAAATCGTTCTAATGAATCAAGTCGGGGGCGATCGCCAGATTGCCATTCGACAGCTTCACCCGTTAGTGCTTGTTGCAAACGGTTAACAAATCCTTCCCATTCTTGTTGGCGTTGGGCCGCGACTTCTTGTTGATGCTTTAACTCAGAGACCTGACCTTTAGAGCGAGGTTCGTAGCGATCGCCCTTAAATTTGAAATAAAGCTTGTCATCTGACAGCAACACATGCGCTGCATAGCAAAGGGTTGGCTCTTGCTCTGAAAAGAGCAGCATCGCCATTTCTGGTGCGTCAACGGTCAAGCCATCTTCAATCAATAACTCCCAGGCCACCTCAAGGCTGCTGGGATCGAGCAATGGCTGAACTTCCTTTGAGAAACTAGCAATTTCTGTCGGTTTGAAGTTACCTGGAATTTGATACGTTATCTCGCGCGGGTGGAGAGAGTGAGCATGCCCCCGTTCATCAATGGCAATCCAATTCTTTTTTCCTTCAGGACGATCAATCACCGCGAGGCGGCGATCACCATTGGCGCGAAATTCAACTAGCGTGCCTTTTTCCATGCAAGCCCAAAGCAGAGAGGTGAAACAACAAAGACAAAGTGAGGGAAACTGTAGAATGCGCTTCCCTCACGCTTTTATCTCAACTCGCCACTTAGCCTTCTTGGTTAATAAATGGCAGAAGAGCCACAATTCGGGCGCGTTTGATGGCGACGGTTAAATCGCGTTGCTGCTTTGCAGTCAAACCAGTGATGCGGCGAGGCAGAATTTTGCCACGCTCTGTAATGAACTTTCGAAGCAGATCGACATCTTTGTAGTCGATCGGTTCATCGGGCTTAATTGGGGAAACGCGACGGCGCAAGTAACTCATGACTTAACTTTCTATCAGATATGCTTTTGGACAATTGAAATTGAGGTTAAGAAACCTAAGCAAAACGGCGAGAAGCTCGCGCAGATTTTAGCCTACTTGATCTCTTTATGAACCGTGTGCTTGTTGCAATGAGGACAAAACTTGTTCAACTCAAGACGAGCAGTGGTGTTCCGACGGTTCTTGGAGGTGGTGTAACGTGACACACCGGGCGATCGCTTATCCGGATTGGTGCGACACTCAGTGCATTCTAGTGTAATGACAATACGGACACCTTTATTTTTAGCCATAGTTCTACCCGCTCAGCAGCACAGCAACAGCATTAGACACAATCGTCTATTATTTCATACGTTGTCGAGATTGTGCAAATAAGTTCTTTAATTTAAGGTCAAGTGAGTAACCCCGCCGCGTTTGCGCCATCATGGTGCCTGCTACGCGATCGTGAAAGGCTTGCCGATAATTAGGATCGCCAAAGGCAAGACAACAATCAGCCAGCAGCGGAATCGGCGTGAACAGAACCCAGGCATTCACCGGACTGAAGTTGGCCAAACCAATCACAACAAACAGGCTACTGATGCCAGCAATTGTTTCTCGCTGAAATAGCTCGACTAAACCGGGAATTCGACGCTGACGTGGATCGACAACTTTAATGTTGACAGCCCAGCGGCCCAAACTTTGACCCTGGTTGAGCGCGACCCCAACGACGCGCAACCCATACCAGACCAGCAAAAAGATCACGATATAGGCAGAACCAGCGCCCAGACTGACAAAAGCCGTTGTGAAAAAGTCGATCGCAAACGCCAAAATGCGCCGATCCATTGGTACTTCCACGTAGGGACGCGGGATGTAAATCTCTTCGTCTTCCATCGGTTTTTCCCCAGCCCTAAATTCATCTTAGTTCGCTGATCGATGCGTTGCTCAGCAACTTCAGCAAATAATATTGGAGGAAGATTGCCGGAACCCTCCCTATGATTTCTGCGGAACAAGCCGAACAAACCATTTTGCAGCGTGTACAGCCATTTCAAGCTGAGACAGAATGCGAACAAGTCAGCCTAATGGATGCCCGCGATCGCATTTTGGCACATCCCATCACCAGTCCGCTCGACTTTCCCCACTGGGACAACTCAGCCATGGACGGTTATGCCGTGCAATATGCCGATGTCGCAACCTGCTCCACCGAAAGTCCGGTCACGTTGACCATCTGCGAAGAAATTCCGGCTGGGAAGCAACCGCAAGTCACAGTTCAGCCCGGACAAGCTGCCCGGATCTTTACGGGGGCCGTGATGCCTGCCGGAGCCGATACAGTTGTGATGCAAGAGAATACGCAGCGCCAGGGCGATCGCGTCACGGTGTTGGCAGCCCCTAAACCGAAAGCCTTTGTGCGCTACCGGGGAGATTATTATCAGGCGGGTCAGCCCTTGTTACCAGCCGGATTGCCTCTTCGTGCCACCGAGTTAGCTGTTTTAGCTGCGGTGCAATGTGGGCAGGTGCCAGTCTTGCGTCAGCCACGGGTCGCGATTCTCTCGACAGGGGATGAACTGGTGGAAATTGATCAACCCCTCCAGCCGGGTCAAATTGTGGATTCCAATCGTTATGCGCTAGCGGCGGCGATTAGCCATGCGGGAGCCATTCCTGTACCGTTGGGCATTGTGCCCGATCGCCCCGATGCATTGAAGACCGCGATCGCCACTGCTATCGCTGAAGCTGACGTGGTGCTGTCTTCGGGCGGCGTGTCAGTAGGTGACTACGATTATGTCGATCAGATTCTGGCGGATTTAGGGGCTCACATTCACTTTCGGGCGGTGGCGGTGAAACCGGGTAAGCCCCTCACCTTTGCCACCTTTACCGAGAAACCAGTGCTTTATTTTGGCTTGCCAGGGAACCCCGCTTCGGCTCTGTTAACCTTTTGGCGGTTCGTGCAACCAGCGCTGCGTAAACTGGCAGGCTACCCCGAACAACGCTGGCGATCGCCCCTTGTGACGGCAACAACAACCCAAGACCTGCGCTCTGACGGCAAACGAGAAACATACTTGTGGGGACACCTGGCGATCTCGAATAGGTCATTTGAGTTTCGGTTGGCTGGTGGCGGTCACAGCTCTGGTAATTTGATTAACTTAGCAGGGACGAATGGATTTGCGGTTTTGCCCATCGGTGTCACTTCCATTGCAGCCGGTGAAACCGTTTCAGTCATGCAAGTTGCTTCGGCTTTTTAGATGAGGAAAGGTTCATGATTCGCTCGTTTTCGGTGATTGTGCCGGTGTTGAATAAAGAAAACGAGATTATTCGCACTTTAGAAAGTATAGAAGCGAGTATTTCCTATTTCAAAACCCATCATGATGACCCCTCGGTTGAACCAGAAGTGGTGGTGGTCAACGAGGGATCGAGCGATCGCACCTTAGAGTTAGTAACTCAATTTGCCGAGACAAAATCGCATTACAAAATCATCAGCCATTTCAAAAGTTTAGGCATTGGCCCAGCCAGAAATACCGGAGCAAAAGTTGCAAAAGGCGACATTTTGTTCTTTTTTGATGGGGATGATTTAGTTTTTCCACCGCATATTTATTTGTGCTTCCGAGTGTTGAACCATCAACCCAATGCCACTTCACCGAAGTCTTTTGAAGTTGAGACAAAACAGGGTTTGCAGCCTGTTCAGCTGCCAAAAACCGAAGTGGCGATGATTCGGACTGGGGTGTTTATGAATGAAGACTTGCACCCTGTTTGGAAGAAGGCGATCGAAAACACCATCATGCAAAATTTTGCGATTCGCCGTGAGTGTCATGAGTTTATTGAAGGCTTTTCAGAATCGCCAGTCTATAAGCAATTAAAGTGTTGCGAAGACATTGCTTATAACTATTGGGCCATGCGATTTTTTAAGCTCTATCAAATTGATCTTGAAACGGTTGAATATATTCGTTATCCCGGTAATGCGTTCGATCGCCAGCTTAAAAAGTTTCAAACGCCACCGAATGAATACAAAGACCAAACGCCGCCTGAATGTAAGGAATTACACGCGATTCGGCTCAAATTTGAACGCGATAAATTGTCTTACTTACTGGATAAGTTCAAGAAATACGAGAAGTCGGATGAATTTCTGACGTTGCTAAATCCCGTGACGATCGCAACTGAGTATGTGTCGCGGCAGGACTTTCAAACGGCGATCGCGGTGGCTGAGCCGGGACTAACCAAAGAACCGCAATGGCGCGATGAATTAGTGAACTTGTTGGCTGTGGCTTACAACAATTTAGGCACCGACTATCAACAACAGAAGAAATTGGCGTCTGCCGCCGAGGTTTTTCTGCGGGCGATCGCGCTGAAGCCAACGATTCCTAAACAAGACCTGGCTCGTGTTTGTTTTAATGCAGCCGCCACTCTGCGCGATCAGGGTGATCTGGGTGCGGCGCTGAAGTATATGCAGCAGGCGTTAGCCACCGATCCAGAGTTTAAGGAAGCGATCGCCGAGTTGCCGTTGCTGCAATACCGAGCGCTGGTCACTCAAAAAGGGTACGAGTTTTCCCAACCCTTGCCAAACCTCAACCAATTTCTCACAGCTGCTAAATTCCTTAAGGCAATTGAGACGCAGCGCACAGCCGAGATCCGGGGGTTGCAGATTGGTGTCGATGAAGGACAAGTGACTTGCTGGCTGTTGGAGCATGTCTTGACAGATCCCCGCGATCGCCTGACCTGCCTGGAAGCTGAGTCAAACAAGCTTGAACAGCAGACCCGGTTTGAGACAAATATCCAGAAATCAGGCTGTGCCGAAAAAGTGAAACGAATGCCGGGTACGCCAACAACCATTTTGCGATCGCTGGTTCCGGCATCCTTCCAGTTCGCTTGCATTCACTACACGGCTAGCGCGGATCAACTGCTTGAGGTGCTGTTGCTCACCTGGGGGACACTGCAACTCAATGGGGTGTTGGTGATTCAGACCGATGGCGAAACGGTTGCCAATCCAACTGCGTCCTCTGCGCTTGTAACTGCAACAACGGCCTTTAAGAACGTTTTTGCAAGTAAGCTGATTGCACACCAGGCCAATCAATGGCTGGTGTTTGAGAAAGCGGCTTTGTGAGCAGACTAGCGTAATTCTTTAATCAGCTTTTCGACTTGCTTTGCTTCCTCAGACTTTCTTTGTTGCTTGTACAAGTCACGCGCTTTTTCCAGGTTTTCGATCGCTTCACTTTTGCGATCGCGGGCTGCCAGTGCTTTGCCTAAGCCGTAGTAACCTGTTGGGTCATTGGGCGCGATTCGGACATAATCGCGATAAGCCAGAATGGCCGAGAGATAATCTTGGCGGCGAATATATATCTCACCAATCGCCAGATACGCCTCTGTCAAGTCATTTTTGAGGATTGTAGCTCGTTTATAGGCCGCCAGCGCGTCATCCCACTGTTCTTCGGCGCGCAGGATACGCCCAATCTGGAGTTGAATCAGCGCGTTCCGTGGTTCTAACTCGGCGGCTCGCTTAAACGCTGTCAGGCCGGCTTGACGATTGCCGACGCCTAGTTGAGCGGCTCCCATTTGTACATAGATTGTGCCTTGCCGGGGCGCTAGTTTAGCAGCCTGCTCTAACGGCGGAATGGCCTCCTGAAAGCGGCGTTGTTGAATTAAGCTAGCACCCAACAGTTCGTAGCCTTTAGCCGATTTGGGCTGCAGCGCGATCACCTGACGGTAAACTTGCTCCGCTTCACGGTGGTTGCCAGTGCGGGTCAACACGATACCCAAGCCATACTGAGCGTTGAGATTTTTGGCATTCATCTCGGTGCTACGCCGATAAGCCGAGATCGCGTCTTCGTTGTCGCCCAAGTTCGCCAGACTGTAGCCCAAGGCGTAGTAGAAATCAGCATTTTTAGGATCGAGGGCGATCGCTTGCCGATAGGCGTTGACCGCTTCCTGGTAATTCCCCTGAACGGCTTCTAGATAGCCGATACCCGAAAAGATTTTGGCGTTTTTGCCATCGAGTTCGGCTGCTTGGCGATAGATTTGGATGGCGCGGTCGTAAGCTTTTGCATCGACTTGCTTACGGCCTTCGCGCAGCAGTTCATTTAATTGTTGAGTTCTTTGAGCGTCGGGTTTTGCATTTTGCGCAAGGCTCACCTCGGGTGCGGCTCCTAACAGAGCGCAGAGACTAAGAGCAACAGCAAAACGATTGAGCATGTTTGGCTTTGGCATGAGCTTAATGGTTGTGAACACGGCAAACCCACTTCTCGTAAACGAACCTGGAAATTTAATTGACCAGTTACACGAATGAAAGGGTTGGTGAAGCGGGAAATATCTCTTTACCAGAAGTATTTCTCTCACTTAGGAGCAATGGATTTAAGATGCAAAACCCAGTTTACGAAACTACAAAAACCAAGAACAGATCTTATCAACAACTGGACGCTGTTCGTGTCTAATCTGCCAGAAAAATTGCGATCGCCCTTAAAAATAGCCAGCGAAAGTCGGCGATGTCAGCCTTTTAAGTATTTTTAATACTGATTTAATTGATAGATTTTTTGAAATGTCGATTTCTCCTACCCAATAGCTTTGGAAAAGCACCTCAAAAATTGAATTAATCGTGATTGATTCTGGCTCATTTGCAGCTTTGTATTGCAAAGTGTTACTTTTGTAGTATAAAAGTGATCGACCTTACTCTGTTATCTTCCCGGCAGATAAGGCGACGATCCTGATAAAGAACTGATGATTCAACGCATCGACCTTTTAGAATGAGTTAGACAACAACCGCTTTGCAGGAGTTTGGTTCGTGGAAGCCCGTTACACCCCCGCAGAAATTGAAGAAAAATGGCAGAAAGCCTGGGTAGAGCAGGGTTTATATAAAACTCTCGATGATCCTCAAAAACCCAAGTTCTATACGCTGTCGATGTTTCCCTACCCTTCGGGGAATCTGCACATGGGGCACGTGCGCGTCTATACGATTGTGGATGTGATTGCTCGCCTGCGTCGCATGCAGGGTTATCGCGTGTTGAACCCGATGGGATGGGATGCGTTTGGCTTGCCTGCGGAAAATGCGGCGATCGAGCGGGGGGTGCCACCCGCCAAATGGACGTATCAAAATATTGCCCAAATGCGGCAGCAGCTTGACCAATTGGGCATCTCCTTTGATTGGGAGCGCGAAGTAACCACCTGTGCGCCTGACTACTACAAATGGACGCAGTGGATCTTCTTGCAATTCTTTCAATCGGGTTTGGCTTATCAAAAAGAGGCGACTGTCAACTGGGATCCAATTGACCAGACGGTGTTGGCTAACGAGCAAGTTGATAGCGAGGGGAAATCCTGGAGATCGGGAGCATTGGTTGAGCGGAAGCAACTGCGCCAGTGGTTCTTAAAAATTACTGATTACGCCGATCAACTGCTGGCCGATCTGGATCAGTTGTCGGGTTGGCCTGAAAAAGTGCGCTTGATGCAAGCCAACTGGATTGGTAAATCAACTGGGGCACACGTCACCTTTACGACCGAAGCAGGCGACGAAATTACGGTTTTCACAACTCGTCCCGATACGCTGTGGGGTGCAACCTTTATGGTGCTGTCGCCAGAGCATCCCTTAGTTGAGAAGTTGACAACGCCGGAACAGGCGAAGGCGATTCAAACTTACCAGGCCGAAGCAGCCGCCAAGAGCGAACTCGATCGCACCGCTGAAGGTCGTGAGAAAACTGGCGTTTGGACGGGGAGCTATGCAATTAACCCAGTCAATGACGAGAAAATTCCCATCTGGATTGCCGACTACGTTTTGATGGACTACGGCACTGGGGCAATTATGGCGGTGCCAGCCCATGATCAGCGTGACTTTGAGTTTGCGCGCCAGTTTAATCTGCCCGTTAAGGTGGTGGTGCAACCCGAAGGCGAAACACTGGATGGTGCAACCATGTCCCAGGCTCACCCAGGTGAGGGAGTGATGGTCAATTCGGGGCCATTAAATGGTGTGACGGCAGGTAAGGAACCGGGGCAAAGTGTTGAAGCGGCGGTTCAGTGGCTAGAGCAAAACGGCAAAGGCAAAGGAACTGCCAACTACCGGTTACGCGACTGGTTGATTTCACGCCAGCGCTATTGGGGCGCCCCCATCCCCATCATTCATTGCCCCGACTGTGGTGCTGTTCCTGTACCCGATGCCGATCTGCCTGTTTGCTTGCCTGAAGAAGTCGAGTTTAGCGGACGTGGGCCTTCGCCTCTGGCCAAGATGGAGAACTGGATCAATGTGTCCTGTCCTGCTTGTGGCAAACCAGCCAAGCGCGAGACGGATACGATGGATACCTTTATCTGCTCGTCGTGGTATTACTTACGCTATTCCGATGCGAAAAATGATGCGCAGGTGTTTGCTCCCGATAAGGTAAATGACTGGTTGCCGGTTGACCAGTATGTCGGTGGGATTGAACACGCAATTTTGCACCTGTTGTACTCCCGCTTCTTTACGAAAGTGCTGCGCGATCGCGGTTTACTCAATTTCGACGAACCGTTTCAGCGTTTGCTGACGCAGGGCATGGTGCAGGGCAAGACTTACAAAAACCCCAAGACAGGGAAATATGTGATTCCTGCTAATGTGGCGGATGTGAACAATCCGACAGACCCAGAGACGGGCGATCCGTTGGAAGTAGTTTACGAGAAGATGTCGAAGTCCAAGCATAACGGGGTGGCTCCGGGCGACGTGGTGAAAAAGTACGGCGCGGATACGGCTCGCATGTTCATTCTGTTCAAAGCGCCACCCGAAAAAGACCTGGAATGGGAAGATGCAGATGTCGAAGGCCAGTTTCGCTTCTTAAATCGGGTCTGGCGTTTGGTGACGGAGTTTGCTGACAATCCCGCCTCTGCCAAATCCTCGAAGCCAAAGCAACAGTGGACGAAGCCAGAGAAAGATCTGCGCCGGGCAATTCACATTGCGATTAAGGAAGTCACCGAAGACCTGACGGGTGAGTATCAATTCAACACGGCGGTTTCTGAATTGATGAAGCTCAGCAATGCGCTGACTGATGCCACCTGCAAAGATTCACCTGCCTACGCCGAGGGCATTGAGGCGTTGCTGATTTTGTTGGCTCCGTTTGCGCCTCATATTGCAGACGAGTTGTGGCACTATTTGGGGCATAGCGACTCGGTTCATACTCAGAGCTGGTTAACCGTTGATGCAGCGGCACTGGTCGCTGATGAGATGACCATCGTGATTCAGGTGTTGGGCAAAACAAAGGGTACGATTCAGGTTTCAGCACAGGCCAGCAAAGATGAGCTAGAGCAAATTGCCCGTGAGTCTGAGTTGGCTCAAAAATTCATCGCGGGTAAAGAGGTGAAGAAGGTGATCGTTGTGCCAGGCAAGCTAGTCAACTTTGTCGTCGCCTAAGGAACGCGAATTAAACAACACGGTAACTTACTTGCTGTCGGGGTTTGGCATGCCAAACCCCGACACAGCGATCGCATTTGATTTAGTCCGTAACCTTAAGCCACCTGGACATCTTACCGGCTGTAATTCAAAACCCTGGAGTCGCTAAGATTCCGGGGTTTTTGTGTATGTCTAAATAAAAACTCGGTCACCCACAACCGAGTAACCGAGCCACATCAGCGGAACTCTAGGGAGAACCGAAGTTATTTCAAAATCCCGAGTAGCTCAGGACCTGCTGTTAACTTGGGTGCCGCCGAAGCCTGGGTAAAGACCTGTACAGGTTGATGCGCGATCGCCGAAGCGGCAGTGCGAGCGCGAGTTGCAACTTCTACAGTCTTCACGTCATAGTACTGAGTCACCAACTTGGGGTACAACCCAACGCCAATGACTGGAATCAAGAGACAGGCTGCAATAAACACTTCTCTGGGCTTAGCATCCAGTAGAATCTGCTGACTCAGCTCCTCGGTTTGCTTACCGTAGAAGACTTCACGCAGCATTGACAGCAAATAAATCGGGGTCAAGATTAAGCCGATCGCTGAGAGAAGCACCACTACTACCTTGAAGGTGGAAGTGTAGGAATCGCTGGTTGCAAAGCCAAGGAAAACAGCCAACTCACCCACAAACCCGCTCATGCCAGGTAAAGCAAGCGATGCCATCGAACCGATAGTGAACAGAGCGAAAACGGTGGGCATGGATTTTGCTAGACCCCCCATCTTCTCCATCGCTAAAGTGTGGGTGCGATCGTAGGTCACACCTGCCAGGAAGAAGAGAGCCGCAGCAATCAAACCGTGCGAGAGCATTTGCAAAACAGCACCGCTCATACCCAACTCAGTGTAAGACGCAATCCCCAACAGCACGAAGCCCATGTGAGAGATTGAAGAGTAAGCCATCCGACGCTTTAGATTGGTCTGTGCAAAGGAAACAAGCGCACCATAGACGATGTTCACCACACCCAGGATTGCTAACACAGGCGCAAAGTAGTAATGAGCATCGGGCAGCATCTCCACATTCATGCGGATGATAGCATAACCCCCCATCTTTAACAGCACACCCGCCAAAATCATAGAGACAGGGGCTGAAGCTTCACCGTGAGCGTCAGGCAACCAGGTGTGAAGTGGGAAGATCGGCAACTTAACACCGTAAGCAATGATTAAAGCCGCATACATGAGCAACTCAAAGCCGAGAGGGTAATTCTTTAGCCCTAGCTCTGCCATGTCAAATGTAACGTTGCCACCGTAGAACGCCATTGCCAGCGCCGCAACCAAAATGAAGATCGACCCGATCGCCGTGTAAAGAATAAACTTTGTCGCAGCGTAGAGACGACGAGGCCCACCCCAAATTGAAATCAACATGTAAACAGGAACCAACTCTAACTCCCACATGAAGAAGAAGAGGAGGATATCCTGCGCGCAGAAGACACCGATTTGAGCACTGTACATCGCCAGCATCAAGAAGTAGAAGAGGCGAGGCTTATGGGTCACTTGCCAACCCGCCATGATGGACAGGGTTGTTACCAGACCAGCCAACACAATCAAAGGCATTGAAATGCCATCGACTGCAAGAGACCAATTCAAACCGATTTGCGGAATCCAAGCATAGCGTTCAACAAGCTGGAAACCAGAATCTTGTAGATCGTAGTTTTGCCAGAGTGCGTAGGCAATCAGTGCAAAGTCGATTAAACCGACACTCAATGCATACCATCGCAGGGTTTTGCCTTGCTTGTCAGGAATCACTGGAATCAAGAACGAGGCGACCAGTGGGAAAAGGGTAATAATCGTTAGCCAAGGAATTTGATTGTTCATCTTGCTCACACAGGATGCAGGGTTGAAGGAGCGGGACTGCGAAAAAGTAGCAGCGAGGCAATCCCTGTCTAATCCGAAAAGAAGCCCGTTTATCCCAAGTGGAGGACTGGAGGATCCAGACGCGCTTGTGTCTGATAACTGAGCAGACTGGTAGAGAAAACAAGGGGCAACCAACTTCTGTATGGCTGCATCTGCTTACCCGTTAATCCAGAACTTTCTTGACAGACTAAGCAAGACTCAGAAGGAAATGAGAACATTTACCTACTGCTCATGTTACCCCACTTTATTAAGTTTATTAAACATACCTTGCGAAGTTATGCCACTTTTTACGAATAGAGATGATTGCTTGATTCTGCTGTAATCCCCGGAAAGCCCTTTGAATAAGGATTCTGGTTTTTGATTGAAAAAAGCATATTAAGTGAGTCGTTACTTCGACGAGTGACAGTTTGTTGAAATGTTACGAAAGGTTGAGGAATAGATCGGATCCCTGTATTATCATTGATTGCTTTGATTGTTTTACTTAATGTTGTTAGTTGGCTTGACTCGATATGCCAAAGATTCAGGACATGACAACGTGGAATCTGGCAGAGCAGGTCATGCAACCTGTTTACATTCGTTTGATTGATAACCTGCGTAAGCAGCTAGAGCAATCAGACTGGAAGGGCACCTACGAAGAGTTTTCGAAATGGGCAGAAGAAGTCTCTGATGAAACGAAAGCGCGGATTGCGTTGCTGCAATCAGAGTTAGAGACGGCATCACCAGAAGCAACAACTGAAATTCAGGCAACTTTGGCCCAATTACCCTCTCCCTATCCGGGGTACGCTTTGCACTTAGCACAGGGCGATCGCCAGGTCACTGTTGACCTATGGGATTTGTGCTATCAAATTTGCTTTAGAGACTACGACTCAGATCTGGGGGTCTCGCGGTTAGACGATGGCTCACCTGGCACTCAAGCAGAAGTTGACCGAACTTTATTTGAGGCTGACACTGGCGAAGTCGATTGGAACGCTCTTGACCAGAAAACGCAAGCTATTGTTGCACAGGTTTTTGCAAATTTACCTGGCTAAAGCAGGTGTAGAGTTGACGTGAGAGTCCTCACAAAAAAGAGCAATGCAAATTGGATTGATTGGAACCGGGCTAATGGGCCTACCAATGGCTCAGCGCTTGCTGGGTGCTGGCTTTTCGCTAACAGCCTATAACCGAACTGCTGCCAAACTAGAACCGTTGCAAACCGCAGGGGCCGCGATCGCACCGGATCCTCTGACGGTGTTACAAAATTCTGACTGCACTATTTTGATGTTGACCAATGCGGCGGCGATCCACGAAACGGTGCTGCCAGACGGCACGCGGAGTGTTTTGCCTGGTAAAACCTTGATTCAAATGGGCACGATCGCCCCGCAAGAGAGTCGTGAGATTCACGCAATGGTGACAGCATCGGGGGGCAGCTATTTGGAGGCACCCGTGTTGGGCAGCATCCCCGAAGCGAGAGACGGCAAGTTGCTTGTGATGGTGGGCGGCACTCCAGATCAATATACCCAGTGGTTACCAGTGCTGCAATGTTTTGGCGAAAGCCCCCGCTTGATTGGGGGTGTTGGTCAAGCTGCCGCTGTCAAACTGGCGCTAAATCAATTAATTGGCTCGCTAACAGCCGCTTTTTCAACCAGTCTTGGCTTTTTATTAAAGGAGAACGTCGCGATCGAGCCGTTCATGGAAATTTTGCGCCAGAGTGCTTTGTATGCTCCGACATTCGACAAAAAATTGCAGAAAATGCTAGATCAGAATTTTGAGAACCCCAACTTTCCAACAAAGCATCTGTATAAAGACATTCACTTATTCAATCAGGCTGCTCAATTGCTCAACCTTGATGTTGAAGTGGTGCAAGCAGTGGAGGCAATTTTAGAGCGCAGCTTAGCTCAAGGATTAGCCGATAAAGACTACTCTTCATTGTTTGCCACGATTTTGAACCAGGGAGCGGCTGACCAGTAGCAAGTGCTCGATCTGCCGGAGAAAGCGATCGCGTCAACCAAAAGGAAATGTCCATGTCCAAAGTTCGTAGTAGAGCCATGCCTCTAGTAAGGATAAAACGGCTGTACTTCCTACAATCAATTGCCATCGTAAAGAGGGCTTCCCTAAATAAGCAATAGCACTGACTAATAGAGATTTGAGAAAACCTAGAAATGCACCCGTTAATGAAACAAATAATACAGCTCCCATTGGAAAAACAAACTGAGACCAGGAAGGGCGGGCTTTTACAAGCCAAAAGACTAATAAGTGAATAGTTATCGAGCTAGAAATACACAAAATAAAGGAAATTTGAAAGACTTTGAAGCCGCGTAATGATGAAAACATGATTCTACGCTGATTAGTGGGTGTCTTAATTCGATCCTCATCTTCAAGCTATGCTTTGATACTCTTCAGCAAAATTTTTCTATCTACAATTCTCTCAAGGCCAAACGAAGCCTTGAACTGAAAAGACTGCAAAAAATAAGGTGGATTGGTTTGACCGAATCCACCCAGATGAATGATAAGTAAAAGCTAGCTGACCTAGAGGTTGGCGAAAGCTTGCTCAACCGAATGGACAGCGGCGTCGATTTCGGCGGCACTCACGATCAGGGGTGGCACAAAGCGCAGCACTTTGGGACCCGCAGGCACAAGCAGTAACCCGGCTGCCATCGTTGCCTTGACAATTTCGGGTGCAGTTAGCGCGCTTTCGTCCTTGAGGACTAACCCATTGATTAAGCCCCAGCCACGTACCTGGCTAATGTGTTCGGGGTATTTCTCGGCGATCGCCCGTAACCCTGCCCGGAGTTGTTCGCCACGCGCCTGAACGTTTTCTAGCAAGTGATCACGCTCAATCGTTTGGCACACCGTCAGGGCAACGGCGCAGGCAAAGGGGTTGCCGCCGTAGGTGCTGGCATGGTCACCGGGTTGAAACACATCGCAAGAAGACTTGCACAACAGCGCCCCAATTGGAATTCCACCACCTAACCCTTTGGCCGAGGTGAAGATGTCAGGTTCAATACCGAGGTTTTCGTAGCCCCACATTTTGCCAGAGCGGCCCATCCCGACTTGAACTTCGTCACAGATGAGCAAAATGTTTTTCTCGTCGCAGATTTGACGAATGCGCTGGAAGTATTCGACCTGCCCAGGGTTAACGCCACCTTCACCCTGAAGGGCTTCTAACATGATGGCGGCAACGCGAGGTGTTTCAGCATCTAACTCGGCGATCGCATTCTCAATCGTCTGAATGTCGTTATAGGTGACGTAGTAAAAACCCGGCATGAGTGGCGTAAAGCCCTTCTGATACTTGGGCTGACCCGTCGCGGTGATCGTCGCCAAAGTCCGGCCGTGGAAGCTGGCGTGCGCCGTGAGAATCACCGGGTCTTCAATGTGGCGAACCGTGTGGGCATACTTCCGAGCCAGCTTAATCGCTCCCTCGTTTGCCTCTGCCCCAGAGTTACAGAAGAAGGCGCGATCGGCACAGGAATGCTCAACCAGCCACTTTGCTAATTCGCCTTGAGCCGGAACGTAATACAAATTTGAGACGTGGTGCAGGGTTTGAATCTGCTTTGAAACCGCCTCAACCATTGCTGGGTGAGCATGCCCCAGGGTGCAGGTTGCAATGCCAGCCACAAAGTCGAGGTACTCGCGGCCATCGGTATCCCACAGACGGCAGCCTTGCCCACGGGCGATCGTCAGGGGATAACGAGCATAAGTCGTCATCACATACTGATCAAACTCCTCGGTGTTGTAGGGATGAGGAGCATCCAGTAACGGATGGGCAAGGGCTGGCAAAGTTGGAATAACCGCTTCAGGACTCACGAGACTGTTCCTTCTTGTATTCAAGACAGTAAGAGCTGCTCACAGCAAACAGATGTCCACTTAAGCAGTATCTTTCTGGCAATCATAACTGATCTACTCAGGTGGTAGAAGGATTGCCATGATTTGCTGACTGGCTTGCGCGTTCAGCAGGACTGAGCAAGAAGGGTGTTGCTCTTACTTTGAGAATGGGGCGCAGGAATTGACGTTATCAACTTTTGATGACAAATGATTGTCGTCTCAGCCATATTCGATGGCGACACCATAACGGGTGAGGGCGATCGCTATCGCTATGGAGAGCAGCGGTTTATTACATTTGGCTTGTTGCAAGGGCGCGTGATTGCCGTTGTTGGTAGGGTATCAAGATATTTTTGGTAGGGGCGTTTCGCGAAACGCCTCTACTGGCTGCGCCTGATTATTGCCGAAACCAATAGTTTTCTGCGGCAGCTTGCGCTGTCTGGATCCGGCGATTGTCTCCCACAAAACCAACGACCGAGTGAACAGAAGCCGTCGGACGAACCGCGACTGGAACGGGATTGGCAACGCCCCATTGGGCGCTTAAGGCTTGCAAGAGGGCGTCCTGGCGTCCACGTAAACCATCGAGATTGCTGCCCCGGTTGAGAATAGCAAACCAGACTAAGCCGCGATCGCGCGTTGGCAATACCCCCGCTAAGGCACTGACATCATTCAACGTGCCAGTCTTAACAACCGCATAGCGTGGAATTTTGCGGGTTTCAATCGTGCCTTCATCTGTCCCCGAGATCGGGAAGAAGTCGGCCAGGGTCATGCCCGATGTTTCAGCATAGCGTTGTAACGTAGCAAACATGGCACAGACAGCGCGGGGTGAGATGCGATTTTCGACCCCTAGGCCAGAGCCATTCTTCAATAGAACTTCTTGCTGAGGAACATTCGCCAGTTGAGCGGCGCGTTCGGCAACTACGGCGGGCCCTCCGACAGCATTTGCCATCGCTTCAGAGATCGCATTATTGCTGTAAATATTCATCAGCTTGATGATTTGCTTGACGGGGAGCGACTTTTGCCGAAGTAACACGGTGCTGGCTGGGAGTAAATCGCTGCCATACCCAACATGGCTGACTAAGCCGGTAATTTCTACCTGGGGGCGAGCGGTACCCTTTGGCAACGTGCGGTACTGCGCCTCAACTTCACCCGACCAGAGACTTTGGTTGAGTGCCTGCTTTAACAGATTGCCGCTCTTGAAGCGATCGCTCTCAAAATTCATCATGAAGTTGCCAGTAACCAGCAAATTGCCAGTTACCTGTCGAATACCCAGTTGGTTTAGCGCATTGCCAATCGCGATCGCGTCTTCCCACACCAGCAAGGGGTCGCCGCCACCTTGCACGATCAAATCACCTTGCAACACCCCGTTATAGATCGGGCCAGTTGCACTCACCAACGTCTCAAATTGGTGATTAGGGCCAAAGGTATAGAGACTTGCCAGTGAAGTTGCCACCTTTGTTAAGGAGGCTGCCGGAAAAGGGGTCGTGCCCTGGTTTTGAGCCAGCATCATCGAGCCTTGTTGCAGCCAAATTCCTTGTTCTTGAGTATTTAAGCCCTGGCCAGATAAGGTTTGAAGCGTGCTGAGCAGGGCAGCTTGGGCGGTTGGATCGGCGTCTTTCACAAAAACAGGAACCGGAGGTTGCCACACCACTAAGTCGGCGGAATTTGCCAACTCTGGCATTTGTGCCTGGTTCAGCATGAAAGAAATGACCCCAGAGCTAAGTAAATCGAGCAAGGTTAGCCTCCTGTGTGACTCAGAAATCTGCCGCTAGACTTCCGCTGCATCCGTCTACGTTACTGATTCCGTCCAATACAATATAGAAGGTTTCGAGCATTTCGGTATGGCAAAGCCAGATCCAAACGCAGTGCTGCGACTGCTCCCGATCGCGGTTGGGGCGATCGCAGGCACACTGTTAATGACTAATCGACTGATTACGCCAGATTTAACGGCTTCTCAGGCCCGCTCAGACGCCTTGGGAGTTATTCTCAGTGCTGTTTTGATTTTGACGGGTTTGCTGTGGCAACAAATTCAACCACGATCGCCCGAAAGTGTTGAACTGGTTGGGCGTGAGCAATTTGAGCTTGCCCCTGATCTACCAGACTCTGTACAGACTGAGTTAGCCTGGGCATCTCATCTGCTGCTGACGAATACGGTGACGCGATCGCTGCTGGTCTGGTACGACAACCGCGTGTTGCTGCGCCGGGGAATTTTGCCTGAGCAAACCAATGTCGCTCCCGGTGCCATTTTGAAGCGCGTGACCGAAAAGCAACAGCCCGTTTACCTGGTTTCTCTGAAGCTCTACCCCGGTCGGTTTGAGTTTGACTATTTACCCGAAAATACCCAGGGGGTGATTTGTCAGCCCTTAGGCGAACGCGGCGTGTTGATTCTCGGTGCCAATGCCCCCCGCAGTTACACCCGTCAGGATGAAAATTGGATCGCCGCGATCGCAGACAAACTCGACAACACACTCAGTCAAAGCTTATTGCCAGATCACACACAAACTGCCACAAGCGAAAGCACAGGAGACTAGCGGGAATGATTACTGATTGGATGTTTTGGCTTTACTGGGTTTTGGTTTTGGTGATGCTGGTCGGAGTGGCAGGGGCTCTGCTACCGGGCATTCCAGGCATTGGTTTGATTGTTTTGGCGATCGCCGCCTGGGGTCTAGTCAAAGGTTTTAGCGTGGTAACGGTGCCACTGATTGTTTCGGTAGTGCTGTTCTTAATTGGCAGTGGAGTTGATTTTCTCGCAGGTTACTTTGGTGCGAAGAAGGCCGGAGCCAGCAATTGGGGGCAAATTGGCTCAATCATTGGCCTGTTTCTGGGTATGTTTGGCTTTTTGCCAACGCTGCCGATCGGTGGCCCAATCGGACCAATTTTAGGAATTTTGCTCGGCGCAGTGGCTGGGGCGATTGTCGGTGAATTGCTTTATCGCAAAGATCTGATGGTGGCGCTGAAAGCCGCTTTGGGAATTGTGGTTGGCTCTCTTGTGGGGCGGGTGATTCAAACAGTGTTGGCGATCGCCTGTGTCGCGGTGTTTCTCTGGGCGACCTGGGGCAGTTACATGCCTGCGCCAAGACCAGTGCCCGTCGGAGCCTCAAATGGAGAACCAACGGCACCCGTTACGGGCGATCGCTGGCAGCCTCGTTTACCTGATTGGCATGTGCCGGACTGGAAAGCCCCTTCGATTGAGTTGCCCGATTGGCAGTTGCCTGACTTAAAGTTGCCCTCGCGCGAGCAGCCTATCCCAGTTCCGGCAGAGTAATGCATTGAGTCGCAGACACAAAGGTCGCTGAAAGCAGGGGATTCGGTTTGTCTGGCTTAGGACGGAACGATGACCGAGCGGAGGAACTCGGCACTGGCTTCTGGGAGCGAGGTGTTAATGTACATGCCACTGCCCATTTCAAATCCAGCCGCTCTTGACACGCGGGGGACGATCGCCAAATACCAGTGAAAGTAATCGGTCTGGTGCTCATCCGTCGGGCTGGAACGAATTGTGAAGTTATAGGCTGGGTCGCCTAAGCCGTAATAGATTTTGGCGGTCACCTCTCGCAAAATGCTGGCAAAACTTGCCAACTCGCTATCGGCCGTTGAGTCAAAGGATGAAATGTGGCGACGCGGAAAAATCCACAGGTGGAAGGGCGATAACGCCGCGTAGGGAATGAACGCAACAAAGTCTGCATTTTGGGCAACAATTCGTTCGCCTGTTGCTAGTTCTTCTTCTAAGACGCGGCAAAACAGGCATTCCCCCCCGGTATCAAAGAAGCGGGTTGCCATGTCGAGCCGATCGCGAAATTGGGTTGGCACAATCGGGGTGGCCGCGATTTGAGAATGGGGGTGTTCTAACGAGGTGCCCGCTTCCATACCGTGATTTTTGAAGATGACGATCGCTTTAACGCGTGGATCCTGCCGCAATTCTTGATAGCGGGTGCGATAGACACGCAAGATATTCAGAACGTCCTCAGCGTTCATGCCAGCGATCGCCGCATTGTGATCAGGATGCTCGATCACAACGTCGTGATGGCCTACTCCCGTGACTGTGCGGAAGAACCCACGCCGGATCCATTGCCGCTCTCCCTCGCTTGACAAAGCCGGATACTTGTTGCTAACAATACGCACTCGCCACCCTTGATCGTTGCAGAGCCGATAGATTTCGTCGGGGGTATGGTCTTCGTTGCCGAAACAGAAGGGGCAATCGGGACGGTAAGCGGGAACGATCAGCTTTTCGCGATCGGTTTGAATAAATTCGTGAGGGCGTTTTGCTCGTTCAGTGGCAATTATGACCCAATCACTGGTAATGGGGTTGTAGCGAATTTCAGGCATCTTGCCCACCTCCTTACAACTTGTGATGGTCTGTTCTTAGGATGCCCTAGTCTTATGATCGGCTTGATTTGTTGCAACGAGCCGTTTCTTAACAGAGATCATCGTGTTTTTAGTTCATTTGCTTAAAGCCACCGATGGCGTTTTACTTTGCTTGTTTGAGGCAAGCTGGGTAAAGTCCTTGCTATCGGCATTCACCAATCAGTCCGACTGAATTGAATGGGCTGAAGTTTGGCAACTTGTTTGATGTCGGCACAAAGATAAATAGGAGTGGGGCGGTTGACTGTGCTGTTTGAATTTCGTGGAGAATTGGCTGCCCTCGGTGCGGCATTGATTTGGGCGATCGCGTCGATTGTTTACACCCAGATGGGACGCGCGATTTCCCCGACCCTGCTGAACCTGGCTAAGGGGTTGATTGCGATCGCGCTGCTGCTCGTGACACTGCTGGTTCAAAATCAGCTTTTTCCGGCTGTGGCGTGGTCTGACATGAGTTGGCTGCTGCTCAGCGGTGCCGTGGGCGTTGGGTTTGGTGACACCGCCTATTTTCAAGCATTGCAGGATATTGGGCCGCGTCGCACACTTGTATTGGAGTCGCTCTCTCCCCCACTAACGGCACTTTTGGCGCTGGTCTTTTTGCAGGAATGGTTGCCGCCGCTTGCCTGGTTGGGCATTGTGCTGACGATTACGGGTGTGGTTTGGGTCGTACTTGAACGGTTGACGGAGCAGCAAAAACAACACACTTTCTGGCGGCGAGGTGTCATCTGTGGGCTGTTGGCAGCATTGGGGCAGGCCAGTGGAGCGGTGTTATCGCGATCGGCGCTGGCAGGTTCCGATATCAACCCGTTGTGGAGTACGTTGGTGCGGCTCGTTGCCGGTTGCTTGGTGTTACTGGTATGGCTGGCAATTCGCAAAGTTTCGCCAAGTGAGCTAAAAGCCCTAAAGGTGCCCAAAAATGCGGGAATACTCGTTCTGGCAGCGTTTTTTAGCACTTACTTAGGCATCTGGTTTCAACAGATTGCGCTGAAGTATGCGGTTGCAGGGGTGGCTCAGTCATTGAGTGCAACGAGTCCCCTGTTTGTGTTGCCGATCGCTGCTCTGACGGGCGATCGCGTCAGTTGGCGCGCCTTGTTTGGGGTGCTATTGGCTTTAGCTGGAATCTGGTTGTTGTTTGGCCGTGGTTAGTAGCGTGAGCTGTAGCGTTCTTCAGACCAGGGTTCGCCCCGATGGTGATAACCGTTGCGTTCCCAAAAGCCGAGTTGCATCTCTGACAAAAACTCAAGTCCATTAATCCACTTGGCACTTTTCCAAGCGTAGAGGTGAGGCACAACCAAACGAAGTGGGCCACCATGCTCAGCCGGTAGTGGTTCGCCAAACAGCGTGTGGGCAAAAAAGTTTTCTTCTCGCAAGAAGTCGTCAAGCGAGATGTTGGTGGTGTAATCACCGTAGCAATGTTGCATGACGTGAGTTGCCTTTGGGTCTAACTCTACCGCCTGCATAAAATCAGTCACTTTCACCCCGCGCCATTGCACATCGAGCTTTGACCAGGTAGTGACGCAGTGAAAGTCAGCCGTAAACTCGCTTTGAGGCATCGCCATCAGGTCATCCCAGCTGAAGGTCTTGCGCGTGGCTAAGCCCCATACCTGAAACCGCCAGTCGGCCTGACTGATGATCGGCGTGTCTCCATATGTTAAAACCGGGAACCCCTTTGCGAGATGTTGCCCCGGTGGCACACGATCGCGCAATTCAGGACCCGGCTTTTGAAAAAACTGACCCGGCATAAAAATGACTGCCCTAAACGTCTAGCAAAACTCTAGCAAGCATTCGCGGATTAGTGCAGCAAAGATAAGCGATCGCTTATTCTTCGGTTTCGTCTTCTTCATCTTTGTTGTTGTAAACGAAGCCCTTGGCTCGTCCGGTCAGGATCGACTTACCAATTGAAAGAGCGCGTTGAGCTTGCAGTTCTGCCTTCCGACGCCAGTGCGCCCGACGCATATCTCGCTTTGCATTTGAGGTTTTCTTCTTAGGAACTGCCATTTTTGCTGATAATGATAGGTTGACAACCTTTCCATTCTAGAGGAAGAGGCAGGGTTGTGCTACACGAATTCATTCACTTTTTTTGGCGAAGGGCTAAATCAGCGATGGGCAGGCAGTTGTCGAACGCGCGAGGTGCTGAAGCGACTCAACGAAGGATCGCGCACGCGGCACCTGCCAATGATTTACCCCCGGTTAAGGCAAGATTCTGGAAAAGTTGGTGTAAACTACAAAAACCCAATCAAAGAACCGTACTTTCTATTCGGTGGTGAAAAGACTATGGGGATTGTCGTCGAGCACGTTTCTAAGCAGTTTGGCGATTTTCAGGCGGTGTCAGATGTCAGCTTGAAAGTCGAGTCAGGTGCGCTGGTTGCTTTGCTAGGGCCTTCGGGTTCTGGTAAGTCCACGTTATTGCGGCTGATTGCCGGGTTAGAGACACCCGATTCGGGCAGAATTTTGCTGACTGGAGAAGATGCAACCTATCGGACAGTGCAAGATCGGGGCATTGGTTTTGTGTTTCAACACTATGCGTTGTTTAAGCACATGACCGTGCGCAAAAATATCGCGTTTAGTTTAGAGCTACGCAAAACGCCCCCCAATAAGGTTAAAGCACGAGTCGATGAATTGCTAGAGCTGGTGCAACTGAATGGATTGGGCGATCGCTATCCATCTCAGTTATCGGGCGGGCAACGCCAGCGGGTGGCCTTAGCGCGAGCCTTGGCGGTGGAGCCAAAAGTGTTACTGCTCGATGAACCCTTTGGTGCCCTCGATGCCAAAGTGCGGAAGGATTTACGCGCCTGGTTGCGGCGTTTGCATGATGAAGTGCATGTGACGACTGTGTTTGTTACCCATGACCAGGAAGAAGCGATGGAAGTGGCCGACGAAATTGTGATTATGAACCGGGGCAAGGTGGAGCAAATTGGCACCCCGGCAGAGATTTATGATCATCCTGCGTCGGCCTTTGTGATGAGCTTTATCGGCCCGGTGAATGTGCTACCCAGCAGTTCGCGCATGTTTCAGGACAGTGGTTTCGATTCGCCTCACCCAGAGGTCTTCCTCCGGCCACAGGATATTTTGATCGACGTTTCGCCGAATGGAACTTCGGTGCCTGCTCGTGTCAGTCGGCTGATTCATCTGGGCTGGGAGGTGCAAGCAGAGCTGACGTTGGATGATGGGCAAGTGTTAACGGCTCACCTGACCCGCGATCGCTTTGACCAACTCAGCCTGAAACCGCAGCAACGGGTCTTTGTCAAACCCAAAGACGCGAAAGCCTTTCCCCTGTACTACTCTATTTAAGTAGTTGATCAGCAAGTAGGGCAGGGTATGTCTCAGAATCAATTCACCCTGCACACGACAGCAGAGGGAGTCGATTGGGTGCGATCGCTCCTGGCGCAGCATGGGTTTGCAGGGCAACTTGCGGTGAGTCGTTACGAAGTGACACTTGACTTTGCTCAGGCAGAGTCATCTGAGTGGGCGTATACCCTCACGTTGCAAGTGCCTGATTCATGGTCGAGTCGTTCGCATGAGCAATTACATCAACTCCTGTCTCCCTTACAGCGGACAGGGATGGCAACGCCGCTAGCGCTTCAATTGGCTGATTCTGAGGGGGTTGGCTCATTTTGGCACCCAGTCGGCGATCGCTTTTTGATTGGGGCAGCTGATGCAGAAGTGCCTGAACCGGGCGATCGCGCGGTGATTCGCTTGCAGTCAAGTCTGGCCTTTGGGAGTGGGCTGCATCCGGCGACGAACCTGGCGCTGGAGCTGTTGGAACGCTACGTTCAACCAGGGATGCAAGTGCTAGATTTGGGGTGCGGTTCGGGAGTGTTAAGTATTGCAATGGCTCACTTAGGAGCAACGGTTTTAGCGGTAGACAACGACGCGATCGCCGTTGCGGCGAGTGAAACAGCGGTGCGTTTAAACCAGGTCGAAAATCAGGTGCGCGTGATGGTCGGTAGCCTCGGACAGGGGAGTGACATGGGGCATTGGATGGGCGGCGATTTAACCGAAACAGTACCAGCGATCGCGGTTGCGCCTCAATTTGATTTGATCGCGGCGAATGTCCTGGGACGGATTCACGTCACCTTGGCAAACGATTATCGTGGAGCCTTGCATCAGCAGTTACCAGAGGGTGGCATCGTGATCACCGCCGGATTTACCGATGATTACGCCGAAGAAGTGGATCAGGCTTTACAGCAGGCAGGCTTTGAACGGCTTGACCAGGCGAGATCGCAGGAATGGGTGGCTTTTGCTCATCGAGTCTCATGCTAAAGCCATTTAAAGTTCTTTCATCGCAAGTGTGGCAGTCTTCTCTGGCGCTGGGCAGTGGCCTGGTGATGGGCTTGGCTGCCGTACCCTCAAATGAGTGGGGCTTGGGCTGGATTGCTATGGTGCCGCTCTGGTTAGGTCTGACCTTGCCGCGATCGCCCGTGACGCATCCGCTGCGTTATTGGCAAGCTCCTGCTTTTTACCTGCCGCTGCTGTGGGGGTTGGGGTTTTACGGTTACACCCTGATCTGGATTACGGGTCTCCATCCGCTGATGTGGTTGGGGGTGCCCTGGTTAGCCAGCATCGCGATTGCCCTTTTTTGTTGGGCTTTTATTACCTTTTGGGGGGCGGCTTTGCCTGTGATCTGGGTGGCGCTGCTGCGCTGGCTGCAACGGCGAACGGGTCTGGCGGCAGGAGGGCGCATTTTTGTTGGGGCAAATCTATGGGCGGCGCTCGAAATTATTTGGAGCCAGGGGCCGCTTGCCTGGACGAATTTGGCTTTTACCCAAACTCCCGGCAATGTCGTGATTTTGCATCTGGGGCAACTGGCTGGCCCGTGGATTATTTCATTGGCGATCGCTGCGGTGAATGGTCTGCTGGCAGAAGCTTTGCAGCAACAGTTCGGGCGCTCTGTGAATCCGCGACCTAAACGGTTGGGGGCGATCGCGTTGGCTCTCTTTGCCAGTCTGCATCTGGTTGGTTACGTCTTGTATCAGCGTCCGTTAATTGATGCTCCCGAAAATCAATTAAGGATTGGTGTGATTCAAGGAAATGTGCCAACGCGGATTAAATTAACTGATGAGGGAATTCGGCGGGCTGAGACAGGTTACACCCAGGGGTATGTTGATCTAGCAAACACGGGTATGCAGGCGGTACTTACTCCAGAGGGGGCGTTGCCGTTTATCTGGAATGCGCCAGCCTTTGCGAAAACCCCTTTTTATCAAGCGATTCTACAAAAGCAGGTGCCGCTCTGGCTGGGGACGTTTTATCCAGAGCCAGACGGGTTAGCGCGTAGCCTCATCACACTCAGTGCGCAGGGTGAGGTGCTGAGCCGTTACGACAAGATCAAACTGGTGCCGTTGGGGGAATACACCCCTTTTGCCTCGGTATTGGGTGGGCTGATCAACCAACTTTCGCCCGTTCAAGAAAATGGCAAGCCTGGTACTTTGAACCAGCAATTTGATACGCCTTTAGGCCGCGCGATCGCCGGAATTTGTTACGACTCCGTTTTTCCCAATGTGTTTCAACGGCAAGCAAAAGCGGGTGGCAAGTTCATTCTAACGTCGGCTAACCTCGACCCCTATAGTGAGCGCTTGATGGTGCAGTTTGAAGCACTCGAAGTGATGCGTGCAATTGAAACCGATCGCTGGTTGGTGCGAGCAACAAACACAGGTTACTCGGGTGTGATCAACCCAAAGGGAAAAGTGATTTGGCGATCGCAACCTTTCACTTACCAGATATATCCTGCAAATCTCTATTCTCGCGCAACTAAAACACTATATGTAGTGAGTGGAGACATTCCTATTCTGTTCACAATCAGCTTGCTCACTTTGGGTTACTTGCTTTTCTGGGTTCGTTCTCAAAAAACAGCAGAACGGCCTAGTGCCTGGGTTGATCACAATCCATAGGGTTAAAAAGACGCGTGATAAGTTGTTTGGTAAGTGATGTTTGAAACGAAAAAAATGTCAAGTTAACGCTTCGTCACACGCTTATCTCATCAACTTGTTATCATTACTTCTTGAGTCTTAACTAGTATGTCGCTGGTCGTGTGTCAGGTTTTATCGCCCCAATCAAACCGTACCTAAACAGAACACGAAATCGGCGATCGCAGAATCAGCAATCTCACACAGCACCTAAGCTTCAAAGCTGTCACAATTCTCGAAATTTTTTGTTCAATTTCACAAATCGTGTGTAACATCGCTAGATGAGTAGGTAAAAGCTGTCAGTAGCTAAGCCTTCAGGGTGAATAAGTAAGCTCTAGCCTAATCGCTGAAACAATTAAGTTCAAAGCTTAAATTGTTGAGTTAAGAGGCTTGCAGCCGTTTGTTATATGTTCGTTCTCAAAGTGCTGCCGACAGTCTGTTTATCTTCTCTAAAAAGTAGATATACATTCAAAAAATGTCTTCGCTAGCCGATTTTTGTGCTGGTTAATTGAGTTGTAAGCAAATATATTTCGAGTCAAGAGAGTTTTTCTTTTCCATTTTTTATTCAGCGTGTTCTAATTCTTGTAAGCTTTGTGGCGTTTTTTTCTAGTAAAAAAGGGTGGGCGGTGTTGTGGCTAGCAGCTTTAAAAACCTGTTCTCTAAAAAGGCGAAAGGGATCGGCGTTGAGTTAGCTGCCGATCGCGTTAATATTGCGCAAATTCGTAAGCAAGGTCAGGGGTTTAAGCTTGTTAGTTTTGCTTCTGCTCCGCTGCCAGAAGGTGCTTTTCAAGAAGGGCAAATCATGGACTCGGTTGGTGTTGCCGAGATCATTCAAGAATTGCTGGCTGAAAATAAAATTAAAGTAAAACGCGTTGCCACTGCTGTACCGGGTGGACGTGATACCGTGACTCGAATCATCCCAATTCCAGCAGAGTTGAATGACCAAGAGTTGCGCGAAATGGTGCTGAACCAGGAAGCGAGTTTGTATCTGCCATTTCCCAGAGAAGAGGCAGATGTTGACTATCAGAAGCTCGGTTTGTTTGTTGATGAAGATGGCATTGAGAAGTTTCAGGTGCTGCTCGTCGCAACCCGCAAAGAAGTGACTGACTCCTATGTCCAGACGTTTCAACAAGCCGGTTTAGATATTGATGTTTTAGAGATTGCAAGTTTTTCTCTGATTCGTACGATTCGGGAGCAACTGCGCCAATTTTCGCCACAAGAGGCTGTTGCTCTAGTCGATATCGAGTTTGAGAATACTGAAATTTCGATCACGGTGGATGGTGTGCCTCAGTTTTCCCGAACGGTGCCGATTGGCACTTATTTGATTCAAAGTTCGCTGTCGCGGGCGATGAATTTGCCGCCGAGTCGCAGTACTGAGTTGTTGCAAAGTATGACGATTCCGGTGACGCCAGGGGAGACGACGATGGGTTCGCCAGGTCGAATGGGGGGAGTGAATCCAGGTGCCGCAGCCATGTTGCGTGCGCTAGGCGAGTTAGCAGACGAGTTACGCCGCTCGATTGACTTCTATCTAAATCAGGGTGAGAACCTGGAAGTCGCTCAGCTTTTGCTGGCTGGTCCAGGAGCTTCGATTGGACAATTGGACGAGTTTTTTACACAACGATTGGCGTTGCCCTGTAGTCAGGTCGATCCGATCGCAACATTGGGTCTCAACGTAGAAGGTCAAGATCTTGTTGACGCAACGCGCTCCGGTTTAGGCGTGGTGCTCGGTTTAGGAATGCGGGAGGCATAGAGCGGCAATGTATAGTCTGGACGTTAACTTTCTAAATGATCGTCCTGAGTACAAGCCAGACGTTGCAAAACGATCTGGTCGAGGCGGTGGCGTGGCAATTGGTGGCCGACGTCCGCTGTGGATTGGTTTGGGAGTTGGTCTGCTGTTGCCCCTTTTGACGTTGGCTTCGCTTCTCTTTTTGCAAAACAGCAACAATGCACTGCGTGAGGATAGTGCAGAGTTAGATTCTCAGTTGCAAGAGTTACAAAAGCAAGAGGCTGAGCTTAAACGGCTAGAAGCGGATGTAAAGCAGGCAAAAGATGAGGCGACAGCCCTCGCAACTGTATTTAATCAAGTGAAGCCGTGGTCGGCTTTGATGCAAGATTTGCGCGATCGCATTCCGCCGAATGTGCAGATCACTAGCGTTAAACAGGTGGCGGCTCCTACCCCCACGGGTGGTGGAGCTTCGCCTTCGCCGTCACCAAAGTCACCAACGGCTGTGCCCCCCACTTATTTAGAAATTATTGGTAAGGCAAAAGATTTTAATGATGTGAATGATTTGGCGTTGATGCTGGAGCGATCGCCCCTAGTTGATGGCAAGGCTGTCCAAATCTTAGGGGCGAAGCGAGAAGCGCAAGAAAGACCCCTGGCGCCTCTGACTTTGCCAAACCAGCCGCAACAGGCTCAGACTCCCGATCAGCAGGTGCGATTGCCAAAACTGATCGACTTTAGTATCCGGGCGGGTTTAACCGAAATGCCTGCTTCGGAAATGGTTGATGTGCTGAACGCGAAAGGTGCAAAAGGGTTAGTCACTCGTTTGCGGGTCTTGCAACAGAAGGGCGTTGGGCAAACTCCAGCTAAACCGCAGCAGAAACCAGCAGGTGCTCAGACCGCTGAGCCAAAGAAGGCTAATTAAGGGAGGTGAGAAAAAATGACGGTTAGTGATGATTTTATTCCTGCTGATGATGACTTTGAGGCGGGACCGACTTATCCCACAATCTTTGGTCTCACGATTACCCCTCTAATTAGTGGTATTTTACTGGGCCTGTTAGGCTTGATTGCGGCAATCTACGCTTTGCTGCAATTGGTTTTGCCTGCCCTAGAAGAAAACCAACGGCTGAATGCTGAAGTGGCTGAAAAGCAAGCAAAAGTTAAAGACCGTGAGGTGATTGCCCGCCGCATCAATGCTGCAAAGGCTGATCTACAGGTTGCCAAACGTCAACAGCAAGAGGTTCTGGGGCTATTTGCAAATGAAGCCTCTTTGAATACTCTGCTGCTGGATATTAACAAGCAGGTCAATCGTCGCAGTCCAGCTCAAATTCAACAAGAGCGTGAGCGTAAGCTAGCAACATGCCCACCAGCCATTCGCCAAAATGCTCGTCAGGTTGAGGAGCAAGGTAAAGGCGAGTTTATAGTGACGCCTCAGCTAGAGGAGTTTACTCCTGACGAAGCTAAATCGGGTCCTGTGAATGACGGTTCTTATGGTCAGGCGCTAAACAACAAGGTCAAGCGCAAAGTGGTTGGCCTCAATGTGGTCGCAAATTTCGATGATACTCGGCAAATTCTTCAGCGAATTGAGCAACAGCAAAACTTGTTAGTTGCTAAAAACGTTGATTTTCAGGTTTTACAGCCCGATGTTATCTACAACACGACTGGCGGTGGAGCCGTTCCCTATCCAACCTGTCAGCTAGAAACCAAGATTAGAAGCACGTTTCAGTTAGAGGCGTTGATGCCTCTTAGCCCTGAGGAACAGCGCAAGCTAGCGCCTCCACCAGGGCAAAAGCCGCCTGCAAAGTAAAGGCTGTGCTTCTGCGTCAGGGGTTACGAGTCATCGTCTTTCGAGTGAGGAAGGAATTGTGAAACAGTCTCAATGGTTCCATGGAATGCTACTAAGTGGGGCGGTGGCGATCGCCCTCAGTCAGCCAGCTTTTGCTGAGCCAACCAAACTGGTCAAGGTGCAGGTAAAGCCAACGAATGGGGGGATCGACCTATCGCTTCAAACTCAGTCAGGTGAAACACCCCAAGTTTTTGCAGTGAATCGGTCAAATTCTTGGACGGCTGATATTACCAATACTCGCCTGAGTTTGCCTGATGGTGGTACGTTTCGCCAAGAAACCCCAGCCCCAGGTATTCAGTTAGTCACGGTTACACCACTGGATGCCAACAGTGTGCGGGTAACGGTTGTCGGGCAAGGTAACTCGCCAGTGGGTAAGATCCAGCGATCGCCGGGTGGAGTTGTGTTGAGTGTAAGCCCAACAACAACAACTGCCCAAAATGTTCCTAAATTGGCCCAAACAGCCCCTAGAACAACGGCTCAAACTCAGGTGCCGGTTCAACCTGCTCCGACAAATCCACAAAATTCTCCAGTTGCACCGTTCCCAACTAGCCAGCAACCGATGGTGCCAGCTCCGGGTGTGATGATTGATGGCGTGCCAGCAAATGCTCCCGGTACACCTCCATTTTTGCCAAAAGCTTCGCCACCGCCAATTGGGGATATTGCAACAGGGACGATCGATGCAACGGCTGCAACGATTGACCTTGGCTCTAACGAACGGGTACGGCTTGTCTTAAAAGATGCACCTGCCAGAGAAGTGCTTTCTCTGCTGGCCCGCACTGCAGGTTTAAATATTGCATTTACCGCAGCAGGAGGTGCGCAACAACAGGGTCAACAGCAAACAGCCCAGCAGCAAGCTGCCGCTGAAGGACCGCGAATTTCACTTGACGTTGAGAATGAATCGGTGCAAGACGTATTTAACTATGTGTTGCGCTTGAGTGGTCTGGAGGCAAACCGCGTCGGACGCACCATTTTTGTTGCACCCAACCTACCCAACTCTGCTAAAAACTTGGTGACTCGCACTGTACGTTTAAACCAAGTTCTAGTCACGAATGCAGTTGGTTTTCTTGTGGCTCTGGGAGCTGAGTCTGCGGTTGCCCGTGAACGGCAGGTGACAACAGTGGTCGCATTGCCTGTTGCTCAGCTTGAAGGGGCGCAAACGACAGCTGCTCCGACACAGGCTCAGACCACGACTGAAACTCGGATTGAGACACAGCGGGTAAACTACATTGATTCAGTCCCAATTTTGCGGGGATTGGTCGTGTCAGGGGATGAGCGAACAAATATGGTGACGCTGGTCGGTGATTCCCGATTAGTCAACATCGCGATCTCTCAACTGACTCAGCTGGATATTCGTCGTCGTCAGGCAGTTGTGAATGTGCGGGTTGTGGATGTTGACCTGAATGCGATCGATCGAGCCAATGCGAGTTTCCGGTTTGGTTTGGGTCGCTTCCGATTTAACGTCTTTGGTGATGGCTCTGACTTTGGCTCAATTGGCTTTGGCACTTCGCAGGGTGGTGCAGGCAATGACTTTGTTGCAAGCTTGGCTCTGGCTGTGGAAAACCAGCACGCGAAGCTGTTGACGGATCCTACTCTGGTGGTGCAGGAGGGGCAAACCGCCACGGTGCGCCTGGTTGAAGAAGTTGTTACAAACCTGGATGTAGAGACAACCTTTAGTGATGGTCTTGCCACCCAGAACGTCACAGTTGAAAAAGGCGCGGCTGGTCTAATTTTGACAATTAAGATCGATCGCATTGATGATAACGGCTTCATTTCTCTCTCGGTTGCACCAACTGTGGCCAGTCCTTCTGGGCAACAGGTACAAGTTTCATCTGACTTAGGTAACATTCAGATTGTGCTCTTGAGTGAACGCCGTTTAGAGTCGGGTCAGATCCGTTTACGAGATGGTCAAACTTTGGTGCTGTCTGGAATCATTGATGACAGAGACCGGGCGTTAGTAACGAAGGTGCCAATCTTGGGTGATATTCCTTTACTGGGCGCACTTTTCCGTAGAACTGAACGGGAAAATCAACGGCGCGAGGTGATTGTGCTGCTGACACCCCGTGTGTTGGATGATTCTCAGTTCAGTACGCTCGGGTATACCTATACACCTGGGCCTGCGGTGCAGCAGTTGCTCGAAGATCAAAACAATCGACTACAGCCGCAAAATCAGCCGCGCTAGTCGGTTTCTCTCCTTTCTCTACTCACTTGAAAGCTTTTGGGGGCAGTCATGCCCCTTTTTTAGTGCCCACTTTTTTGAACTTTGATTCTTTGTCCGCCGCGGCACAAACGCTAGACTGCAAATATAGCAATACTGGAAAATGTTAGGACGGGGTGCAGGGGTGAAACCCCTGGCTGGGAGCGCAGCTCCCACATCCTCTTGTACCAACTTCTATGCGTAGCGCTATAGCTTTGGGATAAAAGCCATGCAAGTTTTAACGCTGAATCTTGATACCGTGCATCTGACGGATGAGCAATTTTATGCCCTCTGCCAAAGCAATCAAGACTGGCAATTTGAATTGACTGCAAGCGGAGAATTGATCGTGATGCCTCCTGTCGGTGGCGATAGTAGTAATCAAGAAGCAGGCCTAATCACTGATGTTGAAATTTGGAATCGGCGTACTCGTGCTGGTTACGTTTTCAGCTCCTCGACAGTTTTCAAGCTGCCGAATGGGGCCAATCGATCGCCCGATGTTGCCTGGGTTCAAAAAGAGCGTTGGGAAGCTTTGACTCCAGACGATCGCTGCTGTTTTCCGCTGCAAGCACAAATGCAAGAGTACCTTGAAAATGGCGTGCAGTTAGATTAACGTGAGTTCGGTTTAAGCGGCAGCAGGCAAAGCCTCGTCAATTAACAGAGACGGTTTCTTGGGCTGGTGGCAGTAGGCAATCAGCCCACAGATGACATTGACAAAGCCGTTGACTGGAGACCGGTGGCGGGAATGTTC
>DVDV01000217.1 GCA_015296075.1 Leptolyngbyaceae cyanobacterium M33_DOE_097 | reverse complement strand
CTTTTATGATAGCGCAGTCATCATAAGACGTGCAGAGTCTTTTGCTGCGATTCTAAGATATAGGGGCTTGCGCCCCGTCGCTATCCATCCCCAAGCTAAGAGCATGGGGTATTCCGCGAAACTAGATAAATTTGTTTTTCTTCGTGCAACTGAGCTTGAATCGCCATATCTTTGTAGATGCGACCAAGCATGGCAATTGTCTTAGCGTTCTGATGTCCCTGTTTTTGGAGTTGCAATAGTAATTGATAGGCTCGTTGCACAGCCCCACTATTTAAGAGTGCAAGTGCCATTAATTGCTTTAAGTTATAGTCTTGAGGCCATTGCTGCAAACCCTCTGCGACTAAATCATAGGCGATCAGGGGTTCTCCCATTTGCAAGATCCAATCTGCTAAGATTTGATAAATCTCAAGTGAGTGGGGGGCAATAGAAAAGACCTGGCGGCGCAAGGCAACCACTAATTCTGGATGAAGGTTGCTACTATTCTGTAGATTTTTCAGAACGATTGATAAATTTAGGGGATCCCCCGTCAGAGTTGAAATGATATTTGAATCGACAGATTCCATAGCTACATAGCCAGATCTAAAGTTAAGGCATTGATATCGCTCGAAAACTAACCAGCGCTTTTTCCTTCCCTATTGTGCCATTCAATCAAGTTTGAAGCTACCTTCCTTGACGAAAAGGGCTAGCCAACTCTACCTGAAATAAAAATCCTGTCAGTGTGATTGCAATCTGATTCAGATTGTGAAAGAGCTTTCCCCTCCGAGAAAGACCTTATCCCAATTCTCTCAATCCCATTTACAGATCCGCGTAGGGGTGGTTCGCCAACCGCCCTTACAGATAATCATCTGTAGCCCAGTTTTGAAGAATTGGTATTAGTGCATTGGCAAAAAATGACTTGCGAGTGTACCACGATCAAAGTTACATTTTTTAAGACTCAATAGATAGATAAATGGAAGCTGTTGAGGCAGAAATGCGCAGATTTGATCTGGTTGAAGCTCATAAAAGATTTGAGGAGCATTTATCAGCAACCGCCAAACATAATTTTTTATTACATCAATGAGTCGGCGAAATTCACTGGAAAAAAGGGGGCTTTGAGAGCGTTACCCGAGGCAATTTAATTGTACCTGCTGATTTATGAAGTTGTGAAGTCTGCCCAGTCTCAGATTCCTCACAAAATCCTCAAACTTATCGCTTAATCTTCAATACAAGAGGATTCAGAGCAAGAACGATGAAAACTGAAGAGCTTGTCCAATTCCTACACTATTTGCAAAATGATCTGACAATTCCGGCTGCAAGTCTTCAGATTGCCCTACAGCATCCTGAACAAACTCCTAATTTATTACCTATCATTCTTTGGCAGTACGGATTAGTGACTTTAACTCAATTGGATCAGATTTTTGATTGGCTAGAACATCAAGTTTCAGACTGATTTGCAGTACAAACAAATATAATCCATTGCTGTTCTGAATATTTAATATTAATTTGGACTTTAGACTAAACGCAATTTTCCACTATATGTAAGGGTAAACAGCCGTATAGCCTTGCGGCAATAGCCTTTGGCATGGCTTCGCTAGGGCTGCGCTAGCGCCCCTCCTAAATGTGATGCTTTTTTGGAATTAGTCCAAACTCCAGATATTAATGGTCAAAGCCGCCTGACACTCTCTGGTTTTGCGTTCTGAAGCTTTGTCTAGATGACGATTCGCAACTTTCAAGACGTCCTCTGATCCAAATCATTTAATGTTTGTTCTGCCGCTTGAGGATCAAGAATACTGAGGGCAAAGCCAACATGCACAATTACGTAGTCACCTACATTTGCATTAGGGACGTAAGCAAGGCTGACTTGTTTAATCACACCACTAAAGCTTACTCTTCCCGTTCGCATCAACGGCTCTTCAGGGTCATGGACACTGATAATTTTTCCTGGAACGGCTAAACACATTTGCTTTTCCCTCCTGTAAGTTGCCGAAATGCTGCGATTAACTGACCCATCGCAATGCCACCATCATTAGATGGAATGGTGCAATGGCAATAAGGTTGGAAGCCTTCTATTCTCAATCGCTGAATTGCTCGTTCAAGCAGATACTTATTCTGAAAACAGCCTCCTGTGAGAATCACTCGTCGTTCCTCAACCTGTTTTGCAACTGCGACAATCATTTCAACAAGAGTATTGTGAAACATTGCAGAAATTTGATTAACTGAAACTCCAGCTTTGATATCTAGCAACATACTTTGCATCATTTCTGTCCAATCTACAAGCATGGATGCAGCAGTATGAGTAAAGTTTAGAATTTTAAATGGATAATAATTATCGATTTGAATGCCTGCGATCGCAGACTCCAATTCCATTGCAGCTTGTCCTTCAAACTGGTTCTGTTGACGTACTCCAGTCATGGCAGCGATCGCATCAAATAGTCGTCCCATACTAGAGGTTATGGGAGTATTCAAGTTCTTGTTCAACATTGTTTTGAGAATTTGCAACTCTGAACTAGAAAATGCCTGTATAGCTGGTAGTAGGGAATAGTCATCCCCCCCTGCATTCTCAAACACAGCATTATCCAACAGCTCATAAAGAAGCCCAACCGCCGATCGCCTCGGTTCTCTAATTGCCTTGTCTGCACCAGGCAAACGAAATGGACGCAGATGCGCCACGCGTTGAAATGACGTATCCGTCACACGCAAAAATTCACCACCCCAAATTGTGCCATCCAAGCCATACCCCGTTCCATCCCAGGCAATGCCTAGTGCTGTACCTTCAAGCTGATGTTCAGCCATACAGGAAAGAACATGAGCATAGTGGTGCTGTACAGGAATAATCGGAATTTTTAGTTGCTTAGCCAATTGCTCAGCGAGTTGGGTTGAACGGTAATCGGGGTGTAAATCACAGGCGATCGCGGTCAGTTGCAGGTCATACAATGTTTGAAAGTGGGCGATCGCTCGGTGTAACGCCTCTACAGCTGCGACCGTCTCTAAATCGCCAATGTGCTGACTGATGAATGCTTGCTGGTCAATGGAAAATGCGATCGTGTTTTTGAGATGGGCACCGACTGCTAAAACTGTAAGTTTTGAATTTTGAGTTTTGAATTTTGAGCCGATTGAAGTGGGTAAAGGGGCGTAACCACGGGCACGACGAAGAACTGTTTCCTGCCCGGAAAAGACTCGCACAACCGAATCATCGATCGCCTGGGCGATCGGGCGATTATGCACGAGAAAGACATCTGCAACTTGTCCTAAACGCTGAATAGCATCATATTCATCAATGCAAATTGGCTCATCTGATAAATTACCACTGGTTGCTACAACAGGAAATCCCAGGTCGTTCATCAGTAAGTGATGCAGAGGCGTGTAGGGTAGCATGATGCCCAAGTAAGGATTGTTGGGAGTGACAGATGGAGCAATTTCAGAGTTTGGGCTTTGAAGTTTGAATTGCTTCAGAAGCACGATTGGGGCTTCGGACGCTTGCAATATTTGTGCTTCTAAATCAGAGACTTCACAGTCGGCCTTGACTCTTTCCAGGGAGGGATACATCAGGGCAAAGGGTTTAACTGGTCGGTATTTTGCCAGCCGCAAGCGTTGAACTCCTGCTTCATTACGCGCATCAACCATTAGATGAAATCCACCTAACCCTTTGATGCCAACAATGTGTCCCTGCCGAATAGAAGCTGCAGCCATCTGCAGGGCCTGGTCATGAGCTGAGAGAACATATCCTTGCTGATTCCACAGTTCCAGATGGGGGCCACAGTGCGGGCAGGCGTTGGATTGGGCGTGAAACCGTCGATTGAGAGGATCTTCATATTCAGACTGGCACTGCTGGCACATGGTAAAGTGCCGCATAGTTGTGTGGCAGCGATCATAAGGAAGTGCCTCAGTCAGGCTAAAGCGAGGGCCACAGTGAGTGCAGTTTGTAAATGGATAGCGGTAGCGCCGATTGGCTGGATCAAAGATTTCTTGTAAGCACTCTGAACAGATGGAAAGATCCGCTAAAACAGAGGTTGTTTTCTCACCATCGGCACTGGCTCGAATTTCAAAAGTGGAATATCCAACCGGATTAAGAATGGATAATTCCACCTGCTGAATCAGAGATCTAGCTGGTTTATCTCGCTCAAGGCGCTGAAGAAATAGGTCAAGGTGCGATCTCGCTCCTTCAACATCAATCACCACACCTTGCGATGAATTATTGACCCACCCAACCAGATCTAACTCGGTTGCTAATCGGTAGATAAAGGGACGGAAGCCTATGCCTTGAACGATGCCACGGATAATGATCTGCAACCGTTGTTGTGAGATCGTAGACGGATCAATCTGTGTGTCATTCACAGTCATAATACTTCCAGAAATTCTAGTTCAAATTCTTTACCGTGTTTGACCTCTGTATTGATTTGGTGGCAGTGTGGACATTCATTCAGGAGATCAGTGGGCACAAATTCGACATTACACTGGGCACAGTAACAAACAGTAGGAATCCGATCAATCTGGAGCTGAGCAGCGGCGGCGATCGTTCCCTGTTTCACTACATCAAAGGCCAGTTCTAATGATTCTGGTATTACGCCTGATGCTTCACCCACTCGCATTTGCACAAGTCGAATGTGTTCAGCTCCTCCCTGTTTGGCAAGTTCAATGGCTGAATTCAGTAAGTTTTGCATCATTCCGACTTCATGCATGAGTTTGTCCTCTCTATTAGAATCGATTAATCTCGCCAGGTTTCATTGATGAGTGTTCCATCTACACTAACTAACTGAATGTGCAACGGCATTTGTCCCGCTGCGTGGGTAGAGCAGCTTAAGCATGGATCAAACGCCCGAATCCCAGCTTCAACACGGTTTAACATGCCTTCAGGTATGTCAGGTCCGTGAATAAAATAACGGGCGATCTGAGCAACAGTGCGGTTCATTGCTAGGTTGTTTTGTCCGGTTGCGATGATCAAGTTCACCTTTTGAATCAGCCCATTTTCATCAACTTGATAGTGATGAAAGAGTGTTCCACGGGGGGCTTCTCCAACTCCAACGCCCTCTAGCTGATTGATGCCTGCATCGGCTCGTAAATGGGTGGATCGCAAGTCAGGATCATCAATTATCTGCTCAATGATTTCGATCGCAGCCAAAATTTCGATCAAGCGGGCGTAGTGGTAGAAGAAGGAGGATAAAACGGTGCCGTTGCCGCGCTCGCGAAATTCCTGTAACTCCTGGTCTGCGAGAGGCGTACCAATACGTGTGCAGACATTCAGACGGGCTAGTGCATGAAGGCAAGAGTAGTTAGACAGCTAGAATAGAACTGATGTCTAAAATCCAGCAGTTCTTGTACCATGCCGACCCCTTACGCCCTCGCTATCCAGTTAAGCGAACGCCAACAGCACCTACTCGAGCAGATG
>DVDV01000172.1 GCA_015296075.1 Leptolyngbyaceae cyanobacterium M33_DOE_097 | reverse complement strand
TGAAACATTTGTACTGTAGCCAGAGTGTCTAAAGACTTGTGCACTCAATGTTATAAACGGCAGAATGCGGGTTTCAGCCATTCATAAACGTTAAAACCGGACGTTTTTATGAGAATCATTCTCATATCGAGAATTGCTGGGCTGGGGTGATTAAGTCTGCTGCCATTAACTCTTCAATGTACTGTTTGTTGAGCTTAGACCAAACGCTATTTGGCTTGCGCGGGGTAAAGATCTGTTGGTAGCGATCGCTGTCCAACGATTTGACTTTACTATCAATCCAGCCAAAGCAAAGGGCTTCTTTGACCGCTTCAGGATAGCGAATGCTGGGTTTGCCGCTTTTAACCTTGTAGTAGACCAGCCAAATGCCAGGGCTAGTTTGATGGTTAATAGCTAACCATTCGCGCCACACCACACGACTTTGAGCATAGACGGTTGCCAGGGTTGATTCAAATGGCTGGTTCATTTAGCAACTGCTTTTTTGCCAATTTTGGGTCGGGAGCCTAACCTGCTGCAGATGAGTAAAATGACCCGCTTATTTTCGTTCTGGGCGCTCTGTTGCTTCCGAGCGAAGACCGACTGCATTAATGGTGTTAATTAGCTGGTAAAGTCGCCCCAGGTCACGCTGGTTAAAGTACAACAAAATTCGCGAAACGCCGACTGTCGCATCTTGGGCTTCTTGGGGTAGAGGTGCCGACTGTTCAATGCGTCCTTTCACCAAAATGTCGCTGAACTCCTGATTTAACATTTCCATGTCTTCTTCAAGCAGTTCACTATTGAGGCGAATCACAAGCCGATTGCCAACGTAACGACACGAGTGGAAGACTCGGTAGAAATGGGCGATCGTTTCGCAAGCCACATCAATATCGTCGGTAATGGTGTAAATGCTAGGGTCTTCTGGGCTAATTAAGCCACGGTTTAGCAGTTGTCGTTGAATGTAATCATCCCAATCATGCCAATAGTGACCACCGGGCTTATCGACCAGGACGAGCGGCACAGGGGACGATTTCCCGGTTTGGCAAAGGGTTAAACACTCAAACGTCTCATCTTGAGTACCAAACCCACCAGGGAACATCGCTAGTGCATCACTCTCTTTTAAGAAAAAGAGCTTGCGTGTAAAGAAATACTTGAAGGGCACCATCTTGTCGCCCTCAACGTAGGGATTTGACCCTTGCTCAAAGGGAAGCTGGATGTTTAACCCAAAGGATTGGTCTTTCCCGGCTCCTTCGTTACCTGCTTGCATAATGCCGGGGCCTGCCCCTGTAATGACCATAAAGCCATGCTCGATCACACGTTCGGCAAACTTACGAGCCATTTCATATTCAATTGTGCCGGGGGCAATGCGAGCCGAACCAAAAATCGCAATCTTTCGGGTGTGTCGGTAGGGATAAAAGCTTCTAAAGGCTTTCTCCATATCCCGCAGGGCAGCGTTGCAAATCTTCCAATCGAGACGATCAATCTCGTCATTTGCCATGTTGACGAGTGTCGTCAGTGCAAGCTGAATCAATTCTCCATGTTTGTGATGAGGGAGCCGCTCTAACAGGTGAAATAGATCGGCATGGAGTGATTCGAGCGGATGCGGCGTAGGAGCAGGGGTCATGAATTCCTCCAAACTGGCGATTCTCATTTTATCGAGATTCTTTGCTGTTTGAATTTAGGCTTTGTACGAAAAACGCCCCGGTGATTTCACCGAGGCGTTATGAATAGTGATTGATTTTGATGATTAGACGTATTTCTCAAGGGTATTAGCAAGAGTGGTCTTAGGTACAGCACCGACTACCATATCGACACGCTGGCCGCCCTTGAAAATCATTAGTGTAGGGATGCTGCGGATCCCATATTGGCTAGCAACACTGGGGTTTTCGTCGGTGTTGACTTTTACAACTTTGACTTTGCCTTCGTATTGAGAGGCAATTTCGTCCACAATCGGTGCGACCATTCGGCAGGGACCACACCAGGGAGCCCAAAAATCAACCAAAACTGGAACTTCGCTTTCAAGAACTTCTTGCTTAAAAGTTTCGTCTGTTACGGAAGCGGCTGCTGACATTTCAAAATCCTTGCCTAAATTACTGTTTGACCGAATCTTACCATAGCGAAAAACGCCGGATGTGGGCGACAGGCTGATACAGACTTTAATAAAAAAGCGCTCTCAGCGATCGCCTTAAAGAAAGTCTGTAACAGAGATGGCAATTGTGTTTCAGGTTAGGGGAAAAATTTACAAATAGGCGACTCTGCTATTCACAATTGACTCTGGAAATTTTGCTTTTTCAATCAGTCAAATAGGTGATTTGTATGACTCAAATGCTCTAGTCTCTGGGAGTTGGTGCTAAATGACGCGGCATCAGGGGGCGAGCTGCCGATCGCTCAGATTGCCTGCGGGTCGATTGAGGCTCTGTTTCCAGAATTTTAAGAATGTCGCTATCTTCAATTGCTCCACAGGGGTTTGTTATGGCTGGCGCAAGCGGTTCATTGATTTGGTCATCGGGTAACTGGGGCGATCGTGTTCCGCTGACGGGTGTGCCAGGAGTTGTACAGGCCGAGGTGCGATCGGTTTGGGTGAGTTGCCGTTCGACGGCTTGAGCCGCGTTGGGGTCAATTGTGACACCCCCTCCAGTTTCTCCTCCAGTGCCACCGCCGCCGGTACCGCCACCACCCGTACCGCCACCGCCGCCGGTACCGCCGCCGCCAGTGCCACCCCCGCCGGTAACTGGTCCAAAAACCTGGTCTTGAATGGCTGAGTAGAAGCCGTTGTCAGACCCTGCGGCGATCGTGATGCTGCCAACCAAACCACTCGCTGTACTGGGAAACGTCTCTGAGCCAAATGTAAGTGGGGTGTAGCTTTCATTCCGCTTTAAGCTTGTGATGCTATTTGTTACCGGGGTGTTGTCTGGTTGAATGAATGGATCGCTTCCCGGAATGATTTGCCCAACAATAGGACCACCCGAAAAGCCAGAGTTGCCAAATTTGACGCTGATCAATCCAATGTTTTGAGCTGGATTGGCTTCTGGATCGAGGTTTAACCCTGGAAAAATGGGAAAGGTTTGGCTAAAGCCACGTGAGCCATCTTCTGTGCGAATGGTAACGGGAGCATTTAAGCTACCAGGGGGTTTGTTATTGCTTGGTCGGGCGAAAATGCTGATGGGTAAATCTTCAACCCCAACAAAAACTCCGCTTAGAGGAATTGGGATGCCTTTGCTGTTGTAGAAATTGACCAATTCTGTCCCCAGTGGGCTGTTTGACTGCACCTTAACGACATTTCCCAGGTCTTCAGTATCTTTGAAGCCTAATGACTGAAACAGCCCGCCAGCTTGGATATCGACCCCATTTCCACCTGATTCGAGCCGCTGCACCACAATGTTGCCTGTTTGAGTTGATAAGACAATGGAGGTGCTACGAGCGGATGAGGGGGTCGTGGCAATAATATTGCCTGTGGCGATCGCGGTTTGAGCGGCTAGATCCACATTACCTTGGGGGGTATAAATATTTCCCGTGGTGATCCCCCCACGAGAATCAATCACAATCGCATTTTGTTCGTTGAACGCTGAGACAAAAATATTGGCGGAGGGGGTTAAAAAATCGCTGGTGGGTACAGGTGTCCCATCTACCCGGATCTCGCCCGATGTCAGCGCCAGGTTTGGGTAGTACTGGTTCGTCAGGTAAACGACGGAGGCTAACGGAGGGGGTGAAGCAGGGCCAAATACACTATCGATTTGAATGCTATCAATCTGAATATTGGCACTCGTCGCAGGTGACGAAAAGGTGCCAAAACCGGGGACTGATTGCCCCGTTGGAGTAACCAGGTTCGTATTTCCCGGTAGGCCACCTAACTGGCTCCAGTCAATGCCTGCCCGAATATCGACAGTCGGCAAGGTGCTGCCATCAATCACTAACGTAGTGGGATTGATCCGCTCGACTTCGTTTGCGGCATTAAGTACCGGAACGCCGTTATAAGTGACAGGCTGACCATTTGCGCGGGTAACGTTGGCTAAACTGCCCAGCGTTCGGGTTGGGTTCAACGCCAGAGGATTACCTGGATTAATCGTGTTGTTGCTGGTGCCAAAGTTAGTAATCACGATCGCCCCAACAGTGACGCTACCCCCTGCCAGAATATGCAGTGATTGGCCGGTGTAGGTATTGAGCGAGACATCGCCCTGAGCCAGGATGATCGGGTCGTTGGGACTCTCGACATTGCCAGGGGTGCCAGCGGGGGTCTCAAAGCTTAAATTGCCGCCTGTGATATAAAACGCATCCCCGCGAATCGTGTTGGGCGATCGCAGCACCAAGTCACCGCCTGCTTGCAAGACGCTGTTGGGTGAGGTGAGCGTAAAGATATCAATATTAGAAGCCGCGATCGTTAGATTCTCTCCCGCTTGAATCAAGCTGGGTTGAGTGGCACTGTCACGTAGTAGGGCGGTGTTGCCTGCCCGAAGTTGTAAGTTGCCCGTCGTCTGGAGCTGGCTCTCGACTAGCAAAAGATTGTTGGCTGCCTCTAGTGACGCTGTTTGGGCGATCGCCTGTTTCACTGCGACATCTCCTGGAGCCACAGCGGTTGCGCCTGTCGTCAGCTTCACCACCCCATTCTCAACTACCACCCCATTCGCAGGGCTTAAACCGCCACCTGTTACTAACTCTGGCAAACTGGCAGCGGGCAATAGACCGGGTAGCGTTGCGGCGACATCGAGGGGGAGTTCCAAACTCAGGAGGCTACCTGGTTGGGTAATGCGAACCAGTTTTTCACCTGCTACCGTTGTCACAATCAAATGGCCATCGGGGGCGTTTAAGGAGCCAGTGCTGAGGACAGTGCCACCCAGTAAAGTGAGATTTTGCTGACTGCCAACACTGAGATTGCCCGCGTTGATAATGCTGCCCGGATTCGTTGTAGTGAAGGCAAATTGCTCAGGGTTACCGAGGAGAGTGGCGTAATTGTTGTTGCCGACTGCGTTAAACCAACCAGTTGCAAAACCAATGCCGTTGGCGGTTGTGACTGTAAACGAAGCCGGAACGTTGAGGCTCGCATTGGCTCCAAAGATGACCCCCGCTGGGTTCATCAAATACAGATTGGGGTTGTTGCCGCCTGTAACGCGAATCAAGCCATGAATCACGGAAGGGTCACCACCTGTCACCCGACTCAAAATATTTTGAATCGCTGGGTTGGCAATAAAATTAGCGACCTGCTCGTTACTTAAACCAAACTGCTGAAAGCTATGGAATTGGTTTGTTCCAGCTGTTGTGCCACCAGTGATGTTGAACGTGTTGCCAACCGAGTTGACCACCGTGCCAGTGTTATCGCCAGCAGGAGTTACCTGGGCTGTAGCCGGGGCGATCGCGCTAACGAGCAACAGTCCAACAGGGAATAAATATTTCATGAGTGACAACTCACTTCAGGTTTTTCGCATTATGGAAAAAAAACTTTGCCCATACTGAACTAATTCATGAATTGCAAAGTTTATTCCGTAGCTCACATTGAGACGGAATAGTTGATGCCCTGAATTTGATAGCCACTGTCTGCCAACATTGCAAAATCAAGCTTTGTTGGGCCAGGTAAGGTGTAGAGGTACCCATACGACATAATCGAGGGTACTCGTGCCGCCGGATGTGCAAAGTCGCCCCCATCTTGCGTTTGCATCGGCACAGGTTCGCCAAAGACAGCAGTTGAGTAAGCCCCATTAAAGGTACTCGTTGATGGATCGAGTCGATTAATTAAGTTATAACCTTGCCAATTGAGACCGACTAATCCTAATACATGCCCCAACTCATGGCTGACTGCCTGATACAACACATCGTTGGAATAGTTGGAGTACACACTGGGATTTACAAATAATTGTCCGACTCTCGGCATGACATCGGGGGAGGTAATCCACCCACCAAACTCATAATCAGGCCCACCCAGTGCGGCTTCTGTGGGGCTTGAGTCAGAGGCAACGTTCACAAATACGAGCAAATCATCCACCGCTCGCTTGCTATTAAAGCCAACGGTGCGACCCCCAAAAGAGTCTAAGCGATTAAGTCGATTATTGAGCGTAAAGCCAGCCCATTCATTGGCGATGAGACTGCTCCAATCGGCAGCGGCTCGGCGTGCAACAGCTTGTCGTTCAGGTGTCCAAAAGCCGGTGTAATCGTTGCGAAAATCGAGATCGATATTGAATTCGTTAAGGTTGGGCGTGTTGGTGTTAAAGACGGTGCCAAAGTCTTGCACGACCTGAGCCATTGCTGTATTGGTCAAACTGTCATAAAGGGTAAAACTGACCCAATTACTGAGGGCGCGATCGCTGCCTGCATCGTCAATCTCAGCAATAAATGAGAGCGTTCGCGGTTGGTTCCAGTCTTCGGGAGTAAACACCAACGATAGTTGCGTTCCATCTTGCAAGGTGCCGTTGGCATCAACCACCAGGAAGTTACCTGTGTCTAGTACCAGGTTGACTGGGCTAAGGGGGGCGGAGGTCAGACGAATTTGAAAAGTTCCTGTACTGCCTTCTTGATGGTCAAAGCTAAAGTTGGTTAGCTCAAACGGAATCGCTGGGGTAGACGCAGGACTTTGCAAGACTTGCTGCCAGTTAACCCCCAAAGTGTCAAACTGGCGAGTCAGCAAGGCAAATGTTGCATCATCAACCGTTAAAGTCGCGTCAGAGTTGGTCTGCTTAAACAACAACTCGGTTGTGCCGTTGCCATCTAGATCGGCGATCGCGGCGAGGTGCCAATCTAAAATCGAGGTCACGGTTGGAGTCGGCGTACCCACAGGTGGAGTCTCAGTTCCTCCGTTGGGGAGCGGTGTCGCAGGTTCAAACACGCTGATTGGAACTGGCACAGGCACAGGTTCTGGAATCGTTGGTGTGCCCCCACCTGGCGGATTGGTCGGCAAGTTACTCAGATCGGTCACTGGTTCTGTGGCAACGACGGTCAGCCCATCCATGCGCCACAAAGTCAGTTGCCCAGTCAGATTATTCCGCCAGAGAATATCGGTCTTACCATTCTTGTCAAAGTCGCCTGTGATGCGGGGTGACAGGTTTACCCCCGGAATTGTTGGCAACGCAAACTCGGCGATCGCGAAGTCAGCTCCAACCTGCCAGACCTTGTTCTCACCCGTAAAGGGGTTGCGCCAGAGTAAGTCAGTGCCAGCACCACTAAAGTCTCCAGTGGCTTCGAGGCGATAACCGCTACCAATTGTGGGGAGTGCGACTTGAGTTAATAGCGTGCCTCCATCTAGCAACCAGACTTGGCTTTCAGTCGTACCAGGGTTGTGCCAGAGTAAATCAACCTTACTATCTTTGTTGAAATCTTCTATGCCTTGAATCTGCCAGCCCAAGCGATTCAAAGCAGGAAGGGTGAGCGTGCCAGTAAAACCTGTTTGATTGAGCAGCCAAATTTGTGTGGTATCGGTTGCTGCGTCATACCACGGTAAATCAGACCAACCATCCCCATTAAAGTCAGCCAAGAGTGCAGGTGGAGGGGCTGCGGCACCACTACTGGGTGGCTCAACTCCGAGAAACGAATCTAACCCAAGCGAAATGGGTGAGAGGCTAGCGGATCCTGTCAGGTTCGAGGTAAATAAGCCAGCCAGTAAGTGATCACCTAGTAATTGATTGCCGCTTCCTAAAGCAAGAAGGCCAGAATTACTTGCTGGTGGTTGACTACAGCAGACATCAGAGCTGTGAGCAAGAGAATTATCCAGTAGCATTTTCTGAAACGAATAAGGGGCTGAAATACATTCGCTAAGCGGATTCAACCAGGTAAACTTGGCTGCGACAGGTATAAAAACGTATCAGGTACAACAAATCACACTTAACTTATAGCGAACCATACCGTAAATTGCTGGATCTCATGAAAACTTAATTACTTCTTTGAAAAGATCTCACGTGAATTTACGGAGAATTTACGGATAGGCTTTTCGCTATACCTGAATTAACCAGGCATAGAAATCGATAAAGCCATGATATCTAGGGATAGTATCAAATAACACATCCCACGCCGATGGTTCAAACTAATTACTCGTTAGAAACGCTTAATGCGCGATCGCGTACCGTTAAAACGTGATGTTGTTACAAGTAAAATTTCGTAGTTTAAGCCATTAACGAATGGTCTCTAGTTAAGCTAACAGAACCAAAATAAAGGCGTAACCACAGTCGCTCCAGTTCCTATCGGTTGGGTGATGCACTGAATAATACGTCTGTTCTCTAGTTGGAACTGAAAGAACAGCTTTAAGGGGAATTACAGATGGCACCCGAAGACTTTTGGGCTTTTAGCGTTAAGCAAGTAGACACCCAATACATTCAGCAGGTAGTCAAAAAATCTATCTCAAACTTACCTGTAGGAGATATTTTAATCCAAGTTCAATTTTCCTCCCTTAATTATAAAGATGCTCTTAGTGCGACAGGGCACTATGGTGTGACAAAAAACTATCCGCATATTCCCGGAATCGATGCCGCAGGTATTGTTTTGGAAGATACTTCAGGTCAATTTCACCCCGGCGATCGCGTGCTTGTAACTGGATTTGATCTGGGTGTGAATACGTGGGGTGGTTTTGCAGAGCTGATTCGGGTGCCAGCCGCCTGGGTTTTGCCGTTGCCAGCAGGCTTGACTCCGGCAGAAAGCATGATTTTGGGGACAGCGGGTCTAACAGCCGCATTGTGCGTCGAAGCTTTGTTACAACACGCCATCCAACCAGCCAGCGGAGCCATTTTAGTCACAGGGGCAACAGGCGGGGTGGGTAGTTTAGCAGTTGCTCTACTCGCAAAATTAGGGTTTGAAGTGGTTGCGGTAACAGGTAAGCGCGATCGCCATGCTTACCTAACTGAACTCGGTGCTGCCAGAATTTTGAGTCGAGAACAGGTCAACGACACAAGCGACAAACCCTTGCTAAAAGGGCAATGGGCTGGTGTTGTCGATACCGTAGGGGGTAATCTGCTGGCTACCGCGATTCGCTCAACTCAGTATGGTGGTTGTGTCACTGCATGCGGTCTAGTGGGTGGGGTTGATTTGCCGCTGACGGTGCATCCATTTATCTTGCGGGGGGTGCGGCTGATTGGGATTGACTCGGTCAATCTACCCCTGGCCCAACGCCAGCAACTCTGGCACAGGTTCGCCACTGATTGGAAGTTAACCAATCTTGAGGCGATCGCAACAACGGTAACGCTGACTGATTTACCAGTGTGGATCGACCGCATTCTCAAAGGGCAGGTTGTCGGGCGAGTGCTGGTTCATGTTGCCAAGTGATACAGATTTTTTCCTGAATCGGAAGCGATCGCTAGAATAAATAAGTTTCTCGGCCTGACGAACCAGACCATCTTTGTAGACTTGCTAGCTTACTGTTGGCCTGCTACTAAATTTGCTCTGGTGACTTTAGATTGGTGAAACATTGAAGCTTTGAATCTTGTAATCTTTTAATTTTTTGAAAGAGCAAATTCAAGTAGACTGTCTGAGGAACTTTGAGCGGTGAACCCTGGTCGTCAGGAGAGTTATTCCTTAGCTACAGAAGACAGGGCATTTCCATTTAGTAAATTTTGGGCTTGGCATATGAGTGGGTTTAATCAGGCAGTTTTGCTGCCAATTACAGTCTTTCTTGCACTGGCATCACCGGGAATTAGTCTGCTTCTCCAAGCGGCAGAAATCAGCCCTGTAAAGCCAGATTCACCTCAAACGTTGGCACAAGTTCCGTCGGGTGCTACGGTTCTCTATGTCAATCCAGTGGCGGGAACGGATGCAACAACGGCGGGTTCCACGACAGCGCCCTATCGCACCATTACCTATGCTCTACAACAGGTGCGTCCAGGGTCAGTCACTGTGATTCAGCTCCAGCCAGGGACTTATACCCAAGAGACGGGTGAAACATTTCCGCTTGTCTTACCCGCAGGCACCATTCTGCGCGGCAATGAAGCGGATAAAGGTTCGACAACCAGTGTAATTGGCGGTGGGCCGTTTATTAGCCCAACGTTTGCGCGCCAAAGTGCGGCGATCGTTGCCGGCAAAAGCACTGAAGTGCGCGGGTTAACAGTGACAAACCCACTCACGCGTGGTACTGGCGTTTGGATTGAAACAAGCAACCCAACTGTAGAAAACAACACCTTTACTCGCAACAACCGCGAAGGTGTGTTTGTTTCAGGGGTAGCAGAGCCGCTCATCTTCAACAACGTGTTTGTCGAGAATGGCGGAAACGGGATCTCGGTTGCCAACAAGGCCAAAGGCCAAATTCGCAGTAATGTCTTCCAAAATACAGGCTTTGGCTTGGCGATCGGGGGGGCTGCAGCACCGCTGGTTTCTGGAAATCAGGTGACGAAAAATGTGGATGGTTTCTACATTAACGATGGTGCGGCTCCCATTTTGCGCAACAACGTGATCGAAGAAAACACGCGGGATGGCATTGTGGTGACGATCGCGGCGAAACCCAACCTGGGTGATAACAGTCAGGCTGGTAACAACGTGATTCGCAATAATCAGCGGTTTGACCTCAACAACGCCACCAAAGGGCCGGTCTATTTAGTCGGCAACACGATCGATGAAAAGAAAATTGCGGGTCTGTTTGAGTTTGCACCTCCTCCGATCGCGGGTCAACCCAGCATCTTTCCAGATGTGACGGGGCACTGGGCGCAACCATTTATTGAGGCAATGGCAAAAGCTGAGATTATCAGTGGCTTTCCGGGAGGGGTGTTTAGACCGAATGATCCGGTGACGCGGGTTCAGTTTGCCGCCATCATCAATAAGGCGTTTAACCCTCCTGCTGTGAAACCAGGTAAAGAGTTTTCGGATATCAACACCAGTTTTTGGGGCTATCAAGCGATTCAAACTGCGGTGCGGGGTGGCTTTATGCAAGGTTATCCCGAAGGTGATTTTCGCCCAGCTGAACCCATTCCCCGCGCGCAAGTTCTGGTCGCTTTGGGCGCTGGCTTAAGCTACCCCGATGGCAATCTTGCGAGTCTCAATCGCTTCCAAGATGCGAGGCAAATTCCATCTTGGGCAACAGGTCGGGTCGCTGCAGCCACCGATCGCAGTGTGGTGGTTAACTATCCCAGCTTGGCGTTGTTGAACCCGACCCGTCCAGCAACACGGGGTGAAGTAGCCGCGATCGTCTATCAAGCGATGGTCGATGCGGGTAAAGCGCCACCGATTGAGTCGCCTTACATCGTGCTTGGTAATCAATAAATTGCTGGTTGTTTGGGGTTCGTTTGGGGAGTCTCACCACTCCCTAAACAATGCCGCGCATGAGTCCCACAAAATAGCCTTGAATTTGCACTTCCTGCTCAGCCGTGTTAATCAGGGTCGCTTCGTAGTTTGAGTTCGCTGGCTGCAAGATAATAATTCTGCCATTGCGAGAAAAATATTTGAGTGTCGTTGTTCCGTTCACACGAGCGGCAACAATCGTACCATTGCGAATCGCTTTAGGATCTGTTTCCCGGCGTAACAGGACAACATCATCGTGATCGATGTGGGCATCAATCATGCTGTCGCCGCTGACCCGCAGGGCAAAGTACTGCGAAAGCTCGTGATTGGAGAGCTTGGCAAACTTGGGATAGAGCGATAGTTCTAAATGCTCAATGTTTTGCTCTGGGAAGGTTTCGACCAGACTATGGGCTGAGATGAGTCCCAATAGGGGAATGCCACGGCTGGACTTTAACACGCGAATGGTGCGGGTCTTGCCCGGTAAGCGACTGATAAACCCTTTGCTGCTCAAAGCATCGAGTCGAGTGCGAACTGGAGAAGGCGATCGATAGCCTAGCCCCTGCTGAATCTCGCGGACAGTTGGTGAAATGCCGTACTGTGCGACAAACTCTTCGATCCAGCTAAACACTTTCCACTCAAGTGCGTTCAGGAAAGATGCCATCTTCTTCTCCTAACCGTTCGCTGACCGTTTTTGCTTGGTTTGGTTTGCCTGTTCTTTTTGCTCGACCCGATTTTCGAGGCGGTAGAGCCACACCATCAGGGCTACAACTCCAACCTGCAATGCAAAGTTGGGCACCGTTTCTGAAAGTTCTTGTCCGGCCAGGATTTTGGCAAGAAAGACAAAGCCACCGATCGCCCCAGAAGCCCCAAACCCAATGTAAATAAAGCGGCGTAAGCCACGGTAGGGTGCTTTGGCTTCGGCTCTTAAGCGCGCGTAAATTTCGGGGTCGAGATTACGTGGGTTAGAGGTGTTCGGCGGTAGGTCAGGCATGAGTTTCAGGCAGGGATGCAAACGTGAGCAGATGTCTTAAATTAACATCAAACTTTGCTAACGGGGTTCTTTAGCAGAAGTCCAAAACGCGGAAATAAACAGACAAGCAACCCCGACGTTAATGAAAACATCAGCCAAGTTAAAAATCGGAAACTGAATGATGCGAAAGTCTAGAAAATCAACGACTTGATTCAGCACAAAGCGATCGATGCCATTGCCTAATGCTCCTGACAAAATGAAGCCATATCCGGCCTGCTCCCAACGGTTCCAGTTTGGGCCAAACCAGGCAATCACAAGCAGCACAATGCTGACCAGTAAGGACAGCCAGCGTAGCCAACTCACCCCCTGGTTAAATAGACTAAATGCTGCACCTGTGTTGACAACGTAGGTCAGGTGAAACACTCCCGGAATAATCGGTAACGTCTGGGGTGGAATGGTCAGAACAAAAAAGTAAGTCACCAAAAACTTGCTCAAACGATCTAATACTGAACCGATGAGCGCAGCTATCCAAAACAAGCGATTTTTAGCAAACATTGAAAACGGGGGCGATCGCGCGTATCAAACAACAAAAGTCAGAGCCACTTTCACAAAATGCTCTATTGGTTAGTAAAACATCATTTGCCGTAACGTAAACGCAACCACCGTAACAGCACACACAACCGCCAGTTGTCCGGGGATTTGCACAAAGGAAAATCGGGTAATCATGTCCCATAAGGAGAGGTTTGACGGATTTTCAAGCCAACCGCTGAGATAAGAGATAAATAAGTACCCCAGCCCCGTCAGGTGAATTAACCCCAAACCGCAGAGACAACTAAACGCAAGTGACTCAATCCGGGGTAGGCGATCAAAAGCTAGCTGCCCACAAACCCAAGCAGCGGGAATAAACCCCAACAGATAACCAAACGAAGGCTTGTGGATGTAATCGAGACCACCACCTTGATTAAAAATATCTAAGCCTGTTAACCCCAGCAGAATGTAAGCAATTTGAGACAAAGCTCCGGCATTGCGCCCCCCTAAGCAGCCCACCAACAAAACGGCTCCAATTTGGTAGGAAACATTCAGGCTATGAATTTGCAGCGAAAAAGAACCCGCATCAAAACTGGGTAGCGCAAGCACAGCACCTAAAAAAGTGCCACCAATCGTCAGGAACAAGCCAAACGTCGCCCACAGTAACTCATTAATTAGTGACATTTCATGCAATAAATTCCAGCATTTGCCGCAACCTTGATTGGTCTGCTGGCAGTCAAGCAAATAAAAAGACCCATCACCAAGTTAAGCCGCACGAATCACCCATGATGATAAGTGTGATAGCACCCTAGAAACAATTTGATTGCCTTAAATATTTCTCAAACAATCTCCCAAAATCCAAATATGGAAGCTCCTCTAGCTAAAAAACAAAATTTAAGTAATCTAAAGATTAGAAAACGACACTTGAGCAAATCAGATTCTAACGCTTGAATGCTCCACTCATAAACAAAATCTACTGGATCGTGATCAATGCACTGTTTTGTTAACTCATACGGTGGCGTAGCAGGAGAACTATGATACGAGTGAATCACAGGGGAGGCGTAGCCTGAGATGCTTCACTTTTATAAATCGTTGGGCTAGAAGCTTGACTGATCCACGATTCTTAGACGAAATAGCCTTCTTGAAGCTCTGTGTATTTCACCATTTCAGAGCTTGCTTGCCTCTCTTCTCGTGGGTATGATCCAACCATCCTCCATTTAAATAGTTGAACAGTGAATACGACTTCATCTCTGCATTCCGTTAGCCGAAAAGTATCCGTACTGTTTGGCTTAGGATTTTTTAGTACTTCTCTCCTGGCTGTGGTTTCCCCTGCAAATGCTCAATACGGCATTGAACCTGGTTTTGGGGTTGATGATGGGTCTTTTCGGCGTTGCACTGAGCAACTTTTATCGGCCAAGATTAATCAAGAGACGGCTCTAAACGCATGCGCTCGCGCCTTTAAGCCTGAAGAAACCTCAAACTGCGTCACACGCATTGCTCGCAGTACAGCGCTGGCACCTGCCGATGTGCTGACAGCTTGCCGCCAGGTGCGTCGTCCGCTTGAGTTGGGCAACTGCGTGGTTGATATTCGCAAAGAGTTGGAATCAGCAGAGGAAGCAACTGTATTGAACTTCTGTCGTCGTAGCCTGCTACCTGAGCGCTATGCAAGTTGCGTAGTTGGCATCTCTGAAGATACGGCGATTGAGCCAAACCCAGCGATGCAAAAATGCATTGCAGCGGGTGACTTCTACCCTGCCGAATTGGATCCAACGTTTTTACCTGAAGAATCGACTCCTTTGCTAAACCAATAAAGGTGTTGCTCGGATCGCGCCAGCTAATCTCTAATGTAGGAAAGAGCTAAATCCTCAAGGGGTTTAGCTCTTTAGTCATGGATTTGATAAATTTTTTGACCGCTATCAGGTCTTACGAGCAGGCTGCCGTAATTTTTTCTTAACCAATTCGGGCACTTGTGAAGGGCGGTCTGCAACTGGAATTTTGGCGCGACGAAACGCATTAATCTTGCTGTCTGCCGTGCCAATGTCGGGGCCTAACTCCAAGATGTAGGAGTCAATAATCGCGCCCGCATGTCCAATCCGGCGGCCTCTTGGTACGTTAAGCCCAGCAATATAAGCAATCACAGGTTTGTCGATCGCCTCGGCAATATAGTGGGCGGCGGTTTCTTCGCTGTCACCTCCAATCTCACCGACCAGCACGATTGCTTCGGTGCGATCGTCCTCTTCGAGGATTTGCAACCACTGGGGAAACGAGGAGCCAATCACGGCGTCACTGCCGATGCAAACACTGATGGATTGTCCAAGTCCCGCAGCAGAAAGTTGCATGGCAACTTCATAGGTTAAGGTGCCATTGCGGCTAATGATGCCTACTGTGCCAGGGGTATAGAAACTAGCTGGATGGGTGCCCAAGAGAATTTCGCCAGGAATGATAATGCCGGGACTGTTAGGACCTACCACCATGGTTTCGGTTGCTTCTGCCTCGCGCAACAGGCGCACCATGTCGAGGGGGGGCACACCCTCAGTCACAATGATGATTTGGCGAATTCCGGCAACAATTGCCTCTAAAGCCGCGTCTAAAACTGAATAGGGTGGCACGAAAATAATCGTGGTATCGATCGCCCCAACTGCTGCGATCGCTTCATCAACCAGGTTAAAAGTGGGAATGCCCTTCAGGTTTGAATCTCCCCAGCCGATACTGACGCCTGCAACAACTTGAGTACCATATGCACGCATCAAGGGTGCATAGGTCATGCCAGATGGCTCAAAGATTCCTTGAATCAGTACTTTATTTTGTGGGGAAATAATCATAATACTTGCCCTCTCCCTTCACATTCAATTGAGGATGCGAAACAACAAAAACTCCTCTGGAATGATGAATGATTGAGATCCGTCAATCCCTAGCATCGAATACCAGCCAATCAGGGAACATCTAGGAATCTTCCAGTGTAATCAGATCTCAACCTTTTTGTAAGAAAACCCTTTATCTTTTAAGAGTGTTAAAGAGATATTGCTCTACCATCTTTTCTTAGAGTTCTCTTAATAATGGCTTACCATTTTGATTGAGACTGCTATCCAGATCACACTTCAAGTAAATTCTTGCGGCGCAAATTAATTTTTACAGAGTGTCACTTAGCTCTGTATTGCTCGTGTCCCTTTAAGATCTAGGCTACCTTGCCCTTGCAAGAATTCCTTATCTCAATCGGTAGAATGGTTGTAAAGTCTAATCACTTTTATTAGAAAAATTAAAGTTCTTCTAGCTCGTGGTTGTCGCTCATTAGCGTCTGTTGCTGTGTCCGACGTGAAGGGCGGCGATACTTTTGAGTGGCCAGCTTTGGCTCGAGTTGCTCTTGCCCTTTTCGAGCAGTTTTGCGTTTAAAGGTCGCTTCAGGGTTAGCCTGCCGCTCGATCGTTTGCTTGTAGGCAATCGCGTCTTCTAAAAATTCTAAGTAATCTCGATAACGCTCCCACGCTCCTTTAACGGCGCAGTTGGGTTCTTCTCGGTGTAAACAGTCGCTAAATTGGCAGTCTGCTTCAGCCAAGCGATCGCGAATTTCAGGAAAGTAAAACGGCAGTTCTTCAGGCAAGCAGGTTAACTCTGGTTGGTTAAACCCTGGTGTATCGGCTAGCAGCCCCCCAGATGGCAACTCAAACAGCTCAACGTGGCGTGTCGTGTGCCGACCACGGGCAAGCTTACCGGATACCTCTCCCACCCGTAATTGTGCTTGCGGAATCAAGGCATTAATCAGACTTGACTTGCCAACTCCAGACGGGCCAGAAACAATTGTGATCTTGTGGCCAAGATGAGAAAAAAGTTGCTCTAGCCCTTGCTGTTGGCGAACACTGATAAAAATGGGTGAGTATCCCCAGTTTTGGAGGCGATCGCACCACTCTGCTTGCTTTTCAAGGGATACGAGATCGCTTTTGCTCAACCCAAGGACAACGTCTAGTCCGGTTGATTCGGCTTTGACTAAAAATCGGCTCAGTTGGTGTGCGTCTAACTCCGGCTCGGCTAAGGCAAAGACCAGCAAAATCTGATCCGCATTGGCAACAGGGGGGCGATCTAACTGAGAACGGCGAGGCAAAATATCCGCAATGGCACCTCGCTGACCTTGCCAGTCGGGTTCTTCGATCACCACGCAGTCGCCCACCATGACCTTTTGCCCAGTTTTCATCAGGCGCGACCGGCGGGTACACAAAAGCTGTGGTGGGCGATCGACCAGTGCAGCCGAGCCAATCGGGACTGTCTCGGTAGAGTGAGGATCTAAGTCTATATCGGTTGCATCAGGAGAGTTTGACAAATGCTGCAACTGCACCTGATAAAAATTTGCCTGGATAGCAACCACTATGCCAAGCAGCAAGTCTTGCTCTGCATCAGCACTCGACACTACGTCTGGCAAATCGTAGGGCATGATTTAATCTGCTTGCGGACGGCGCACCCACAACACAAAGTAACCAGACTCCGGTTCTAGCTTTTCAATACCATAACCTTCCATGCGGAGGCTATCGGGTACTTGCTCAACGGGTTCTCCGGCATCAATCCACACCTCAAGCAATGCATCAGGCTGCATCTGCTCAAGTTTCAGTTTGGTGCGAACAAAGTTGATCGGGCAAGGCGTTCCCCGTAGATCAAGCTGAGCATCGGGCTTTGACGATGTCTCTGTTGTACTCATCCCCCAAATACCTTGCCGAAAAAGCCTTCTATGCCACCTTTGCCAACGCGATCGCCCCGAATCTTGGCGAGTTTTTCGAGCAGTTCACGCTCTTCTGGTGATGTCTTGGTTGGAATGTCCACCTGAACGGTAATTAAATGATCACCACGGCTCACAGGGTTGCCTAAGCGGGGTACACCTTTCCCTTCCAACGGCAACACAGTATTAGGCTGTGTTCCAGGGGGGACGAGTAATTCTTCCTCGCCATCCACGGTGTTGACCTCGAGCCGACAACCTAAAATGGCTTGCAGGTAACTAATTTTTAGCTCAGAGTGGATGTTGATGCCGTCGCGTCGAAATTCTGGATCGTCGTTGATGTAGACGTAGATATACAGATCTCCTGGCGGCCCACCCCGCAAACCAGCGTCTCCTTCGCCTTGAACTCTTAGCTTTCTACCATCATCGACCCCGGCTGGAATGCCAAACTTGAGGTGTTTCGTTTGCTGGCGGCGTCCTTCCCCAGTACAAACTTCACACTTTTCCTCAATGACTTGCCCGGTGCCATTGCAGGTGGGGCAGACCGAAACTTGAGTAAAACTACCAAACGGAGTACGGGCCGCACGGCGAACTTGGCCTGCTCCACTACAGGTTGAGCAAGTGCGGGGGCCTGTACCTGGTTTTGCACCAGAACCACTACAGTTACTACAAGTTTCTAAATGGTTGATCCGAATTTCTTTCTCACCACCAAAGATTGCTTCCCGAAAATCGAGCCGCAAGTTTAACCGGAGGTCTTCACCTCGTACTGGGCCACTCGCTCGCCGTTGACCCCCCATGCCGCCTGAAAAGCCACTGAAGAAGCTTTCAAAGATGTCGGCAAACCCACCCATATCGCCAAAATCTTGGAAGCCGCCTGCGCCCATTCCAGCGCCAACGCCCGCTTCACCAAAGCGATCGTAGCGGGCACGGGTTTCCGGCTCAGATAAAACTTCGTAGGCCAGATTAATCTCTTTAAAGCGTTCTTCTGCCCCTGGATCTTTATTGACATCAGGGTGATATTTGCGGGCAAGGCGGCGATAGGCACGCTTGATTTCCTCCTTATCCGCATCACGAGATACGCCGAGGATTTCGTAATAGTCACGAGCCATAGGGATACGAGTTCTTTATTAAGATTGGGGACGCGATCGCATAAACATAACGAAAGCCAAATTTCTGAAACACGTCAGTCATCTGACTCTTCTTACCTTAACTAATCTATCGCTTCATAATCAGCTGTGATCGTTGCATCTTCGTCATCAAGAGCAAAACTTGACTCATCGCCGTCCCTGTCACCCGACGAGTGGGGCACAGTATCGCCTTGATATTCAACAAATTCGGTAGCTGCATCACCATAGCCAGAGCTAACTGGAGCACTGGCCTGCTGATAAACAGCCGCTCCGATCGACAACAGTACTTGCTGAAGTGAGTCTAACATTTGCTTGACTTCTTCAACCTGCGCCGCTGGATCAGACAGAGTTGCTTTGAGTTGAGCAACCTGATTGCTGGCTTGTGTCTTTAAGCCGTCTGAGATCAGCTCACCACTGTCGCGTAAGGTTGTTTCATAACTGTAAAACAAGCTATCGGCTTGGTTTTTAAGCTCAATCAGCCGCTTACGGCGCAAGTCGTCCTCAGCAAAGACCTCGGCCTCTTGTCGCATCCGCTCAATTTCACTGGGGCTTAAGCCGCCTGTATTGGTGATTGAGATGCTCTGCTCACGTCCCGTACCTTTGTCACGCGCCGAAACTTTGAGAATCCCGTTGGCGTCAATGTCGAATGAAACCTCAATTTGAGGGACACCTCGTGGCGCTGGCGGAATGCCATTGAGTTGGAAGCGGCCCAGGCTCTTATTGTCCTTTGCCATGGCCCGCTCACCTTGGAGCACATGAATTTCAACCGAGGTTTGCCCGTCAGTCGCGGTCGAGAAGACCTGGGCTTTGCTGGTTGGGATTGTTGTATTCCGCTCAATAACTTTCGTGAAAACCTCACCCAACGTCTCGATCCCCAGCGACAGTGGAGTCACGTCGAGCAATAGCAGATCTTTGACTTCTCCACCCAAGACCCCGGCCTGAATCGCAGCCCCTAAAGCAACGGCTTCATCAGGGTTAACAGACTTGTCGGGTGCTTTGCCGTTAAAGTAACTGCGAATGGCTTCCTGTACTGCCGGGATCCGAGTTGAGCCACCGACCAACAGGATGCGATCAATATCATCAATGGTCAAGTCGGAGTCTTTTAGAGCTTGCTCAGTAGGGCTGATGGTTGCTTGCACCAACTCGCTAACTAGCTCTTCAAACTTGGTGCGAGACAAGTCCATTTCTAAGTGTTTAGGGCCTGTCTCATCGGCTGTGATAAAGGGCAGGTTAATGGATGTACTGAGGGTGCCTGATAGCTCGATTTTTGCCTTTTCTGCGGCTTCACGCAAACGCTGCAAGGCCATTTTGTCAATTGATAGATCAATGCCTTCTTGTTCTTTGAAAGCTGAAACCATCCATTGCACAATGCAGTTATCAAAGTCATCACCGCCCAGGTGGTTGTTGCCAGAGGTCGCTTTGACCTCAAATACTCCATCTCCAAGCTGCAAGATTGACACATCAAAAGTGCCACCACCCAAGTCAAACACCAAGACACATTGATCGTGTTCTTGCTTGTCGATACCGTAAGCCAGGGCTGCGGCTGTCGGCTCGTTAATGATGCGTAGAACTTCTAACCCGGCAATTGTGCCAGCGTCTTTAGTGGCCTGTCGCTGGGCATCGCTAAAGTAAGCTGGCACTGTAATGACCGCTTGTGTAACCGGCTCGCCCAAGTAACTCTCAGCGTCTTGCTTCAATTTTTGCAAGATCATGGCTGAAATCTCTTGGGGCGTATAGTTGCGCCCACGAATCTGCACGTCAACTGTTTCGTCTTTGCCATGAACGCAGTTGTAAGGCACCCGCGATCGCTCGGATTCGGTATCGTCCCAACGACGACCAATAAAACGCTTGATGCTGAAGATGGTGTTTTCTGCATTCGTCACGGCTTGGCGCTTAGCAAGTTGCCCAACTAAGCGATCGCCCGACTTTCCAAAACCGACCATGCTAGGCGTTGTGCGCCCACCTTCGGCGTTGGTGATGACAACAGGTTGACCACCTTCCAAAACAGCAACACAACTGTTGGTTGTCCCTAGGTCAATACCGATAACTTTTCCCATAGCGAGTGTTGGTGAAGGTGCGAGAGTGTAACGAAATCAGAACGGAGCGGAGTGGGCAACAGCCCGGAGAACACAGCTTTGGCTTAACATTTTAGCCGGAAAAAAAATTACGGATCAGTTTTCTGTCTGAGGTTCTGAGCCTTCCTCAGACGCTACCACGACGTCTGGAGTAGCAGCAACTTTGACATAGGCATGTCGTAAAACGCGATCGCCCAACATATAGCCCCGTTGCAGTTCTTCTAGAACAGTGCCTTCCGGAAACTCGTTGGTCGCTTCACGCATGACCGCTTCATGCAACGTTGGGTCAAACTCCTTGCCTTCAGCGCGCATCGGGGTAACGCCAATGCTCTTAAAGCATTCGACAAGCTGCTTATAAACGCTCTGATAGCTCTTGTGAATGGTGTTTTCTCCATCCGTTTGAGGTTTGATCTGCGATCGGGCACGCTCAAAGTTATCGACAACAGGCAATAGTTTTGAGAGCGTATCGCACTTAACTTTTTGCTCTTGCTCTTCGCGCTCACGCTGAGTCCGTTTGCGGAAGTTGTCAAAGTCTGCTGCCATTCGAGCAAACTGGCTATTACGGTCTTCTAGCTGAAGCTTTAATGCTTGAATTTCACTTTCCTTTTCGGCAAGTGCAGCAGCCATTTGAGGCGTCGCGCCTCCCCCCTCTACTCCGTCCTCAATGACAACATCACCCAAGGTTATTGGCACGTCTCCCGCCTCGCTCTGATTGGAGGAGGCAGACGCTCCGGCTTCAGATGAAGAACCTGATGGGTCAACCGTGACGTCAACGCTATCTCCTGGCGTTGGTACTTCAGTTGTCTCAGTTGTCGCGTTCACCTGATTCTCTTCGTCAATCATTCTACGTAGCCTCTACTCTTCTCGTAACTTCTAATAACTCCTTCTCAACCTATGCTATACGGATACGACCTAGCCGCAGCATAATTGAGCAAACCTTTGAGCGATTTGAGCGGGAATAACCCTATCAATGATCTCCCGTAAAACAGCTTTCCCAATCTTGCCCAAAGAATTACTAAGGAAGACGTGCAATTTTTTTCGGCAATTTAGTAGCCTGTAAAAATATCTACCATTCCCTTAGCCCTGTTGTCAGAAATACTAAACTTTTTCCTATTAATTAAGCATCAGAAGAAACAGACAACGTTACAGAAAAGCTTGAAAAATCAATCGCTTTTATAGGAATCAGAAGATTGACCGTTTGAAGCAGTGACCTGTTTTCTAGCAACATATTCATTGTTATGAAGTGAACACTTTGTTTGACTAACACCATTTTTGTTCAGTGATGATGTTGCAAATAACACCTGGTAAAGATGAAATACGGATAAAATTAGTCAAATGAATTTTGCCTAAAACTTAAGAAATGTTAAGAGTGATTGTTGCTTATTTTATTACCGCTTGTTCTAGAAGCGATCGCACAGCCGACATAACATGCATAATTGCATTTGGGCGTAGATGTGATGCTTAACTCCGTGTTTCCCTGCTTTGCTTCAGGCAAACATCTGCGATCGCGCTATTTTTCTCCAATCAATTTAGAACCACAGCAAATTGTCACTAGCGCTAGAAATCTGACGTTTCTGGCTTAACAGGCTATTATTCTGGAAAAACAATTTGTCAGACTTGTGTTCAGCCCCTTTTTCTTAAGCTGTGCGTGGTTTGAACGATTTTTGCTAGAGTTCGCCTGTACTGGTCTGGGAAGCTTTAATTGGCTTACTGATTTAGTACAGGTTTGACTGACGTAATCAGGAAAACTGCTCCTGATCATCTCCTGAACCAGTTGGGAACACTTAGAAACTATCCACCGTTGCTTTTCTGCTATGGCAAATCCTTCCTCCAATCGTCGCGCTCTTGTCGTTCAAAATAATTTTTCGCCGTTTGGTAACAAGCTGATTCAGTCAGGCTATGTTGACAACGAGCAAATGCAACAGGCTTTGGTCGAAAGCCGGAAATCTGGTAGACCCCTAACAGATGTATTGGCGATGATCACGGGTCAACAACTGCCCCCTGATCTGCTGCGTCAATATAAAAAGCAACAGTTGTTTGAACTCAAAATCCTCTACGGGGTTGAGTCGCTTGATCCCGAAATTAACCAGATCCCAACAAATCAGGTTAGTGAGCTGATCAACAACTTGATTCAGGTCGATTTATGTCGGCGTCATCGATTAGTGCCGCTCTCGCGGATTGAAGGACCTCCGCAGGCTCTTTTGGTGGCGATGGTAAACCCCGACGATTTGGCGGCACAAGATGACCTCAACCGTATTTTGCGCCAGCATAATTTGGCTTTGCAGCGTTTAGTTATTACCAACGAAGACTATCAGCGCTTAATTAACCTCTATCTGGATGAGCAGGTTGAGCGGCAGAAGCAGGTTGAGCAGGAAGCAAAGGTTGATGTTCAGGCCAACCTCGAAGAACTGGGATACATGGATCTCAGTGAAGCACCTGAAGATGATGATGCAAACCTGGATACGGCAGATGCAGAGGCCGCCCCTGTTATCGCTCTGGCGAACAAGATTTTGATTAAAGCTCTGCAAGAAGGCGTTTCTGATATTCACATTGAGCCGCAAGAAGAATACCTGCGGATTCGCTTTCGTAAAGACGGGGTGTTACGAGAGGCGTTTGAACCCTTCCCGAAAAAGATTATCCCGGCGGTAACGGCTCGCTTCAAAATCATGTCTCAACTGGATATTGCTGAGCGCCGGATGCCGCAGGATGGACGGATTCGCCGGATTTATGATGGCCGTAAGATTGACTTCCGGGTGAGTACGCTACCCAGTCGTTACGGTGAAAAAGTCGTTTTGCGGATTCTGGATAACTCCGCAACTCAACTCGGCTTAGATAAGTTGATTAATGACCCCGAATCACTCACGACGGTACAAGAAATGGTTCGGCGTCCGTTTGGGTTGATTCTGGTAACCGGCCCGACTGGGTCTGGTAAAACGACTACTCTGTACTCAGCTCTAGCCGAACGGAACGAGCCAGGAGTCAACATTAGTACGGCAGAAGACCCGATTGAATATACGTTGCCTGGTTTGACCCAGGTGCAGGTAATTCGAGAAAAAGGGATGGACTTTGCCATGATCTTGCGGGCGTTTCTACGGCAAGACCCAGACGTGATTCTGGTGGGTGAGACGCGCGACAAAGAAACGGCCAAGACGGCGATCGAAGCTGCCCTAACCGGACACCTAGTTTTGACAACCCTGCACACAAATGACGCAGCAGGCGCGATCGCCCGTTTAGATGAAATGGGGGTTGAGCCATTTATGGTGTCGGGTGCTTTGCTTGGGGTTGTAGCTCAGCGTCTTGTGCGCCGCGTGTGCGATGAGTGCCGTATTCCCTACACGCCATCTCGTGAAGAACTGGCTCGCTTTGGCCTCACCTCAGCTAGTGATGGGGAGTTGACAATCTACAAGGCAAACACTCTTCAACCACAAGAGGTGCAAGAGGCAAAAGTGAAAAATCAGCTTTGCCCCAAATGTTCAGGGGTGGGTTATAAAGGGCGGTGTGGTGTGTATGAAATTATGCGGGTCAGTGAGAACATTCAAAATTTGATCACTCAAGGCGCGCCTACAGAAACGATTAAGGAAACTGCTGTTGAAGAAGGGATGCAAACACTGCTTGCTTACAGTCTCAATCTAGTGAGAACTGGAATGACGACTTTAGAAGAAGTTGAGCGTGTGACTTTTACAGACACAGGTCTCGCAGCCGAACTGAAAGCAAAGCGTAAGACTTCACTGACTTGTCGCGTCTGTACGGCTGACTTGAAGCAGGAGTGGCTTGATTGTCCGTTCTGCATGACGCCCCGCTTCCAAGATTAGTGTGTCTGATTTTGTTTCAACCCGCTTTGCAGTTTTTGTCTGAACCACGAGATCAACACAGACTAGAGCGTTTTCAGATGATTGCTGAGTGAGCAGCGCTGCGATGGCTTATAGCCAGAGAGTGGGTAATCTGATCCAGCGAGCCAAACAGCAAATCGAACCGTAACCCTAGAAGGAGCTTCTCTCATGGAGTTGATGATCGAAGATTTAATGGAGCAACTGATTGAGATGGGTGGCTCTGACCTGCACTTAACTGCCGGTTTACCCCCCTACTTTCGAATCAGTGGGCACCTTCAGCCGATCGGTGATCCTTTAAATACCGAAGAGTGCCAGCGCCTCATTTTCAGCATGTTAAATAACACCCAGCGAAAAAACCTTGAGCAAAACTGGGAACTTGACTGTTCTTATGGTGTTCGGGGATTGGCTCGCTTCCGAGTCAACGTTTATAAGGACCGGGGCACCTACGCTGCTTGTTTGCGGGCACTTAGCTCTAAGATTCCCAGCTTTGAAAAGCTCAATTTACCCGACGTTGTGCGGGAAATGGCGGAAAAGCCGAGAGGTTTGATTCTGGTGACGGGGCCGACAGGTTCGGGTAAAACCACGACGCTGGCTGCCATGATTGACCTGATTAACCGCACTCGGGCTGAACACATTCTGACGGTAGAAGACCCGATTGAATTTGTTTACGAGCCAGTCAAGAGCTTAATCCACCAGCGGCAGTTGGGTGAAGACACCAAGAGTTTTGCGAATGCGTTGAAAGCGGCTTTGCGGGAAGATCCAGACATCATTCTAGTGGGTGAGATGCGTGACTTGGAAACCATCGCGCTGGCAATTTCAGCGGCTGAAACGGGGCACCTCGTGTTTGGGACGTTGCACACCAGCTCGGCGGCTCAAACCGTGGACCGGATTATTGACGTATTCCCCTCTGAGCGGCAACAACAGGTGCGAGTTCAGTTATCAAACTCACTCGTGGCCGTGTTTAGCCAAACGCTGGTGCCGCGTAAGAATCCCAAACCCGGTGAATTCGGACGAGTTATGGCTCAGGAGATCATGGTGGTGACTCCAGCTATTTCTAACCTGATTCGGGAAGGGAAAACCGCGCAGGTTTATTCTGCAATTCAGACTGGGGGTAAGTTGAGTATGCAGACGCTTGAGAAAGTGTTGGCCGATTACTATAAGGCGGGTGTCATTACTTTTGAAGCGGCGATGTCAAAAACCTCTCGCCCCGACGAATTGCAGCGTTTGATCGGTGGCGCACCCCAGCAAGCGGCGGGAGCTGCTGCCGCTCGTCGATAAACCTCAATCATGTTGCGGGTATAATTTTTTGCTGCATTCGGCTTGAATTGTGCATGATATAGGGGAATAGCGATCGCATGGGATGGTGCGATCGCCCCCCTAGACAGTCACTCTTATCCATCATCTCGTCACAACAGGTAACCGAACTATGCCGACCTTTGTTGCTAGCGTTCAAGATGCACGGGGAAACGCAAAAAAAGAGAAAATCGTTGCTGAGACGATTAGCGAAGCCCGGACGACCCTGCGTGAGCGAGGGTTATTCATTCGGGACTTAAAAGAAGACAAAGGTTTGTCTCTGAACTTTGACCTGAAGAGCATCAGTAGCTCAATGGCCAGTGTCAGTGTCAAGGACAAAGCCGTTTTCTCACGGCAGTTCGCAGCTCTAGTGAACGCGGGTGTGGCACTCGTGAGGGGCTTAGGTGTTTTGTCAGAGCAATGCCAAAATCCCAAGTTGAAAACAGCCTTGATGGGGATTAGCTCTGATGTTCAGCAAGGGATGAACCTGTCGGATGCGATGCGAAAGCATCCCCAATGTTTTGACAACCTCTACGTCAGCATGGTGCAAGCGGGTGAAGTTGGTGGTGTGCTTGACGAAGTTCTCAACCGTCTGGCGAAGCTGCTAGAAGACGTTGCTCGATTGCAGAACCAGATTAAGTCTGCGTTGACATATCCCGTTGTTGTGAGCTTTATTGCGGTTGTTATCTTTATTGGGATGACCGTTTTCATCATTCCTGTCTTTGCGGGAATTTTCCAGGAACTCGGTACAGAACTGCCGATGTTTACCCAGGTGATGCTTAACATTAGTAAGTTTCTCCGAAGTCCGGCAGTGGTGTTGCTGCCAATCACTTTCTTTGGGGCAATGTTTGCCTATCGTCAGTACTACAAAACACGACTTGGGCGTGAGACGATGGATCGTCTCTTCCTTAAAATGCCTTTGTTTGGTGACTTGATCCAAAAGTCGGCAACTGCTCGTTTTTGTCGGACATTTGGTGCGTTGACTCGTTCAGGTGTGCCCATCTTAACGAGCTTAGAAATTGTGCGTGATACGGCTGGTAACCAGGTGGTTGCTAATGCGATTGACGCAGCCCGTAAAGAAATTCAAACAGGCGGCTTGATTAGCTTGGCTCTGCAGAAAGAACAAGTCTTTCCCCTCATGGCGATTCAGATGATTAGCATCGGTGAAGAAACCGGGGAACTGGACAAGATGCTGATGAAAGTTGCCGACTTTTATGAAGATGAGGTAGAACAGGCAGTAAAGGCGTTAACCAGCATTCTGGAGCCGATCATGATTGTGTTACTAGGCGGCATGGTGGGTTCCATCTTGTTGTCGATGTATCTTCCCATGTTCAAGGTGTTTGAAACGTTGGGTTAAGCGGCATCTACAGTAATCCTATCTGGGGGTGTGAGAAGTTTTTCTTTGGATACTTTTTCACAGAGTCTCTCTGATTTCACAGATCATTTAGGATTGCTGTATCTGTGTTTTGCTGCATGACGATCTTCTTTGCCAGCCTGAAATAGGTTGCTTAAGCCAATGACCGTTACTAAAGCTCAGTATGAAGAACTGTTGACGGGTTGCAGTAGTGCGGTCGGGGCGATCGCGCTACTTAAGGGTTATCGACCCTACTTAGAGATGCTACCAAGTATGCGTCGTCCGCTTGAAAGTGTGATCACGATTCCTCTGCCAGTCATCCGTTTTCGTGGTGGTGCCGGGAAGTCAAGTCAGGTGGGAGATCGCGAAGCCGTTTGCTTACCGTGTGATATAGCCTTTTTGATGTGCGACCCCGAATGGAAGATCAAAACTGGGGTTGAGATTTTTGTGTTTATTCATCAGCCCCAAGAAGATTTTTCAGATTTGCTGAGCCGTTGGCGGCAGACCCAGGTGTATTTGAGTCGTGGCTATGAGTGGGATATGCCACTTCGTTATCGGCACGTACTCAGTGAAGGCGCAGACAACACCTACCCACTGTTTGTCATCTTTGATGAAACGCCGGATCGCATCAAACGAGGTTTAAAGGGGGCATTTTTGCCCTACGTCTTGCGCTCAATCACGGTTGATAACGAAGAAGAAGCTTGTGAAGACACCAGTGCAAATTCTCTCTGGGCCGAGCAGGATGATGTCTTGCGACCCGAAGGTGATTTGAGCTAAAGCTGACGAGCGAGTTGAGTCAAAAATGGCGATCGCGGCGCAACTACACTACTAATCGAGCGATTAGCCGAAATCCACCCATTCCATTTAGACTATATCTGGCGCTCAGTGCTGAGTCACGCGAAGATGGAACTCTGGAGCCATGTCCCAAAGGTTTTTCTTCAAGTAACTGGTACAAAGGCAGCAGTGCGATCAGCCCATCTAGGTGGATTTGGAAACAATGGATTGGAGTGCAGCATTACCAACTTTTGTCATTACTCTGCGTGAAGGAGTTGAAGCAACTCTGGTAATTGGCATTGTGTTGGCTTATTTAAGCAAGGCTGGCCGATCACAGTTGCATTTTTGGGTTTACATAGGGGCGATCGCTGGGCTACTTGCCAGTATTGGGGTTGGCTTAACCCTTGCTTGGGTTTTACCCGCCCTTGCAACAGTCGATACGCGCTACAGCCCCATTGTCAAACCCTTACTAGAAGGCATTTTTGGTTTAGCCGCGATCGCGATGCTGAGTTGGATGTTGATTTGGATGACGCGTCAAGCACGCCAAATGAAAGCGGAAGTCGAAAAAGCGGTCACTGCCAGCCTTGCCAGCGATCAAGCAGCAGGTTGGGGAATTTTTACCCTAATTTTCTTTGCTGTCTTGCGAGAAGGCTTTGAGACAGTTTTGTTTTTAGCTGCCAATTATCAGCAGAGTTTAGCGTCGGCCACGGGAGCCTTAGCGGGACTGTTGGGCGCGATCGCGATCGGAGTTTTGCTGTTTCAGCTGGGAGTCAAGATCAATCTGCGCCAGTTTTTCCAAGTTATGGGTATCTTTCTGCTTTTAATTGTGGCCGGGTTGGCGATTTCTTCGATCAAGGAATTTGATATTGCCCTCTACCGCTATTCAGACTTGCAAGGTACGAATTTGTGTTGGTTTGGAGACTCTGCAAGCACACCACCTTCTTGTTTAATGGGGCCTCTTTTATGGGATACCAGCCATTTCCTGCCAGCTCGCCAGTTTCCGGGCATTATTTTGCGGATGCTATTCGGCTATACCGACCATTTGTTTTTAATCCAGGCGGTTGCTTACATCAGTTTTTTATCAATCATCGGTACAACTTATTTCCGTAGCTTAGGCAACCAATCATCCACCCAGTCGAAGCCAGCCCCACTCCCCCTGAATCAAAATTAGGGGTTACTTGGCGTGGATGCCATTTCCCTCTCTCCCAGTCTCTTTTCCTACAGGAGCAGGGTTGAGGTTGTATCGCTATGCGCTTCTTGCAGAGTGGACGAAAATGACGAAAAGCAAATGGCCTACCAGTTTTCTAGATATCAGATAATTCTATTTCTTCGGTGGGCATTATAAATAAAGCAAATCTTGCTGTTGAAAACTGGTACGAGTCTTTCTCTAAAAGCATCTCTTTTCTGATGCAACACCATCTTTAAGGCGTGTCTGAAAAGGATCCATTGGATTGGATATAGCCCTTGCCCTCTTCCATTCAAAAGGGAAGTGGAAACTTACTCCTCTTTTGCTGTAGGCAAAGGGGCTTTGAGAGATAAGGGCATAAATCTGGGACTTCTAAGACATTCCCTTAAGCCAGATTAGGTTAAGAGAAATTTGAGCTTCTTAACCTTTCACCTGTGCTGCAGTCAACGGACTTGCGGCAGGGATTACCTGTGGTTGATGGCAGCCTGGCAAATTAGGTTAAGATCTGGTTAAAAAATCTGCCCAATACTGCTAGAAGACATTAAAATCAGGGAAGTAAAAGGTTAAGTAAGGGTAAAGACTCGTTTCGATGCCACTTCAAAAATTTTGAAACTGGGGAGCATTGAAAATGCAAAAACAAGACTTTTTTTATCCATGTGCGCGTTACAGGGGGCCGTTTTCTCCGCAGAATCTGCTGTTTAACGCAAATTTGCAGGAGTTTTCGCAGCGGATTAGCTACATTTCAAATTTGATGTCAAACGGCAAGCTTTCACCAGAAGAGTCTTTTCTTCAGATCGAGTCTCTGTGGCATCAGCTTAAAACCAGTAGCCACGACCTTAAAATCGATGAATTCGAAGATTTTTCATCTTAACGTGCTTTCCTGTGGCTGATTGGTAGCCAGGTATTGATTTTTTTCAATAATTCCCTTTTAGTACAGGGTGAGCAAGAACGCAGTTAGAAGAAAAGAGAGCAGGGTTAATAGACCTTTTGCTCTCTTTTCTTTTGCCGCTTTTCACTCGCTTTGGCGTGTCCCGCATGTTGTCTGATTCCTTTAAGAATCATGGATTAAATCAGATCGAATATTTTGCCGTAAAAAGGGGCGAACGGCCGTATAGCCTGACGACATGCTGCGCTAACGCCCGTTCAAGGAATTGTCGAAGTTATTTAATTCTCGTTCCTATGTAGAGAGGCGGTATGAGCGCTTTGTCTTGATTTGAGCGATCGCGCACGTCGAAGGCTAAGAAAATTAATTGCATAAAGGATTTTTTCTCACGTCAGGGTTGAGCGCACGCGATTGTCGGGGTGAATAATCTTTTGGCGTCGTATTAATCAATCTGTTCCTTGTTTCCATGCCAAAAGAATCTACGCGGTGATGCTCAAGTGCTAAAATTTGTAAGGCTTTTATCGCTTTGACCACATGGGATCAGTGCTAGCAAGAATTGCGGTTGATGCAATGGGTGGAGATCACGCCCCTGCGGAAATTGTTGCAGGAGCCATTCGAGCCAGGGAAGAACTAGGAGTTGAAGTTTTACTAGTAGGAGAGCCTGATTCGATTCAAGCTTGTATAAAGCGGCATGACATTGCTTCTCCGTTGGAAATTGTGCCAGCGGACGGAGTCGTCGAAATGACTGAAGAACCGCTGATAGCTCTCCGAAAAAAACCAAAAGCCTCAATTAATGTGGCAATGGATCTGGTAAAGCAGAAACGTGCAGATGCAGTTGTGTCAGCTGGGCACTCAGGAGCAGCGATGGCAGCGGCCTTGTTGCGATTGGGTCGCCTACCTGGAATTGATCGCCCTGCGATCGGTGCCGTTTTGCCTACTATCGTGCCGGGTAAGTCCGTCATTGTTTTAGATGTTGGGGCAAATGTCGATTGCCGACCCAAGTATCTAGAGCAGTTTGCAATTATGGGGTTGGTTTACTCTCAACACGTTTTAGGTGTTGAGGAACCAAAAGTCGGTTTGCTGAATATTGGTGAAGAAGAATGCAAGGGCAATGATCTGGCACTTCGTACCTATGAATTGCTGCAAGGTAATCCCAATATTCCTTTTATTGGTAACGCTGAAGGGCGAGATGTGCTTTCAGGCCATTTTGATGTGGTGGTTTGCGACGGGTTTGTGGGTAACGTGTTGCTCAAATTTGCTGAAGCAGTGGGCAGCGTGATATTGCAAATTTTGCGCGAAGAACTGCCACGCGGGATGCATGGTAAGCTGGGAACCTCAATTTTGAAGTCAAACCTACGCCGAATTAAACAACGGCTTGATCACGCCGAACATGGTGGTGGTTTGCTGTTGGGGGTGAATGGTGTCTGTATTATTAGTCATGGCAGTTCTCAAGCTCCCAGCGTGTTTAATGCCATTCGGTTGGCTAAGGAGGCGATCGACCATCGCGTATCTGAGCGCATTCAAGCCTTTAACCAGGGGGATGACCAGGACTCGGTTGTGATGACTCAATCAACTGAGAGCTAATTGTTATCTAGCCCCACTGTATGACGGAGATAAAACATTGAATCAACCAGGGGTCGGCGTTGCAGTCACAGGGACAGGCTCAATGGTGCCTGCGACTTCATTAAGCAACGAAGGAATTAGTAGCCTTGTCGAGACTTCAGATGATTGGATTGCAACTCGAACTGGAATTCGGGCGCGTTGCCTTGCCAAGCCAGAAGAAACGTTAGCGAGTCTAGCCACTCAAGCTTGCCGTAAAGCACTCGATATGGCGAAGCTCGAACCAACTGAGGTTGACTTAATTTTGCTGGCTACCTCGACCCCTGATGATTTATTTGGTACGGCTGGTCTAGTGCAGGCTGAGTTGGGTGCGACTCAGGCGGTTGCTTTTGACTTAACGGCTGCTTGCTCAGGGTTTGTGTTTGGTTTAGTGACAGCCGCGCAATTTATTCGCACGGGCACTTACCAAAACATTCTGCTGATTGGTGCTGATGTGCTGTCGCGTTGGGTAGATTGGGGCGATCGCCGGACTTGTGTGCTGTTTGGCGATGGTGCTGGAGCAGTGGTTTTGCAAGCCAACGATCGCGACCAGTTGCTTGGGTTTGAGCTGCGCACCGATGGCACTCAGAATAAGTATTTGAATCTGGCTTATCATCCGGAGCCAAAAGAGTTATTACCTGAAGTAACAATCGGGCAAAATACCTTCCATCCCATTACGATGAATGGGCAGGAGGTTTACCGATTTGCGGTACGGCGGGTGCCTGAAATTATTGAGAAAGCTCTTTACCGGGCTAATTTGACGGTTGATCAAGTAGATTGGTTGCTGCTGCACCAGGCCAATCAACGAATTATGGATGCAGTCGGCGATCGCCTTGGCATTCCGGCCGAAAAGATCATTAGTAATTTGGCAAAGTACGGCAATACCTCAGCGGCTTCGATTCCACTTGCCCTAGACGAAGAAGTGCGGCGTGGCAGTATTCAACCTGGTCATACGATTGTGGCTTCAGGATTTGGAGCTGGTTTGAGTTGGGGGGCTGCGGTCTTTAACTGGGCAAGATAAGAAATTTTGTCCCATGAGTGTTCCCCTCAACCGTTAGAATAAGCAATTGTTCCTTTAGAGACATTTGTCTTATTTGGGTGAGGCTGAATGACGAAGACTGCATGGGTTTTTCCGGGACAGGGTTCTCAAGCTGTGGGTATGGCCGACGAGTTGTTGGAGTTGCCCGAGGCGATCGCGCGGTTTGAAGAAGCAGAACAGATTTTAGGCTGGTCGGTCGTTGAACGCTGCCAGAGCGATGTTGAAACCCTCTCTCGGACTCTTTACACACAGCCCTGCCTATACACCGTTGAAAGTATTTTGGTCGATGTGCTGAAAGCCCGAACTGCCCAACCGACTTGGGTTGCTGGGCACAGTCTGGGAGAGTACGTTGCCCTTTATGCGGCGGGTGTCTTCGATTTTGCGGATGGGTTGCGCCTCGTCAAACACCGCGCTGAGTTGATGGAAAATGCTTCTGGTGGTCTGATGGCGGCTTTGCTGGGGTTTGACCGAGAACAGCTCAAAGAGCAGTTGCAGCAAACATCTGGAGTTGTCTTAGCAAATGACAATAACGATGGACAGGCGGTTATTTCGGGGCAACCTGAAGCGGTGGAAACCGTGCTGCAGAATGTCAAATCAAAACGAGCAGTGAAACTCAATGTCAGTGGCGCGTTTCACTCGCCCTTCATGGCGACGGCGGCGGCTGAGTTTCGCTCTGTTTTGGATGCGGTTGCCTTTAAGGATGCGCAAGTGCCTGTCTTATCAAATGTTGACCCCACTCCAACAACGGTCGCATCAGAGTTGAAAGCACGCTTGATTGAGCAGATGACAGGCTCTGTCAGATGGCGAGAAATCACCCAACAGTTGCTCGAAGCAGGGGTAACACAAGTTGTTGAGATTGGGCCAGGTAAAGTGCTGACTGGAATTATGAAACGTGCTTTATCAGGGGTTGAGTTGATTAATGTGGGTAGTCTGAGCGAAGTGCCTGCCACCTTGTTGACTTGTTAATTTGGCTTACCTGAGTTCGTTAAAATCATGGCGCGATCGCGAGAACCTTTTATTAGTCTGCTTCTTTATCGTGCGTTTAAATGGCCGGTGGTAGCGCCGACCCTACGTTTCTACTTGCGCGGTCGCACTTATGGGCTTGAAAAAGTGCCCAAACAGGGACCGCTCATCATTGTCGCAAATCATGCAAGTGATTTTGATCCACCCTTGCTCGCTAGCTGTATGCGGCGTCCAGTGGCGTTTATGGCGAAGGAGGAGCTATTTAAGGTGCCTGTGTTAAAGCAGGCGATTACACTCTATGGGGCTTACCCAGTGAAGCGGGGTTCGGCCGATCGCAGTGCAATTCGGTCTGCAATGCAGGCGATCGCAGATGGCTGGGCGGTTGGAATTTTCATTACGGGGACTCGCACGCCGGATGGTCGAGTCACGGATCCCAAGTTGGGGGCAGCTTTAATTGCCCAAAAAGTTCAAGCTCCCCTGTTACCCGTATGTTTGTGGGGCACCGATAAGATTTTTCAAGACAAATCAGGTTTTCCTCGCTCGGTGCCTGTGACTTTGCGGGTGGGAGAGCTAATTCCACCACCCAAAACGGGCGATCGCGCAGAGTTAGAAGCCCTTACCAATCGCTGTGCAGATGCCATTAACGCATTGCATGATCTCGGCCGCTAGTCATTTCAGGAAGCCCTAACTTTAGGGCTTTTGTTCATTTTTGACCTTTGCTATAAAGAAGCCGTAGCCCCGTTCATTTACCACTTTATGATGCGTGCTGTCAGTCAGCGATCGCTGCCTCACATTGCTGCGAAAACTTTGATTTTGTGCCTGGGTCTGCTTCTTTTACCGAGTTGTGAAAATTCAACTCAGGCAAATAGGGCAAGTCACACTGGGTTGCAAGCTGTGGCCCAACAAAAAGCAGCTACCTCTAAGTTAGAGCCAGCTACAACTCAACCAGTGGCAATTTTTCATGCGTTTAATCAACGATTTAGCGATGTGAAAAAGTATGTCTGTGCAGTTGGACAACAGGGATATTCGCACATTCAAATTTCGCCAGCTCAAAAATCAAACCCCAGCAAGGATTGGTGGGCACGTTATCAGCCTGTCGATTACCGGGTGATTGAGGGCTTGGGGAGTGAAGCGGAGTTAAAAGCGTTAATTGATACGGCGCATCGTTGCAATGTGCGAGTGATTGCCGATGTCGTGTTCAATCACATGGCCAATATGCCTCAATATCAAAATCTGAAGTTTCCGACGTTCACGCCCCAAGACTTTCAACCGCGTTGCAACACCAATTACGACGACCCCAACGCTAAATGGACACTCCATCGCTGCTGGTTGGGCGACTTGCCTGATTTGAAGCTCGATCGCCCGCATGTGCGCCAAATTCAGAAGCAACACATGCAGAAGTTGCTGAACTTGGGGATTGATGGATTTCGCTTTGATGCAGCCAAGCACATGCCTCAATCGGCTTTGCAGGACTACATCAACCTGGCAAATACACGCCCCACCTGGAACTACCTGGAAGTGATTGAGGGGGGCAATACGCGGCTTGAAGAGTACAGCTACATTGCCGCCGTGACGGACTTTCGCCTGTATAACACGCTGAGAAGTGCCTTTAGCTATGGGGGTGATCTGCGGAGTCTGCGCGTCCCTCAAGCGCTCAACGATCCCCGCAGTGTGGTGTTTGGGCGCAACCACGACACCGCTCCCGATATTACCAGCACACCCGTCGGCCCCTTTAAAGATCAAGGGGATGCCCATTTAGCCACAGCCTATGTGTTAGCGCGGGAATCGGGTACACCACTGGTTTTAAGCAAAGATAATTTGTCGGTGCCCTACATCAAGTATGGGGTCAAGTTCCGGCGAATCATGCGCGATCGCGCTCGTGAAGGCAAACGGATCCAAGAAAACGTGTTGGCGGCAATTAACAGCCCAACGGTGCTGCTGCTGGAACGGGGAGCCGAAGGCTTTTTTGTGGTGAATAAGGGTGGGCAAGCATTCAACATTCCGGTGTTGGATCTGACCCTGACGAACTTAGAAGGCTGCTATCGAGAATTAAGAAATAACTTTACAGTGGCAATTGAGCGGCGATCGAATGGCAAAAAGTATGTCACTCGTTGGGGCACCTGGAAGCAAGGCGGCATGCGCCTTCAAGCCAGAGATGCGCTCTACTTCATCCGCGACCCGTGGGAAAAGTGCAATCAGTAAAGAGAGTGCCATTCTTCTACCGTCTGTTTCCTCGATTGCAGTAATCTTGATTTGGTAACAATTGATAAATTTTGAGGAGTCAACCTTGGAACGGACATTTCTGGCAATCAAGCCTGATGGTGTGCAGCGTAAGCTCGTTGGCGAAATCATCCGTCGCTTCGAGGCAAAAGGTTTTACCCTGGTTGGCTTAAAGCTGATGAACGTCAGCCGTGAGCTGGCAGAAAGCCACTATGGAGTTCACAAAGACAAGCCCTTTTTTGCGGGTCTGGTCGAGTTCATTACCTCTGGCCCGGTAGTGGCAATGGTGTGGGAAGGGGATGGTGTGATTGCAGCAGCGCGTAAAGTGATCGGGGCAACCAATCCTTTAAATGCAGAACCCGGAACGATTCGGGGTGATTTTGGGGCAAATATTGGGCGTAACTTGATCCACGGTTCCGACGCTCCCGAAACGGCTCAGTCTGAGATTGCCCTCTGGTTCTCCGACGCCGAGTTGGTTGCGTGGCAGCCAACCATCATGTCGTGGATCTACGAGTAGTCCAAAAAGTTTGATTCACTGCTACTTTCGTCAAATAGGTAATTGTGTTTGCTTCCATCGGGGCAGGCGCGATCGCTGAGCATTCAATCGGCAATTGTTGATGAGTGGAGGAGGTTTTTGCCTGCTCCGCTCTTTGCTTTAATTTGCCTGCCCCGCTCTTTGCTTTAAATGGGTCTGGTGATGGGCTTTGGCTGCAATAACGGCAGTCTGTCCCAAAGAAAATTCCGCCTGGGTGAACACAGGGTTGCAGCACAAGCGGAATAGCAGGTTTTTTAGGTTGAATTAGGCAACAAGCAGATGTTGAACTTTGTCTTCCTGGCGATCGCGTAACGATTCTGGGAATCGCAGTTCAAGCGCTAGTTGATTGCCTGTATCGGTCGAAACAAATTGAATATCATTGACGACGACCAGCAAGCGGTTTGTCTTCCCATCATTGAGTTCTGGGTCATCGATCAGCAAACCGACAACGGGTTTCTTCTCGCTAAGAATTTCCCAGTTGGGTAGGTCTTGCGGACTAATCATAAGGCGCAGGCTTTGTAAGCCCAGGTCAGTTACGATGCCTGAGTAGAGCCGTCCTTCCCAGAATAACTGCGCTTCTTTCTGCACTTGCTTCCGTACTTTCACCCCTTCCATCGGTTTTGGATCGCGGAAGGCGCGTCGAATCCCCGAAACGATGAATCGCAGCGAACCGAGTGGATCATCCACATTTTCGCGTCGCTGTGAGTACCACTCCCGCACGTCAGAGTAGAGGACAAGTGTGAGGGCATCCATTTGTTCACGAGTTGGTTCTAAAAAGTCCACGATCAGCAGCGATTGATTTTCATTCAGGGGCACGCCTCGCACAATCCGGGCTGTTAAGAAAGCACGGGCACTGTAGTCGCCCATCACCTCTAACTCGATCACATCGGGAATGTTTGGCCAGGAGTCAAGCACAATCCGCGCACCTGTTTCACTTACGTCAATCGTTCTGCCATGCCAGGTCTGCCCCTGGCTGTAAATAATTGCGTTGAGTTCACGGTTGAGTCGGTGCGATCGCCGCAGTTGAGGCTGTTCGTAGGCTGCTAATAGCGCACCCGATAACAGCAGCAGGTTAAAGCCGCCCCACATCGCGTTGACCAGCACCGCCTCAAAATCTTCCGGTCGCAACAAAATCCAGAAGGGCACTGCCAGCAAAGACGCCAACACCATGACCGTAACGACAATCAGAGGCCGAGCCGATTCCCAGTCAAAACTGCGCTCTGTGACCGAAAGCCCTTTATCAGTCACGTTGAATGACCCCATTTTGGGGTTAATGACCGCCATACAGGTGACGACCGCCGTGTAAAACGACAGGGCAAATTCAAACACCTCATTCCAAAAGGAGAAGCGCACGCGCTTAGAGGTGATGTAGTTAGTATCCATTGACAGAACGATATGGGGCACCGCAAAGGCTAACGTTTCTAACCCCAAACCCCGAATTGGGTTAATGCCAAACAGCAAGAAGAGGGTCGGGGCGATCGCGTAGACAATCCGTGGCACACCGTAGAAGAAGCCAAACATGGCGGAGAAGTAGCAGAGCCGTTGGGGAATCGTGAGATTGAGCTTGCGGTTAAACAACGGATTTTCGAGCCGCATAATCTGCGCCATCCCCCGTGCCCAGCGCACCTGTTGCCCCACCAGCGCTGAGAATTTCTCAGGCGCTAACCCTGCCACCATGATCTTGTCAACGTAAGCCGATTTGTAGCCCAAAGAGTGAAGCCGGAAGGAGGTATGGCAGTCTTCGGTCACGGTTTCAACCGCAATGCCACCAATCTGCAATACATAGTCTTTGCGAATCACGGCTGCTGAACCGCAGAAGAATGCAGCGTTCCAAAAGTCATTGCCCTTTTGCACGACCTTATAGAACAGCTCGTTACTGACTGGTACGCGCCCTTGCGTCAGCAAATTACGCTCAAACGGGTCAGGGTTGTAAAACCAGTGAGGCGTTTGCACGAGCGTCACTTTAGGGTCATAAAAGAACCCAACTGTATTTTGCAAGAAGTCGCGGGTGGGGATGTGGTCACAATCCAGGATCATGACCAGATCGCCATCGGTGCGCTTCATTGCGGTGTTAATGTTGCCAGCCTTGGCGTGGTTATTGTCGGGACGTGTGAGAAGTATGCAACCCACTTCATCACACATTTTTTGCAGCTCTTTGCGGCGTTCAGGATACTTACGTCCGTCATCCAGCACGTACACTCGTTTCTTGTCAGCCGGGTAATCGACTGCAAGCGCGGCAACGGCTGTCTTTCGCACAATTTCAACTTCTTCGTTATAGGTTGGAATGTAAATGTCAACCTTAAACCACTGGCTTTGCGGACGCGTATCAAGTGGAACCGGAGTGCGATCGCGCAGTTTGAGGGTCTGAAAGTAAGACAGCAACAGTCCAATAAAGGCGTACAACTCTGCCAGGTAAAGAACGGCGCAAAAGAACCCGTTGATCCACCCATCAAAGTTAAGCGTGTAGACAGTGCGGTAGTAGAAGTAGCGCAAGGTCGCAATGACGCTTAGCCCGATCAAAAAAAGGTGGAGGTATTCACTAACCTTTGAATCAGACTGCTTACTTTCAATATGAACGACAACCCAACCTAAAAGAATCAAGGAAATTGCAACAAAGCCTTGTTGCCAGATTTTTAAGGGGGTGATAATGAGCGGAATAGACGCGATCGCGAGGAGGACTAAGAGCAGCAATAACTGACGCTGGCCAAACCGCCCCAACACCTGATCAAAGAAATTGGGAACTGAGTTCAGCAGCAAGTTGAGAAAACGTTGTTGCTTACTTAGACGTGATTGAGGTTCTACCGTAGAGTTGGTCATTTTTTATCTCCTACCGCGAGCCGTTTGAGATAGAGTTGGGCGACGCCATACATGCCCAAAGCTGCCAGAATGATGCCTGTTGGCAGTAGATACCAGTTGTTGCTTAAGAAGTTAGAGACTTTGTTGATAGGTGAGGTGTTTTCAATCTGGCGGGTGCGATCGGCTTCTCGGAAGGACTCAAACGAGTAGTCGTTTACGTCGTAGGGTGAGGGATTATCCTTCGTGGTATTCACGACAACGGTGTCGTCTTTTAGTTGGAAGAAGAGGATATCGCGCTCAAACAGGTCTTGAACTTTGCCTAACCCGGCATCGTCTTGAGCGGTTAGCGCCAGCAAGACTCGGTTGTTGTTCCACGGGGAAACGACTTGCTTCACCACACCGCCTGTATCGGGTGCCGTCTGAACCTGACTTTGCCCATTAGAACGGGTGAAAAAGTTGCCCAGTTGGAAGCCTTTTGCTTCGTTGATCTCAGGGAAGGGGAAGCGTTCTCGACGACCGATGCCAACCAGGTTGCTCTCTTGTCTAACATCTTCGGGTAAGGTGCCAGCCGTGAAGACTCGCAGTTTAACTGTGTCAGATTGGCTCAAGCGTCCGAGCCGCTCGCTAAACTCCAGCAGGGTTTGAAGTTCAGCAGCGTTAGGTGAATCGGGTACCGCGATCGCAGTGGTCGAAAGATCTTGAGGTGCCGCAAAGGGATAACCCGCTTTCAGCAGGCCCAGATCGGGCAGTTGCACTGCATTTTCTCGTTGTAAGTCAAACGAGGTATCGCTATGTACCGTGCCCCAGAGTTGCTGGTCAGGCATAGTTTGACATTGACCCAGTTCTTTGGGAGTCAGGTTAAAAACAACCTGCATCTTTGAGTCGGGCTTGATCAAGTCGGGCGGTAAATCAAGCTTGAAAGTGTCTTTGGTAACGCCATCTTCTTTCGTTAATCGCTTACCACCAATTGGCACCCCATCAATGCGCACTTCTAAAGTCGATAAGCGCGGATTGACCTGGGGGCTGTGGCTATAGCGCAAGGTCATTGTGCTGCCACGCTTGAGGCGATCGTCTGGTAATGCTCGGAAGTTAAAGTCCACTGGTGGAGCGTAGGCTCCCCGCACTGTGACATCCTCCATCGCCTTATTTTCAGCACCCATCAGGTCGCTGAGCTTAAAGGAGTCATTTGCTGGAATAAAACGGGGCCAACTGCGAGGTGATGGCGAGGGCACATCTGGCACCTCACTCACGGTCATGTATTGTCCGGTTGTGAGCTTGCGCTGATCGGCCTGAACCAGGAGCTGAACGGCTTTGGAAACGCCATCTGGCCCGTTGCCAGTAATTACCAAAACAGGCACCTGCCCATTGCGGGTAGTGCCTAACATCAATACGCCAACATCTTCAGCAAGTGGGGTTTTAGACTCGTCAACGAGTTGGTTATTCACCACTTGGAGTGGCAGTTTCAAACCACGCAGAGCCGATTGCTCAGCCGGGGTGCCAATGATAACCAATCGTTGTCCTAGTGGTACTTCTTCTAGTTTCTTAAATAAGCGGGTTTCCAGAGGGCGAAAATCTGCCAGTCGCCCTAACCCTGCCTGAAACTGAGCCATCGAGGTGAGCCACGCTTCGTTCGGTTGCTCAGGTGTGAGATAGGCAATTCGGTTAGTGTCTAAGCTGAGCGGATCAAAGAAGGGATAGGGATAGTTGCTCAGGTCGAGCGGCACAGCCACCGGACGAAAATCAAGCATCACCTTAGAGTCGGGTAGCACTTCTGTCCAGAGAGTGGGGTCACCCGGATTTTCAGGACATTCGGGTGAGTTGTTTTGCTGGGCTACCAGAGTCACTTCGTTGTAGTTTTGCAGCACTCTAGGCGGAATTGACACGAGTAACTGCCCAATTTGCCCCGATCTCCGGTTGAGCGGCGTGCTACCAACGCTAACCCCATTCACCCGCACGGTTAAGTTAGAGCGATTGGCTAAAAGAGCGGGAGAGTGCTTGAAGCGAATCAAGGCTTTAACGGCTTGCACATTCCAGTCACGCGGGCGGGTAAACCCAAATCTTACTTCTGAGTAAGCGCCGCGCAGTTGCAATGCATTTCCCACCACAGGGCTGCGATTAAACTCGACTTCGTATCGACTCAGCGGCCCTAAGTTAGCAGCAGGCTTGGCAGCGGTTGCAGGTTCGGCTGGCCGACTAGGCGCACTTGGAGCCGATCTCGGTGCGGGTTCGGGTTCGGGCGCTGGCTCACTCACGCTGCGTCTGGGCGCGGGGGCAGCCGGGGGACGATACACGGGTGCCGGAGCTGCCTTGGGGAGTCGATACACGGGTGCCGACCCACTGGGGCTGTATTGGCGAATCAGTTGATCCTCTTGTCTTTGAATCGACTTATCCGTTTGGGCTTGGGTGGCGATTCCGGCTAGAAATAGCCACGCGGGAGAAGACAACAACAACCAAAAAGTTGCGCGAAAATACGATTTTTGGGTCGAACGTTGCTTAGGTAACTCAGGTCGGTGAGTGCCTTTCATGATTAGGTTTCGGTAAACGACGGTGGTAGGAAGTAAACGCGGTTTTTACACTTGCCAGAAGGAGCGCGATCGCCATTCACTTCTGGTGTTTTTTCAAAACATTACGGACGGATCAGCGCAGCCAGGTTTGCTGGAGGCACCAGTCCTAGCCAGATCAAGTTGTGCGTGTAATAAGCACTGTCGCTATCCCAATAACCATTGCGATAGGTGGGTGCGATCTTTTTTTGCTCAATTTCGCGGGCGATCGCTGGATCAATAATTTGCATTGCGAAGTACACCATGCCGTATTGAGCAGTTGATTCAAACTCGACGATAGGATTGCCCTGTAAATCGATCCGAGCGGGTAGTTTCTTTTGTGCTTTCCACACCTGTTTGAGGTGAGTCATTCGCTGTTCTAAAAACTTCTTGGCTCGTGGCTCTTTAAACCAGCTCCAGTCCAGTCCGACTCGCCACCAAACGCGGTAGGCATCAAAGCCATATTCACTGGTGCCAGGTGGGGGAGAAAGAAGTGGTGTCAAAATGCCAGTTTCTCGATCAATGGCGACCCAATCACCGGGTAAACGCACATTCGATATCTCTGTTGCAGCGTCTAAAAACTCATAGCTGCTATCGACTAAACTTAACCAATCATGCTCAGAATCTATTTGAGCAAACAGGCGAAATGCGTAAGGCGCTAGATAAGAGGGATTAAGGGTGACTAAATTGCCTTCTTGAAACGCGATCGCGGGGCCTGGTAAAAAGTGACGAACTTGTTTGCCCGCTGCATTCTTACCAACCAGAGTTGAGTAATTCCACAAATCCTTTAATTTCGTACGGGCCAGCGCTAAATAGGCAGGGTCTTGCCAACGCCGATAAGCAAAGATGAGAGCGGTGACAGCATCGACATCTGCATCACTGGCAAAGTTGGCATCAATAATGCCCCATTGACCTTGTGGTGTGCGTCCCCACTTCCAACTCCAGAGGTTGTCGATTTGTTTGCCGTTAACGTCTTTGCGTTGAAGATTGTTTTCAGCCCAGTTCAGCGTCAGGTCAAAGGTGGCGCGATCGCCAATCATGACCGCTCGTAACATGGCATAGGCTTGCCCTTCAGACACGGTACGGTTGTCAGCTGTTTGCTCAAGGTCAATCACACGCCCGTCTGACTGAATGAACTGTCGTCGATAGGCATCCCAACTTTGTTGCAGCAACTCATTCAGGGCTGCTGGAGCCGCAACCGCAGCTACAGGGCTGACACCATCAGTAGGTGTGACTGAAGGGGCTGGAGAAGCTTGGATCGCGGATTGCGAATTTTGAGCATCCCGACAGCTACTCAAGCCCAACATGAGGGCATTGAGAACAATAAACATGAGAATCACCGGGTGAGAAAAATCTCGCATGGGTTGGGATAGTCAAAACAGCAGAGCACAGTACGTTCAGACAAATGAATTAAGTAGGAACAAGTGAATTGAATTAGAGTCGATAGATAAATAATGAATACGCAGTCCAGGTGATAATCGCGGAGATGATTGCTTTAATAGCGCTCCCACGGTGGTTGAAAGCCGCGTCTTTGCAGGAAGTCTTCCTCAATTTTTTGACGCCGCTCGGCAATGCTCCTGTCTTCAGTCATCTGCCGCATTTGCAGGTCTTCAAGCTGTTTAATTGCTGTGAGGGGCCGATCCTGAGCAACGGTCACTTCAATCAGCGATCGCCGAATCCCCACATCATTTGGCCGGAAGGCAAGAGCCTGGTTAAAGTACTGCTCTGCGGCACCAAGTTGACGCTGTTGCAGGCGCAAGTTACCCAGACCCACCAGTGCATCTGTGTTAGCAGGTTGACGCGCAATCACGGCCTCATAAGACTTCGATGCTAAAGCCGTATCACCGACAGCCTGCGCCAGTTGCGCCTCTAGCAGATAAGCGTTGGGTGTATCGATGCCAAGTGCCTGACGACGGGCAACCAATTGAGCTACCTGCGCTTTCGCAGCGGCTGGGTCTTGCTGGGCCAGGACTTGAATGCGTCGGAGCTGGACTGGTACATAGTTGGGATCGACCGCAGTCAGGCGATCATACACAGCAACCCGATTGGAACTGGGCGGTAAGGCTCCCACCAGGCTGAATAATTCAGGTGGATTATCCGTCACCGGGCGCGTCTGTAACCAACCATTCAACACCGCTTCGGCCTGTTGCTCTGAAATTTGATTGGCCTGATAGGCAATGCTAGTGCGACCGAGAATGAGTTGGGCATTTTGAGGGTTGCGAGCAATCAACTGGTCGTAAATCTGAATTGCTTCAGTCATCCGCCCCTGGCTTAACCGAATTCCCGCTAGTCCTTGTAAGGCTCCATCTGCAACATCGGCTGGAGGATTGTTGGCTAACACCGCTTCATAACGGCGGGCTGCAGCTTCTAAGTTGCCTTCACGTCGCTCAATCTCGGCGGCCAGCAGTTGCGGCGCCAGGTCGCGGCTACCCGCTGGAGTGCTGGTGTAAGCTGCCAGGGCATTGCGAGCTGAGACGAGATCATTGCGCTCGATAAACATCTGCGCGATGCGGAAATTGAGGAAGGGTTCAGCCGCGATCGCCCCGGTTTGAGCCAGGGCTAGATACGCTGGCAACAGCTCTGGATCCGGATCAACCCCAACCAGTGCCTTTGCTAAAGCACGTTGTTCAATTGGATCGGTCGGTAACGGTTCCAGATAGGGGCGTAGTTGTTGCCGCAGATCAGCTTTTGAGATGTAGCCGAGCTGATTCTCTAACCCCAGTCGCCGCACCTGCAAAGCGCGATCGTTCGGTTGGGCGGCTGCGAGTCGGCGGTAAATTTGGAGAGCGGTTTCTCGTTCTTGCGGTTGCCCACTAAAGACATCCGCGACTTCTCGTAAGAATGCAGGTGAAGGGTTGGGCGTTTCACTCAAGGCGCGGCGGTAGAGCGCGATCGCGCGAGCGGTTAACTCAGGCTGATTGGTTCGTTGCCCAGTTTCATTCAAGGCGCGGGCCAGTGGCAAAATCGCATCTGAACGGCCCTGTAAAGGTTCTAGAACTGCCAGCGCCTGCGTCAGTTGGTTGTTTGCCAGGTAAGCCTGCGACAACTCAACGCGGGTTTGTACCGCCAAATCATCCGACTTGGAGGAAAGCTGGGGAGCCAAAAACTGAACCGCTTGAGAAGGACTTCCCGTTTCACGCAGTGCCCGTGAGTAGGCGATCGCGGCGTAACCTGTGATTTTTCTACCCGACTGTTGATAGCGGTTAAACAACTCTAAGGCTTTGGCTGGGTCGCCTGCGTAGGTGTAGCTTTGGGCTGCCCCGATCAACACTTCCGGCGAAGAGTTGGTGCGTAAGACGATTTCGTAGTCGGCAACCGATTCTTGAAAGCGGCCTTGATAGCCCAACAACAAAGCTCGTTGCGTTCTGGCCTCAACGTCATCGGGTGTGATGGTCAACAATGTTGTGAGGGCTTCAATGCCTCGTGTCTGCCACTCAGGCCGATAACCACCCAGCAAGCCAACGCTGCGCAATGCCAATCGGTTGTTCGGGTCTTGCACCAGCACTTGCTCATAGACCCGAAACGCATCCTCATCGCGTCCGGCGCGTCGGTAGGCGATCGCTAACCCTAGTTTTGCTTCAATCGACTGGGGATACCGTTGTACCGCTCGTTGTAAGGTGCGAATCGCGTCATTCACCAAACCTCGATTTAACAGCGAGAAGCCTTCCCGCACCTCGGCGGGTACAGCCTGAGCTAGCGTCACCTGTGGCATCGTTGCTTCTAACGCGAGAGATACGCTGGTTAGGAGAATGCCAAGCGAAAGAATTGGAACTGATAGGGAAGTGTGTTTCCGGCGCAGTCGGTTGTTGTGATTCATATTCAAACGTTTTGTTTGAGGAGTTGGGGGGCTTTTCCGCATCGGGGCTACCTCCTGGGCTGGATTAAATCAAATTCGGTTTTGACGCGAACCCCAAAAATGCTCTCAGAAAACTCGTTCAACGCCTGGTAGGAAAAACCAAGGCGCAAATTGGGGAGTACGGCAAAGTCGTAGAACACCTCAAGCACGTTTGGCGTTCGCTCGTCAGCGTCATCGCGCAGGTCTTTGTTTGAGAGCAGTTGTCCAAACGCAATGCCGGCGCGATCGTTGGGCGTGAAAACGTCTAAGAAACTAACACCGACGTTGAAGGTGCTGCCTGTTTCGCCAATTTCCTGGTTGTTGTAGTAACCATAACGAGCAAAAATGCCCATTTTGATTTCTGGAATAAATAACTCAGCATTGACTCCAAATGAATCTTCCCGATCGCCTCGCTTTAATCCCGTTTCTCCGTTGCCACGATCGACTTGAAAGATTTCTTGGAAACCCGTGTCAGCTCCAGCATCGCGCGCAGTTGCGTAGGTGCCTCTGACGATAAAGTTGCCATAGCGAAACCCAACTTCTGCCGCAAAACCATCTAGGCTAAAATCTTCTAGACTACGGGACGACGAGAAGACAGCGGCCTTTGCTTCAACGTTGTCGGTGATGCTCCAGTTAACCAGTGCGGCTGGGCGCGAGCCGATCGCAGTTGCAGCCAGTGCCGGGTTTGTTTGGAACGCTGTGTTGAAGAAGTGGGTCGCGCCATCTTTCGCAAAACTATTGCGATCGAAGTACGAGGTGAGATCGAGCTGACCTACAGCAAACCGCAGGTTGGGTAAAGCTGGAATCGAGGCTGCCAGGTATAACTCGTTGATATTCAAACCATCATCTGGCGAATCTGAAAATGCATTCCCTTCCGTAAAGTCAAGCGTTGCGCCTGCCAACAAATTTGGCGTGAGTGGATAAATTCCAGCCACGCGGGCGCGAGCTGAGAACTCATCACCCTGGTAAATTGCAACCCCTTGCAGTCTGAGTGAAGGTGAGTTGAGCGGCGCACTCCGGGTTGATGGACGTTGCTCGGTGGGCGGTGTCGCTTGCGTCGGCTGCGTCGGTTGGACCTGCCCCACGGGTTGTGCGATCGGGTAACCTGGCTGCGTCGGTAAACTGGAAGTGCCACCAGGGTAAAAGTTAGGTGCCTCAACGGGTGGAGGTGGTAAGGCTTGACCCGTTCGGCTGTTGGGTGGAGCCGATGGCACGGTTAACCCCGGAGTCGCACCGTAACAGACATTCATGACGCAGTCTTGCCCATAATTTGGAGCGGGAACCGCGTAAGGCGTTCTAACGTCACTACCAATACCCGTTGCAACTCCGGTTGGATACCCCATTTGATTGGGTTGCATCCCTGGCATGGGCGGTAAGGGTGCCCCTTGCACCATCTGAGTGCCATAGCTGCCCTGTCCATAGCCTGGTGCAGGTACGCCATAGGGGCCATTTCCCGGAGCGACTGGATACCCGTAGGGATTGGGTACCCCAGGCATCGCTACGGTTTGTCCAGGTGGAATCGGATACATTGGTTGCCCATAACCGGGAGCCGGATAACCCGGAGTGGCATATCCATAGGGCGCTGCAGGCATACTCCCCGGAGCCATGGCCGGATAAGCGTAGGGGTTCGGTGCGGGAGCCTGGTACATTGGCTGTCCATAGCCAGGTGCAGCATATCCATAGGGCGCTGCAG
>DVDV01000230.1 GCA_015296075.1 Leptolyngbyaceae cyanobacterium M33_DOE_097 | reverse complement strand
GAGAATAATTCTCACAAAAATATTCATTTTGAACAGCTATCAATGGCTGGAATACCCATTCTGCCGTTCATAAAATTGAGCGCACAAGCCTTTAGAGGCTCTGACTTCAGTACAAATGTTTCAAAATGAGAATTGCTGCGACAAGCTCCTCACATATCTCACATATAATACAATGAAGTATATATCAAGCAAGCAATGTGTCAAGTAAGTTTTTGATAAATATGGGGTGATCACTACAGTGCAGTTCCAAAAATGTGAGGTAAACTCGCGGAATGCCAAAGGTGCAATATCGATCGCCAGAATATTCTAGTAGCCTGTGTTACGAAAAAACTGAGGGTGTGATGCTGGCTTCGCACACGTTAATGCGATAGATCAACATCTCACTTCTGACACAATGTTTTGATAAGTGTGTTTTGTGTGAGTGCAGGTTCTATGGCAATGACAGAACTGACATCGGCTCTGGTTGAACGGCTTAAGGTTGAGTATGAAGTTTCTGATTCTGAACTTGATGTAATTGCGATCGCCCTCAAAGGCCAACCAACCGCCGCGATCGCCAAAACCCTCAGCATCAGTGAGGTCGCGGTTCGCAAGCGGCTTGGTGAAGTCTATAAAAAGTTCAAGATTCAAGGAAATGGCCCCGGCAAGTTAGCGACTTTAAGAAAGCTCCTCACTGCTGAAAAGCCGACAAACTATCCCCTGCGCGATTGGGGGTCGGCGATCGATAAAGCACTTGAGTTTCATGGACGTGAGGCGGAGTTATATAAACTTAAACGCTGGATTTTAGAAGATCGCTGCCGCTTGATTTTGCTGCTGGGGATGGGTGGTATCGGCAAAACAACACTTGCGCTTAAGTTAGCTGATGATATTGCCAGCGATACTAAAAACAAATTTGATTGCGTAATCTGGCGGACGTTGCAACCTGGGCAACCCTTAATGAATTTGCTCGAAGACTTGCTTCATGCCGCTGCGGTTCAACCTGATGCCCCCCTCCCTAGTTCTCTAGAAGATCGTTTAGCCCTACTCGTTGAGATGATGCGGCAGCAACGCTGTCTAATTGTGCTTGACAACTTAGACACGATGCTGCAGGCAGATGTACCAACGGGGCAATTTCAAGAACAATATCTTGACTACATTCAGCTACTCGAATGGGTCGGCGTGGGTCGCATGGGCGAAGCTCCTCACAAAAGTTGCTTATTATTAACCAGCCGCGAAAAGCCCAAAGAAATTACTAAACAAGAAGGGGAAACCTCACCCATTCGATCGCTTGCATTAAAGGGTTTAACTGAAGCCGAATGCTCGACGTTACTCGACTCAAAAGGGTTAGTCGGCAGTTTACAAGATCAACGCAAGCTAATTAACCGTTATATCGGCAATCCACTCGCGCTCAAGATTGTTTCAACAACCATTCATGAGTTATTTGAAGGAAACATTGCCAAGTTTCTAGAGCAAAGTTGGATTAGTTTTGGCAGTATTCGTAATTTATTAGATGAGCAATTTAATCGATTACCTCAACTAGAGAAATCGATTATGTATTGGTTAGCCATTAACCTGGGCGAAGAGTTGTCAGTGAAGGAGCTTCTCTCTGATCTTTACCCGCCAATCATTTCGCCAACAACGCTAGTTGATGCGTTAGAATCGCTCGCCCAGAGATCGCTAATTGATAAGAAACTGGGGCTTTTCTCCATTCATCCTGTCGTTCAAGACTACATTCTGCAACGTTTTGTTGAGGCAATTTACCGCGAAATTCTTCACTACATTGAGCGATCGTCTGCCTTAGAAGGGTTTGATTCATCGAGTTACTCTGCATCCGGTACAACCTTAAACCCATCAAATCCAATTACTGAAACGGGTTTATTAAAAACCCATACGTTATTAAAAGCACAGGCAAAAGATCACGTTCGTGACTCTCAAGTTCGCTTAGTCTTAACCCCTTTGAAAGAACGCTTAATTCATGTGTTAGGCAGTAAATCTGTAATTGCAGATTACCTCAAACAAATTCTCAATCTTTTTCGGAATAAACCCCCAATTTCAACAGGGTATTCGGGTGGTAATATTCTCAATTTATTACAGGAACTTCAAATTGATTTAAGCGGTTGGGATTTTTCGCACTTAACAATTTGGCAAGCTTATTTGCGGGGGCGAAATCTCCACAATATTAGTTTTGCCCACTCTAATCTGGCAAAATCGGTCTTTACCGAAACATTTGGCAGCATTCTCTCAGTGGCTTTTAGTTCGGATGGCAAGTTGCTTGCGACCGGAGACACCAAAAGCGAAATTCGGTTGTGGCAGACTGCTGAAAACGAGCAACTCGCGACACTACATGGACACACAGCTTGGGTGCGCTCGGTGGCGTTTAGTGCCGATGGCACCCAGTTAGTCAGTGGTAGCGAAGATCACACTATTCGTCTATGGGATGTAGCCTCGCGTGAGTGCGTCAAAGTCCTTCCAGGGCAAGACTCAATTGTGCGATCGGTGGCTTTTCGGCCTGATGGGCAGATGGTTGCCAGTAGTGGCGATAAAACTCTGTGCCTCTGGGACTTAGACCCTGGCACTTGTCATCGTCTGCCGGTATCAGAAGGAACGATTCGCTCGGTGGCTTTTAGCCCGGATGGGCAAATCCTCGTGAGTTGCAGCAGTGACAAAACCATCATTTTGTGGGACGTTGCGAAGAAAGAGAAGATTAATGTTTTGAACGGACACACTCGGCAAGTGCGCTCGGTGGCTTTTAGTCCGGATGGAAGCCTGATTGCCAGTTGTAGCAGCGATCGCACGATCAGACTCTGGGATGCCCAAACAGGAGTTTGCTTGCGAACGTTAGAGGGGCATGGCGATCGCGTCTGGTCAGTAGCTTTTAGTCTCGATGGGCAGTTCTTAGCAAGCGGCAGCGATGATCGCACAGTGCGGCTCTGGCGGGTCAGCGATGGGAAACCACTACAAATCTTAGATGAACACACAAGTCGGGTCTGGTCGGTAGCCTTCACATCCTTTGAAAGTAGCAATGGGCAGCCGATTCAAGCATTGGCAAGTGGCAGCGATGACCAAACCATTCGCCTCTGGGATGTGCGCGACGTGGATGCCAAAATTCAGTGTATTCAAACGTTGCAGGGCTGCACTCAAAGCATTCGCTCGGTTGCTTTTGCCCCCTATGTAAAGGGCAAAGACCAGATTTTGGCGTGTGGCAGCGACGACCAGATGGTGCATCTGTGGAATACAACCACCGGACAGCCAATGTACTCCCTATCAGGCCATGCGGGGCGGGTTTGGGCGATCGCGTTTCAACCGGGGGGCAGTCTCCTCGCAAGTGGCAGTGATGACCAGACTATTCGGCTCTGGCAGGTTGAAAACGGGTGTTTGACTGGGTCACTGTCAGGACATGACAACTGGATCCGAGCGATCGCGTTCAGCCCTGATGGAAAGCAGCTTGCGAGTGGCAGTGATGACAAAACTGTGCGATTGTGGGATGTCACTAAGCGCCAGTGTATAGACGTGCTGAAAGGCCATGAAGACTGGGTTTGGAGTGTGGCGTTTAGTCCTGATGGGCAGTTGCTAGCGAGTGGCAGCAGTGACACCCAAATTCGCCTGTGGGATGTGAACACGCGCCAATGTCTTCAAGTTTTGTCAGAGCACGAAAACTGGGTGCGATCCGTTGCCTTTAACCCAGCGGGAAACTTACTCGCCAGCAGCAGTGGCGATCTCACTGTCAAACTTTGGGATGTCAAGACAGGCACCTGTGTTCGCACGTTGAAAGAACATAATGGGCGGGTGCGATCGCTGGCCTTCAACCCAGAAGGTACTTTGCTAGCTTGTGGCAGTGAAAACACCTCAATTGGTATTTGGGAAATTGCAACCGGAAAACGAGTCAAAATCCTCAACGGGCACACAGGTTGGGTACGGGCTGTGGCGTTTAGTCCCGATGGCAAGGAGCTGGCAAGCGGTAGCCGGGACGAAACCATTCGCCTGTGGGACGTTGAAACCGAGACCTGCCGCCAAACCTTACGCGCCGATCGCCCCTACGAAGGGATGAATATTGCCGGAGTTTTAGGGTTAACCGAAGCGCAAAAAGCCAACTTGAGAACGTTGGGGGCGATCGACGAAACTAAAGGGATTGCCCCTCATCCCAAAGCCTAGTAATTCACCCAAAGCACTTTGCAGACCACTAGCCCTAGCGCCGCAAAATCTTTTGCCGCAGGCGCACAACAAACATATTGAACTCCGGCAGTTTTAGTTGCAGGGCTAGCACTACGTAAACCCCCATGCCCACAGCACTTGCCACCAGTAACTCTAACAACAATACCAGCAAACCGCGTGAGCCAAGCCAACTTTCGGCCAGACTAAACGTGCCCCAGCTAGCAAACCCAGCAATCACACTGGCGATCGCCAGACCCAGCACAGGTCTTGTCCACTCTAACAGGGGCAAGCCATTCAGCCGTCGGTTCAACACGAACAACAGCACAACCATTGAGAAAATATTCACGCTGACTGTTGCCAGCACAATTCCCGGTGCGCCAAAGGGTTTGACTAATAAAAAGTCAAAAAAGGCATTTAAGAAAATGTTGAAGATGCTGTTGCGAAAGGGAGTCGTCGCGTCACCCAGGCCGTAGAAGACTCGCACAACAATATCACGCCCCAGGTAGACAAACATGCCGATCGAGTAGGCAACCAGCACCGATGCAGTCAAATAGGAGTCTTCTGGACGAAAGGCGTAGCGTTCGTAAACTGCCCGCGAAATCGGTACTGCCAGCACAATCATCAGCGCGCTAATCGGCAACATCACCACCGCCGTTGTTAACAAGCCCTGGCGGATCCGTAGCTTTAGCTCATCCCAATGCTCAGGGGCAGACAACCGCGCAAATAGCGGCATCAGTGGCACCAAAATCATATTTGAGAGAATGCCCACCGGAGTTTGCACCAGCAACCCGGCGTAACTCATGGCTGACACCGCCGCCGCAGCATTGGGAATAAACGATGCAAAAAATAAATCTGTCCAGACGTTAATTTGCATCATGCCAGAGGAAAAGGTGGCTGGCCCCATAATTCTGAGGACTTCTTGCACCTCTGGTTGGCGAAAATTGAAGCGTGGCCGAAAACCACCCAGCCCCGCCTTCCACTGCACTGGCAATTGCACTAACCACTGCAAGACAGCGCCCGCCAGGGTTGACCAGGCCAACACGGCCCCACCCAAGGCAGCATACTCTGGCAAGCCAGTTTTATCGCCCAGGTAAAACGCTAGACCCCCAATGCCAATGAGTACGGTTACGCTTGAGAAGATCGGGCTAATCGACGGTAGCCAGTAATAGTCAGCCGCATTCAGCGCCCCAAACCCAATGCCAATTAACCCGGCTAACACCGCCATGGGGGCCATAATTCGAAATTGCTGAATCGCAACATCTTTCGTAAGCTGGAGCATCTGAAACGTCTGCGCAACCTGATCAGCTGGAACGCTTCCACTTGCTCGAATCTGAGCCTCAGTTGCAAACAAACCTGGCGCAATAATGCGCGTCACAGGTTCAGCGTAGAAAATGAGCAACACCGTAACGAGCAGCAAGATCCCAACAACCAGTGTTGAGATCGTCTCAAGAATAGGAGCGGCTTCTTCACGTTTGCGCTTGGCTAGCACACTCACGATCGCACTGTGAAATGGGCCGTTGATGCCACCCAGCAAAATCAACAAAAAACCCGGCACGACGTAGGCAAAGCTGTAAGCCCCAAAAGCTGGGCCAGCCCCAAAAGCAGCCGCGATCGCCTGCTGGCGGACTAAGCCGAACACTTTACTAATCAGGGTAGCAACCGCAACAATGGCAGCGATGTTGATGAGTGAACGCACCGCGCGATCGTTGGGTTTTGAAGGAGTTGGATTAGACTCAGGCACAGAAGCACTCGGTTAAAGGGCTTCAACTATTTAAGCGTAAACCAGACGCGAAACATTGCCCTTGCTAATCGAATCACAAGCCAATCCTTAAAGTTAAGCTTGTCAGCATTCTGGTGCAGAGAAGGGGGATTCAGACTTATCGCCCTGCGCACCAAGGTAAGAGCCAGGGGCTTAAGCCCCTTGTTACTTTAGAGCTTGTAATCTGCCAAGCCAGCTTTTCAAGGTTAGAGATGACCAATGACCAATGGCTCAGTCATTATCGACCTGCAAAGTTCTTTTGGTGAACTATTTGTTTAATCTTCTAAACTCAACGCGTGCTGCTACAGTGGCGTCCTTTCTGTAAAACAAAAGGCAGAAAGAGGATCCTTCTTTCTGCCTTTATTGTCTAATGTTGCGTCTCTTGCCTTTCTTTCATCTGTCAGACAATTCAGATTCATTCAGGCTGACTCATGGTGTAATGGGCAAATGGGTAAAGCTTAACGAGAACCACGCTTTTGCAACGAAGCCAACAGCAGAGGCCGAACTTGTTGTGCCCACTGCTCAAAATTAAAGCCAGTTGCATTATTTGCTGGATCGAGTATCTGTATTTCTTTTTTAGCCTTTTCAGATTTCATAGTTTTCCCCCAATTGATAGTCGAAATACTTTCTTGATAAACATATTTCAGCGATCTGTCCACTACAGAATGCAAAAATTGCAACTCATTTTGAAATTAGCGCAACAGGCTGAAATCATTGGGTTTGAACCCTTTGCTAGAGTGCCCAGTTTACAAAAAAGTTGCATCAATCCTGGTATAGATTGTAAAGACAACTCTTTGTGATAGGACAGGAGCCAAGACGCTTGTACCAGTGAGCAAATAAGCTTTAGCTTAGTGTTGCAGTGGCTTAGTTCAGGCCAGTCGGTGAAGCACACGCCCGTTTTACTCTTTACCTGATCCTAAGAAATAACCCGTCCAGAGAAAATTATTTCTGGGTAAAGCTTGGGTAAACCCAGCTTAAAGCTGAGCGGCTCCGACTGGCTTTCTCATAGATGACTACAAGCCTGACAAAGCGGCCCGTAGCTAGCATTCATTTCACCTACCCTATTTACGATTCTCAAATAGCTGGACTGGCTAAAAGCTGGCGTAAATCACTGCGGTAGCCGGCTTTGAGATACTTAGGGCGATGCTCTTTCCATTGGGCGATCGCGGTTGTCTGACTTTCCGCAATCACTTGTTGCAGGGTTGGTAGCTTCGCACGCTTTGGTAGGTACTTGGCTAATAACTCTTGCAATACTTGGGTGTCTTGTAGCTTGCCCAACACATCCTGAATGTCGCGAACTTCAGCCACCCATCGCTTAAAGCTGGGGTTATAAAAATCTGAAAAGAACTCGGCCTGATAGCGCACATGCTTGCAAACTTTTCGGAGGTCGTGCAGCGTTTCCGCAGAGTCAAGGTTCTCGACCTCGCCAATTAACCAGGCTGGATGCAACAGCAAGTGAGCCAATAAAGGACTGAGTAAATCAGGCATCACAACATCTAGGGGTAGGGCTGCTAACGGCTGATAGCGAGGACATTTGAGCCATGTCTCGTAAGCATCTTTTAAGTCGTGATAGCGCGATCGCTGCAGAAAATCGCTCATTGCCGCAAATGCCCCTTTTCGCTCATGTTTGAGGGCATGAATCACCTCATCCAGCGCGGCTTGCTCGTTCTCTGGTAAGCGCGGCCGATAGGCATTTTCTAGATCAGCCAACTGCACATCTAAATCACGCAGTACCCCCAGCACGCGAGCGATCGCCCGGATGCGGCGCTGGTTTGCAGTTTTCGGGAGATCGATCGCAGGTGCGAACACCTGAAGGGCTGTACGTAAACGTCGGGTTGAAACCCGCATACTGTGCAAATGTTCCGGGTCGTGATCATCCAGCACCTTTTTCTCACGCCGAACAATGTTGTGATACTGAGTATCAATAATTTTGTAAGCGTACTCACCTAATTTTAAGCAGTCACTTACCACAGCCATTTCTGACTCTGGCATATCAACTGCTTTAGAAGCTTTCGAAGGTAGGCGCGTCATAACTACAGGCTAAAACATCAGACTCTCTAGCTACCCGGTTTAGGCAATATAGCAGTCCCAGATCATTTATGAAATGGGAGAGGTACTGTAAAAAGATTTCCGAAAAGAATCTTTTCACAATCCCGATAAGATTGCTGTAGCAAAAAAGAGCTTTTATCTTAGCCCTGTCTTAACTCTCGCAGAATCCTCCAGCTGGGTTACTCTCCGCGCCCCGTCACAGACAGTCCCTCCACAATCAGCGAAGGGGTGTAGCAAGAGCCATTCCAATCGGCGTCGCTGCCAAGTGCAACGAGCTGCTTTAAGGCAGTGTAGACATTGCCAGAAATCATTGTGTCTTTCACGCGTCCGACAATTTGCCCATTCTTAACGCGATAACCCAAATCGACATTAATCGAGAAATCACCCGAAATACCAGCCCCACCACCGAGCATTTGATCGAGGATCAGTCCGTCATCCAGGGTAGTAATCAACTCTGCAAAAGACCTGTCACCCGGTTGAACCAAGCAGTTAAACAATCCCGGTGTCGGATAACTGCCTAAGCCCGCCCGAAAGCCATTGCCCGTTGTGCCGCTACCCAGCGTGCGCCCCGTCGTGCGATCGGTATAGAAAAGCTTGAGTACCCCTTGCTCAATAAATGTGATCGGTCGAGTGGGTGTCCCTTCATCGTCAAAAGGACAGCTATAGGGGCCTGTTGCAGGCTCTTGCAAGAGCGTGATGGCGGTTGAGGTGACTAGCTCATTGAGCCGATCGCTCCAGGGAGAAGCCCCTTCTAGCACTTGTTTGCCATTCAATGCCGCTTGCACCGTGCCCCACAGCATATCAGCAGCCTTTGAGGTGAAGAGGATGGGAACTCGCCCCGTAGGAGGTGAGACATTATCCGCAGCCCAGTCAATGCGCTGCAAAATCTGTTGGGCGATCGCCCGATAATCTAAATGGCTGCGCTCGGTCTGACCGTCTGCAACATAGAGAAAATCATCCCCTCGCACCCACTCCGCCGAAACATAACAACTCAACGTCGTATCGGTATAACCGCAGTCTAGACCGTTGGAATTAGTTAAACGAGTCGTCTCGGCTTCACACTCCCATTCAGCGGTACAAAGCACTTCTGAATAGGAATCGCGGATCTGCGCGATCGCTTCTCTGCCCCACTCAACCAGGGTTTCGACCGCAACCGCTTCACCCAGATCCGGGTAAAACAAACGATTGGCATCGGCTAGCTCAATTGTCTCTGCATCATTCAGGTCACTCAGAGCCAGGGCGCGATCAACCAGAGCCTGTGGTTCGACCGCTCCGTAAGCAACTGCCAACCCAGGGCGACCATCTCGCCAAAGCCGTAAAGCAATGCCCTCTGCTTGCGCGCTTTCTAGTTGTTTAAGGCGATTCGCTTCAAAAAAAACGGGACGCGACTGCGATCGCGACTGAAACACCTCTGCGGCTTCAGCCCCCGCTCGTGCCGACAGCTCAAGCAGCTGCGCGGCTAACGCCTCATCGTGCAAACTATCCGAACCCATATCCCCCCGGAGCAAACCTTTTTCTCGATTGCCCCTATTCCCTGATGATATTTACGTGGCTACCACTCCCAGTCAGACAAGTTTGCCCAACAGTGCTTCAGCCCGCTTCAAAAGCATGACTCAAAGTCATCTTTCTTTTAGTGGAGAATAGGCGACGACATGTAGCTAATTACTTAGACCCACTTTACGCCAAATTGATCCCCGGTAATAACCAAAAACCCGCAAATGCTTCTGCTTCAGGGTTTATCTGTACCGCTACAAAATGTACCCCATTGGCCTTCTGTTTGGCTGCCTCAAACTGTCGCGCTTCTGCTTGCAGTTCAGGTTTTGACAGGCTAGCCAGGATCCAGCGATCGCTCACGCCTGTTTCCAACAGCAACCGGGCAGGCTGACCTTCGCTAAAACTGACACTCGACAACTCCAAACCTGACATCCAGGCAGCCAGGGGCACGGCGCGGGTCGAGAAGATCAGCAACCCCGGCACCAACGCATTCGGCTCTAGACCTGCCAAACTCAAGGGAAACGACTCACCAAATGTAATTGCCCAATCGCCCATTTCGTTAAAGGCAGCCGCCTCTAGACTGACAAACTGCCACTTCTCACCCACCAGAGCATCAGGTAACGACTGTGCAGGCGTCTCCGGAAACGAAACAGTTGGGTTGCTCCCAGCTTGATAGCCCGGTTCTTGTGGGTAAACCTCAGTCTGTCGCTGCTGTAACCACTGATTTAACGCCGGAGTGCGCCGACTCAACTGCGACGGAATCGTCAAATCATCGCAGGCTTTGGTAATCATGTTAGTCATTGCTTGCCGAAAGAAGCGAATCTTATCGGGTGGCTGGGGAGCCTGGGCGATCGCTCGTTCCATTGCGGCTTTGAGCCAGAGCGAGTTGACCTGGCTATGGGGACAATATTCGGCATAGCGAAACAAATCAGTTGGCTCATCGTCAAACCGGAGCGGACTCTGGCAGAGCAGCAATTCCCACACTTTTTTGCCGTTTTCGTCCAAAATTGGGCGCGAGTAGTAGTCAAGTTCCCAGATCTGCATACAGCTACCTTTGGTTGGTTAGGGGGCGAGAATTGCGGGTCGGGTGGCTGGCCTGGCTCAACAATTTTGCCTGAGTGCCACGCTAGAGGTGGGTTAGTCTCTGGTTAGGTTTTTCTTGGCTTTCTCATAACGATCACCCGCTTCTGCCATCACCTGATCCAGTTGTTCCAGGTTTTCACCGGGGTAGCGCTCCAGCACTTTGATCGAGAGGGCAATTCGGCCTTTGCTAGAGTCGATGTCAGCCACTAGCGCCTTGACCGATTGGCCGATGTGAAACACCTTTTCCAACGATTCGACATAGTTTTTGCTGATCTGGTTGATGTGCAACAAGCCCGTTGCGTTGCCATCTAACTCGACAAACACACCAAAGGGTTTAATGCCCGATACTGTCCCTTCAACCAATTGCCCCAACTCAAACTGGCTGACAGACTCAGAGCGAGTTGCCAACCGATTGGAGAGAACGAGCTTTTTCTTTTCCCGATTGAGTTCTAACACAGTGACACTCAAGGACTGACCCACCAAACCTTCGAGGTTGTTGCGCTCAGTCAGGTGCGATCGCGGAATGAAGCCCCGCAGCCCGTGGGCATCGACCGTGACACCGCCTTTGTTTACACCTGTCACACGCACTTGTAAGCTGCGCTCCTCAGCCTGCACTTCTGACAGCTCATCCCAGGCTTTGCGAAATGCCAGTTGCCGCAGGGAAAGAGTAATTTGCCCGTCAGCATTTTGCTCACGAATAATGAGAAACTCGCGTTCTTCATTTAACGGCACAATTTCGCTGAGATCTGCGACTTTGCGAATACTGGCCTCCTCGCTCGGCAAAAAGGCAGCCGCTTTCGCCCCAATATCAATATAAACGCCGCTCGTATCGTAGTTGATGGGCTTGCCCGTTATAATTTGCCCGCGCTGAAACTCATAGTCATATTGCGCCAGAGCATTTTCAAAATCTTCCATTGAGAAGGAAGCCGAGGAGTTAGAGGAAATCGCCATAAGCCAATTGTGCTGTTCGACAGTTTTCTCAATATAGCAAGGTCTTAGCCATGCGAATAAAACGTCAAGGCCGTGTTGCCATAGACTTTTTGGCGACCAACAATTAGCCCAGCGGGCACTACAGCAGGCGGTGACTTGGGGCTATGCTCAACGGCAAGTTCGCCGTCGGGGGCAAGCAGTTGCAGCTCCGCGATCGCCCGTAAAACAGGTTCATACAGTCCGCTATCGTAGGGCGGGTCAAAATAAATGCGATCAAACTGTTCACCCGCCAGCACCGATAATCGCTGCTGCACATCACCCCGCACCACGCGAAATTGCTGTCCCGGTGCAACGACCTGCTGCCAATTTGCTTGCAGGATGCTAGACGCGCGGGGCGATCGCTCAACCCCGACCACGTAGGCAGCGCCCCGGCAAAGTGCTTCGGCTCCCATTGAGCCACTCCCCGCACACAGATCAAGCCAGCGACACCCCTCAATGTGGCCCTGCCAGATGTTAAATAACGCCTCCCGCACGCGCGCTAAGGTTGGGCGGGTGTCTTGCCCCGGCAAGGTTTTGAGGAGACGGTTTCCGTAAATGCGAAGGCTCATGGTGCAAAACGTTACTTAAAGGATTGTGACAGCTCACGCAATTTTTCCGAAATCAAAAAATCTGGCGCTGAAGCCTCTGTTGGTCAAATCATTCATCCAGCAGGGTTGGTTGCCGCTCAGAATAGACGATCGCCCTGCCTTCATCACACACAGGAGCAACCCGATGTGGCAAGGTTTCATTGGTCGGCAGATTCGACGCAGCGATCGCAATATTCTACTGACAAATATGGGTTTGGTGCTGATCCCATTAACATTCGGCGTTTTGTCGAGTCGATACTGGCAAAACTTCGCGGCTGGTCCGCTCAAGCTAGATCGGCAAGCTGCCCTGGCTGTGAAGGATCCAACGCAAGAGGCGCGGGATTTTGTCACCATTAAGGGCGATCGCGCCCTTGATACTGGGGTCGAGCAAATTACTCAACGCAAACGCCGATATAGCGGCACCGTCACCAGCGAAACAACCTCTGCCAAATATATTGCCCTCTTGATGGATCGCAAAATTTTGATTGTAAAATCGCGGCCAGAGACGGCTCAAAATACAGAATTTACTGGTTCACTTCAGCCGATTAGCAGCAGCATTCAGTCGCGCATTATTGATGCCGCCGCGCGTCAAAACCCTGAGTTACGCACAGCGTTTTTACCCTACATGCTGCAAGAAGAAGATTATCGGACTCCGGGTTATATTGGACTGGCGATCGCTCTACCATTGATCGCACTTGGCAGTTGGAATGTGAGCAAAGTGCTAAAGCGACGCAACAACCCAACGCAGCACCCGATCGCGAAGGCGTTAGCGGTTGCTGGTGAACCCGAAGTTGTCGCTGCCCGCGTTGAGCAAGAGCTGCAATCGGATGCCGGGAAACAAGAAATTTTGAAAACCACCCTCACCCGTTCCTGGCTCTTCCGCCCGACCTATTTTGGGATGGACACTGTGCCGCTCGACCAGTTGACCTGGATCTATAAAAAAGTCACTACCCGTCGCAGTTACGGCATTCCTGTCGGCAAAACGTATTCGGCAGTTGTGTGCGATCGCTCTGGCAAAACCATCGAGATCCCCGGCAAGGAGAAACAAATCGACGAGCTTCTCACCAGCCTTTGCGAGCGCGCCCCTTGGGTTGTTGCCGGGTTTAGCGATGAGTTAAATCAAATGTGGAACCGGGAACGCACCCAATTTGTTGAAGGGGTTGATCTGCGCCGACAGCAAGCCCAAAGCTAAAATAGAAGCACGCGGCATCTAAGTAGAATCTGCCGAATTGCGTGTGATATGGCCTTGCCAAGATCCCCTTCAGGCTCTCTTCAGGAGGGGATCTGAGCAGCAAGCATCTTTGGTGGCGTGCATCACCTGCAAAATCAGCAAATTGAACAACGGGAAGAGGAGTCAACGAATGAACTGGAAAATTGGGCGATCGCTATTATTTGCTGTGCCACTTTTGTTTGCAGGGCAAGCGTGGGCCGCGACTGAGTTTAAGATTGGCAGCGATACAGCGAGTGTGCGCGATCGCGTTGTCAGTTCGGGACCAATTAAAGTTAACATCAGCTTTGACCCAATCTCTTTTGATAAACCGAATGCTCCTACTGAAGACAATTTAAAGTACGAAATTTTTTATAACAATCAGTCGAAGATCTCAGATGTCGCTACGACATTTTACACAGGTGAAGTTTCATTAAAAGATTTAGATGCAGATGGTACTGCTGAAGTCCTAGTGGAAACTTTCACAGGTGGTGCCCACTGTTGCACAAATACCCTAATCTATACCTGGCGAAACAATCAATTTGTCAAGGTTGATGCAGGCACAAGAGATGGCGGTGGAGGTAATTTTGTTGATATTGATGATGACGGCAAGCTAGAGTTTGCCACATTCGACCAATCCTTTCTCTACCTGTTCAGCTCCTACGCAGGCTCGTATCCGCCCTCTAATATTTATGACTTTAAGAATGGGCGACTTGTTGATACCACTCGGCAATATCCTAAATACCTGCGATCGACAGCTTGGAAGATGTATCAAGCATTAGTAGAAAGCAAAAAGAACGAAGGTGAAATTAACGGCATTTTGGCTGGTTACGTTGCACAAAAAGCCCTCTTAGGAGAGTTTGAAGAAGGTTGGAAATTGATGTTGGCAAACTACGATCGCAGCAGTGATTGGGGGTTTGATATCTATGACAAAAACGGCAAAGTAATCGGACGCCACCCCGACTTTCCAAGTGCACTGCGTGCCCATCTCAAAGCCACAGGTTACATCAAGTAGCTAACCACACAAGTAGAACATCAAAGGATGTGAAAGATCAAAATAGAGAGCATCTCTAAACCTCTCCAGACATCTTCTGAGCAAACAACTTTTCACATCAAATCAAACTTATCTATACCAGAGAGGGGTAAGCGAGACGTTTTTCTAACTCCAATCCCCTTTCTCAACCCTAACAGGAGCGCGCTACAAAGCCCCACATTATCTTGCACTTTAGCGCTCAAAAATTGGGCAAAAGAGAAGAGAATCGCTTTTAGCGCCGGAGCGACTCAGCCACGATCGCCGTCGCCGTAAAAATGCCTAACAACGCAGCTAAGCGTAATAGAAAAGAAACAATGTCATGTAGAACTGGTTGAACCAGATTAAACATATTCATTACAGCCGCCACCGCACAGAAGACGACAAAGCCAAAAACACCGAGAAGGTAATATTTAACTGCCTTTGTTGCTAGCTGAAACATTTGTCCGTAGCGCTTATTGACGCTCATGGCGGCTTCTCCTGATAGTTATTTAACTGTAGCGGCTTACTTGATGCACAACACTCTGGCTCAAGTAGGAAATTCTTAGTCCTGAATTTTCAAAAGTGTTCCGATCGCTTTTTTCAGACTAGGACGCACTCTTTAGTTGCAATGTTGCCGAGTAGAAATGCAGTGGTTCTATTTCTACACACCAAGAGGTTCAAGCAGTAGCTCTCAATCACTGAAAGAAACGCTAAAAAAACGAGGGTTTTATAACTTCAATTTGTTCTATCTTGCCCTGTTTTTTCATCCGTAGTCGAAGTATAGGAAACAACCTCTACTGTTTCTTTCACGTATGAAAAGGATTGCTGTGGCAGGACAAACCGCTTCCACTCAAACTGTTTTGAGTCTGTTGCACTTGCAATCAAGAGCGGAGAAATCATCAGTGTTTGCAGTAGCAATTCAAACATTTTGAACTCCTTAAAATGGAACTCCAGCCAACTAAAACAGAAATTTGTTTCAAAAACTTTGTGAAGAAAAGCAAATGATTTTGCTTCTGTTTTAGTTTCCTAACTCTACTTTGCCAAGTGAATTCGTGATTGCCAATTCAGTCATTTCAAGCCTCTGAAACAGGCCAACATCAACTGAATTTATAGAAAAGTTCAGGAAACTACAGCAAAGTTCAGTGTTAGTCAGCCTTACACTATGAGAGTGCGTGCATTTACTGATGGGGTTGCTCATGAATACTGAGGAAGCACTCCTGTTTATCGAGAAGTTATTAGCTCAACAGGGTTATCGTCTCAATGATTTAGAACGAGCCATCTTTCGAGGTGCTTGGCAAGGTAAAAGTTATAAGGAAATTCACCGCAACTACAACTTACAGGTCAGCCTTGACCACGCCATGCGAAATGTTGGCCCCAAACTTTGGAAGCTCTTACGCAAAGCGTTAGATGAGCCAATTCGCATGAAAGATTTGCAAGGGCCAATTTTGCGAGCTTACGCCGCTTTGGCCGCCTCACCCGCGGTCGCAGCCGAAATTCCCCCGGAAGTTAGCCCAACCATGCCAGATTCCCTAACCTCAGCGCCGATTGTGAGTTGGGAGATGACACCTGATGTTGGCATTTTTTGTGGCCGTAACCCTGACCTGGCTGACCTGCGAGAACATATTGATGTTGGTGGCCGCCTGATTGTTATTTTGGGCATGGCAGGTGTCGGCAAAACAACACTGGCTATTCGCTTAGCGCAACAGGTACAAGACCAGTTTGAAGTTGTGATCTGGCGATCGCTCTCAGTTAATCGTTATGAATCATTAGCTGCGTTAACCCAAGATTTGTTGCGGGTTTTTGGTCAGTTGCCAGACGAGCCACCGATGTCTTCTAACTACATCACAAATCTGTGGCACTATCTATCGCGCTATCGCTGTCTGATTGTGCTGGATGGGCTGGAAGCCGTGTTACAAACTAGCTCTGACACTGGCTCCTTTCAAAAAGGGTGCGAACCCTATGGCGAGTTGTTTCATCGCATTGGCGACACTTACCATCGCAGTTGCCTAATTCTCACCAGCCGAGAACGTCCCCAAGAGCTAGCGAACATGGGCAGAGGGGAACATGCCCCCGTCTATATTCATCCTTTAGACGGACTAGGCGAGCAAGCAGCCCGCGAAATGTTACTCAGCAAGTACGACTTAGAAGGCAGTGAGCAAGCCTGGAGTTTATTTGTCCGGTTGTATGCAGGCAATCCGTTTGCGTTGAATATTGCAGCGAGCAAGATTCACGACTTGTACGAGGGTGATATTGCCCAGTTTTTAGAGGTTCATGCCCAGGAAACCGCGATCTTTGGCGAAATTCGCAGTCAACTAAGTCAGCAATTTACGCGCTTGTCACCTAAAGAGAATGTCATTCTCACGTACCTTGTAAAAGCTGGAGAACCCGTGCGCCGCAACCAAATTTTGCATAACATCGCACCGAGAGTATCAAACGAAGATCTCGATCAGAGCTTACAGTCGCTCATGGGGCGATCGCTCATTCAACGCAACAACGGACACTACTCACTTGAGTCATTCATCTTAGAGTACGCCCAAGAGTTAACAAACAATCAGTAGCGGTTACGGCTGACGCACTAGGGCAACCAACTATAGCCGCAATCCTTGCCAGAATGAGCTGGCGGAGATAGCCGCTGTTTAATTTTCGGGAAAAGGGTAGACGGAAATGTATTATTCAATTACAATGTAGTACACCTTGAGTGCTGAACTGAGCGATCGCCTGTTTTTTGAGACTCACTGGCTTACCAGTCGCGGTTTAGGTTTTCTGATCACCCATCTTTTACTGAGAACGGCAGGCTGTAGCTTCCGTTTTCCGCGTCCCTGTGTCTTTACGTCTCCGCATTTGATTGTCTTACCCCAACTTTCCCTGACAACGGGGGTGCAATTTTTATGGCTAAATTTTCTGACATTATCCATTACTACCGTAACTACAAAGGAATTACCCTCTTTAGCGTGCTGGCAATGGGAGCGTTTGAGGCGCTTGATTTGTTTAATCCTTACGCGATTGGGCAGATTCTCAACGTGCTATCGAAGCAACCCGTTGATGCAGCCGTTCAATCGCTCGTGAATAGCATGAGTGGCTGGACTGGGTTAACTCCTACTCCCAATTCAGCGCTTTGGTTATTAGTGGCGCTCATTTTTCTCATATCAGTTGGGCGGGCACCCATTCAACCCTGGCTCGGTGCCTGGTTTAACTGGGACACCGCTTTCCGGGCACGCCGGGATCATTCACAGCGAGCGATCGCTAAGATCCTGACTTTGCCGCTCGACTTTTACGACGAAAACAATCCTGGGCGCATTGCCGCACGGGTTGCACGTGGTATTTCAAACCACACCTGGACTTATCCTGAAATTACGGGGCAACTCCTCCCAAAAACCATTCGCGTGATTGGGGTCTTCACCATCATTTTCTTGATTGAGTGGCGCATTGCCCTGCTACTGCTGGTTTCTTTCTTTGCGATCATGTTCTACAGCCTTTCGGGGCTAAAGAAACTGTCGGATCAAGAACAGAAACTTGATAAGTACATGGAAAACACCGAGAGCCGGACTTCGGAAATTATCACCAACATTAAAACGGTGAAGGCGTTTGCCACCGAAGCCTACGAGCTTGAGCGGCAGCAACAGCGGTTAGAGCGAGAATTCAAAGTTCTGGATTATCGGATTCACCTGGGCTACGTCAAGCTGAGCATGATCGAGCGCACTATCGTTCAATCCTGTGTCTTTCTGGTGTTGTTCTGGTTCATGGCAACTTTTGGTGATCTAATGGCAGGATCAAGATGTCTACCACTAGGAGATTGATCAACATTTGGAATTCCTTCAGT
>DVDV01000088.1 GCA_015296075.1 Leptolyngbyaceae cyanobacterium M33_DOE_097 | reverse complement strand
GGTAGTGCTATTTTCCAATTTCTTGTAAAAATGAGACCACTCGGGCGTATCTGAAACAACGACGTCTGAAAGCGTTAGCATAGATCTAGAACCTAATTGATTGGGGTGCACCCACTGGGTGCCCCTTTTTTGTATCCTCTTCTATTCTCGCTAATCCGCCCCGTACTCCCCCAACCTCCGGATGCGCCCACTGCACTAGCAAATCCTGCCGGCCCTGAAACTGCGATCGAATCGCCTCCACTGTTGCGTCAAGATCCACATCTGGTTGCATGAAAAGCCCCAGCGTGGCGATCCGATCGTCCTGCCAGAAATTCACGTAAACATCGTCATCCACAATGATCGTGCCGCGATCTGAGGAATAGTCGTAAAAAATCGCCAGCACAGGAAAAGCGCGATCGCCCACAGGGGTTTCCAGGGTAATCGTTGCAGGTAGCGCAGGCAGATTTTCGCGACGAATCAGGGCTTCGGAGATGATTACACCTTCGCCTGCATCCAATGCTTTCCAGGGGTCGGGTTCCAGACCAGGCCGAATCCAGGCGTAAGGTCGTTTTCCCTGCGACACATCGCCATCTGCGGAGATTAGCTTGGCATCCCGGTCAAAATCTATTACATGCACATCAGCATCGTTGTAACTAACGGCAAGCCGTAACCCTTCCCAATGCTTTAAGGCATCCACTACCTGGGGATCGAGCTTACCGAAAACTCGACTTGCTGTAGTAGTTGGCGGCGAAACGTAAATATCCGCCTGGAGAGTTTGATCGAGCCATTGCACCACCGTTCCCCGAAACGAGCCAATCATAACCGACACGCCCACAATCACCGAAACAGTCACCATGAGCGCCGCGATCGCCACAGAAGTCCGACTGAGCGATCTCAAAATATCACGGGGAGCCAATCGCCCCACCACCCCAAACAGACGGTAGCCCAGGGGTGCCAGCATCTGCATCAGCAGCGAGATAGCAGGCGGAACCAGCAGCGCAGCCCCCAGTAAGACGGCAAACAGTCCCGCAAAGGCGGCGACCAAGCCCCCACCCGACCACCTGAGCAAGGCCACTCCTGCTAAAGAAAAGGCAACCCAGGCAACAGTCAGTAGCGGCAAAAGTTTCTGGACTTTGCCCTCTAACGTCGATCGCTGCAAGGTGAGCGTCGGCGTGGTACTCATCGCCTCCAACGCAGGTAACGCGGAGGCAAACAGGGCAGCGGCAACTCCGATAATTAACCCTTTGGCGATCGTGGCGTTTGACAGCGTGACTTGTTGAACGGAAACCACAAAGTAGAAGTCATTAATCGTTTGGGTGATTAATCCCACGATGCTGCGTCCCAACACAATTCCCAAACCCACTCCCAACAGGGAACCGATCACACTAAACAGCGCCGCTTCTCCTAAAATCAGGGCAAACAGTTGTCCTTGAGTCGCTCCAATACAGCGCAGAATGCCAAACAGGGGACGCCGTTGCACAACGCTGAAAGTGACGGTGTTGTAGATCAGGAACATGCCGACCACCAGCGCCAACAAACTCAGAGCGGTGAGGTTTAGCTCAAAGGCAGCTGTCATTTGCTGCACCGCATTTTTCTGAGCTTCCGCCGTTTCGAGTTTCAAGCCAGAAGGCAGGGCGGCTCTAATCGCATCTACTTCCGTTGGGGCATGGGTGATCGCGTCGATGTAGCTGAGTCGGCCCACCTGCCCCAAGACTTCCTGCGCGGTGGCGATGTCGGCAAACAATAAGGTGCTGAGGGCGCGTCGGTTAAGCGTGTCATCCGTTTGAACGAGGGCAACCACCGTCACCGTCCGGTGCTGTCCAGCAATGTCCAGATGCAAGCGATCGCCCAGTGCTACCCCATACTGAACCGCGACATCCTGAGCCAGCACGATCGCCTGCGGATTGGTGAGCAACTGCACGGAAGCCGCATCCAGAGTTTCGCCCTCAGCCCCAAAATAGTTGCGAAATGGGGATTCTGCCAATACATCAACCCCCACCAGGCGCATCGGTTGCGCTCCCAATTCATCCACCAGCACGTAGCCTTCTACAATCGGTGCGAGGGGAATCGCGGGAGTGGCGCGGTGCAAGTCCGAATAAACCGTTTCTGAAATTCCAGTCGGGGCGATCGCTTCAATTCTGTGAGTAGCACGTCCGGTAATCGCATCAGTGGAAAGGGAAAAAGCCCGTTGCGCCGAGCCATTCGCCAGATCGATCGACACCATCATCGCAACGCCCAGGGCAATCCCCAGAATGCAGAGGAGATATTGCAAGGGACGCTGCCGTAACCGCTGCCACGCTAAACGCCACAGAGGTGCATTGGAAACAACTACCGTCATGCCACCACTTCCTCGGCCAAATCAGAATGCACAATCACCGGAATCAAGTACCCATCCTGAACCCGCAGGACGCGATCAGCATGACGGGCAATATCGGGATTGTGGGTTGCCATGATCAGGGTCTTGCCTGTGGTGCGGATCAGATTTAGCAGCAGTTCCAGCACGCGTGCCCCTGTCTCTTCATCCAGGTTGCCGGTTGGTTCATCCGCCAAAATCACCTGGGGGTCATGCGCCAGGGCACGCGCGATCGCCACTCGCTGTTGCTGCCCACCCGACAACTTATCGGGATAGGTATCGAGGCGATCGCCTAAACCCACCTGATTCAGCAAATTGAGCGCGGATTGACGGGCAACGGCAGGCGACTTGCCTGCTAATTCTTGCGGTAGGGTGACATTCTCCAACACCGTCAGCGTCGGAATCAGATTGAAAAACTGGAAAACAAACCCGATGCGATCGCGGCGAAACAGGGTGCGTGATTTTTCATCCAACTCGGTAATCGCGAGGTCATTAATCCGAATCGTGCCAGAGGATGGGCGATCGATGCCGCTAATCAGGTTAAGCAGCGTACTTTTACCACTACCACTGTGCCCCAACAGCACAACAAATTCTCCCGGCTCAAACTGTAAATTAATTCCGTTTAGCACCCTGCGATTGATATCGCCTTCCTGAAAATCTTTGTAAAGTTCTGATAACTCAACCCTGGCTCCCGGTGCAGTAGGAGCTGAAGTTTCAAGCGTTGCTGCAACCTTATTAGAGGCGAATAAACGAGACCACAAGGGACTGACCGACATAGGAACACCGTGAGAACGACTCAAGCAAGCCTGCTTAGAAGGCTCTCAATGAATCTTAACGTAGATCATCCTCCAGGCAAGCGCTCTGCTATATGCAACAGAAACTCAATTTCAGTCCAATACCACAAACGCCACATAGGTAGAAGTCCTTGATTTAATTTTCATAAAGCCGGAACTTTTTGTTTTTTCAAGCGTCTCAGCTGAAATGTGTTTCCTTTTCCGCAAAATTTTAACTTTTCTATTTTCATGCAATAGGGATTTGTTCCTATCGCAGCGGTTTACCGACAAGTCTTACCTGGAGGGACAGTGGCGAGATTAGCGAATCGGCGGCTGTTATTGGTTGATTACCACATAGACACCTTGGAACTGCTCAAGGTTGCGTTTGAAGTTGAAGGTGCAACCGTCGTAGCAGTCACCTCTGCATCAGATGCCCTCACGACTCTGGATCGAGAGCATTTTCACGGCCTCCTCTGCGAAATTGTTTTACCGGATCTGAATGGGTGGGACTTACTCCGTCGAGTCCGAAGCAAAACTGCACAAAAACAGAGCAATATCCCCGCGATCGCGGTTACAGGATTGGTGACCCAAACAACCCAACAGCATACACAAGCAGCCGGATACACGGGATATTTTCCTAAACCAGTAAACTTGGATGAACTCGTTGCCGCAATGGTTGCCCTAACCCAGTCAAGTGTCTCTTACCAGTACCAAACGTTGACTGCCGCAGCAAGCTAAATCTGCTGAATAGCACAGCAGAACTGGTGTGAAGCTTGAAGTTCTTCGCCTAAACAAAAGCCTCTGGGGTCTGTCCATGTTTCGACTCCAGAGGCTTCTGTATTTCACACTCCTCACAGCTCTGATCATCTCTTAGAGTTTTGCTGCTGGCTATACTTCCTGTGGCAGATTGATAAGTGGCTAAAATCAATCTCCGACCAACGGTGAAGTGAGATTAATCCTTCCGGTAGTGTAGGGCACATTGCTGTGACTGTTAAATTGAAACAGTATAAAAAGTGGATATAAATAACGGAGGGAGCTATTGTCTAGTAGCTTCCTCTAATTATATTTGTAGTAATGCGTGTGTAAGTTAGCGGTAGAGTTTCGCGGTATCTCTAGTCAGTCCTATTTATTTCAAGGGCTATGCTGCAAGTCTAAATCATCACGTTAGTCAAGCTGCTCTTCAATAGAATTCTGACCCTAATTTCAGAGAACGATTTTTATTGCCAGTTCAAGATCTTGAGGGTCAATACATTAGAATCTGCCTCCCGTTGATAGTGACATTCATCAACATAACTCCGGATGAGATGAATTCCCAAGCCGCCTTCTGTTGCTTCTTCTAACGTCTTAGGCAACTGCACCTCTGGACGTTGTAACGGGTCAAAGGGGATGCCATCATCTCTTAGTTCTACCGTCAATGTTTGATCTAAATAGAGGAGCGTCACCCGAATCGTATGTTCTTCATTATCTACATAAGCATAGTTAATGATATTGGTGACCGCTTCCTCAAGGATCAACTCTACTCGAAACACTCCTTTAGCTGAAATTTGAAGCTGGTTGGCAAGATCGTTGATCCACTCGCTAAGTCGGGTCAAATCATCTACCCGATTGGTTAAAACAAACTCATACCGAGCAGGTTGGGTATTGTGAGCATTCGCAGGAAACCGATCCATCAACCAGGCTCCAAATTATTCAGCAATGACAGCTTTCAAATCTTCACAAGCGGAGTCAAAATCATCATAGATTGGGATTAACTCATCAAACCCAACTGTAGCCAGTGCTTCTCTCACTTCAGGAGTCGGCTTTAATAGCACAAGCTTACTGCGTCGGTTTGATAAGGCTCTGGCGTTAGAGATTAACAAGCGCATGCCAATTGAAGCAAGAAATTCAACTTCTGACATATCAACAATGGTTGGAGCCTTGCCGCTACCCACTGCAAACGAAAACGGATTGTCAATTTCGTTGGTTCCCTTGAGATCTAAGCGTCCAACTAGCTTCACCAGCTTAATTCCGTTGTCGAGATTTGAAACCTCAAATTGCATAGTATGCTTCCTCAGATTTTTCTGCTTTTGATCTACATTGCCAACCACTCGTTAAGCTTAGGTAAACATCGTTGAAAAACAAGGTACCTGTAAATCAGATTCATTTTCGTCGCTCAATCAGATCGACTGCTGCCACGCAGAGTTGACAGCGCCCTGTTGAGATAGCGAACAATTATTGCGTGATTCTATGCCTGAAAGGATAAGGTATAAAAGTTAGATCCTATATGTTCTTAAGCTTGTTTCAGGTTTTGTCAACTGTTGCCATGAAAATTGAGACTCAACTTTTCCTCTTGCTCTCAACCGTTGCACTGATTGCTTTCGCACTCGGCAAGTACAATCCGTTGGCAGCTAGTGTGAGCATGATTGGATTAGTGATTCTCTCGTTTGCGATCGCCCGTTCCTTTGCAAAAACATTGACAAGACCGTTACAAGATTTAATTCAATGGAACAATGAGCTTTCACAGCACAACGCAGAAGAAGCTGCCGCCTTAGCCTGCTCTACGGTGTTGGCTAAACGGACTCTGCAACGACAAGATAAAATTGGTGAACTGGCACGCGCATTTCAACACCGGGAAAGTGAATTACAGCGCTCTGTTGAGCGTTTAAAGCAAACCACTGCAACAAAAGAACGTTTAGAAAGTGAGTTGCAGATTGGTCGAGATATTCAAATGAATATGTTGACGATTAAACCTTCGGGTTTTTCTAAACATAAAGATTTAGAAATTTTTGCAACGTTAAAACCAGCTCGTGAAGTCGGTGGCGATTTCTATGACTTCTATTTCAGACGTGAGAATTTGTCTTATTTATTTGAAGAAAACCGTTTTTGCTTTTGTGTCGGTGATGCATCGGGTAAAGGGGTGCCTGCCGCTTTGTTTATGGCTGTGGTCAAAACCTTACTGCGATCGCAAGCTTACACAGATCTGTCTCCAGCCAAGATTCTGACTCATGTTAATGAAGTCATCAGCGCTGATAACCCGACCTGTATGTTTGTTACGCTCTTCTTTGGGGTCTTAAACCTGGCTGACGGAGAATTGGTTTTCACAAATGCGGGGCATAATCCCCCTTATATTCGACGCCAGAATGGCTTAGTGGAACAGCTCAATCAGCGTCATGGTGCCGCTTTGGGAATTATCGAAGGTTTGACGTATAAAGAGGGCAAAACGACCCTGGCGCATGGTGACATCCTGATCACTTATACCGATGGTGTCACAGAAGCAATGGATCGTGAAAACAATCTATTTTCCGATGAGCGGTTCTTCGATTTACTTAAAACTTGCAAATACGATTCAGCGGAAGAGGTGATTCATCTTACGGTGCAGGCGATCGCAGGGTTTCAAGGCGAGGCTGAGCAGTCTGATGATTTAACCATGCTTGCGATTCAGTTTCTCAAGCAACCGATCGCACCAGCAGAGTCCGGTGATCTGGCTATTAATAACGAAGCCTTATCTTCGTTGCGAGAGCAGTGGGATAAAACGCCAAAAGGGTCGGCTTAAAAGCGCGAATGCTAACTCAGCCAAACCTGTATCCAACGCTTTGCCTGCACTAAAGCACATTTAAATATAAAAGCTTTCTATCAAATTTCTGTTTTATTAGGTTATCTTTTAGACAATTTGATTGATATGCATAGTTGAGGTCTGACCTCATGATTCACAGTTATTAGTTCTAGCAGTACGTTTGTCTAACTACAGAAATCGCTAAAGGAGACTTTGATGGAAATTAGCACCCGCCAAGCTTATGATGTGCTGGTTGTAGATATGAAAGGGCGGTTAGATTCACGCAGCTCTGGCTATACTTACGACGAGTTGGTTAAGATCACAAATGGCGATCATAAGCAGGTGCTTGTCAATCTATCAGAGCTTGAGTTCATTACCAGTGCAGGGCTGCGGTCGTTACTTGTTGCGGCTAAGCTTCTGCAAAACGCACGAGGGTCGCTCAAACTGTGTAATGCGAATGAAACCGTCAAGCAAGTGTTAGAAACCAGCAATTCTCAGTATGGAAATTTAGCTGCTATTGGGC
>DVDV01000058.1 GCA_015296075.1 Leptolyngbyaceae cyanobacterium M33_DOE_097 | reverse complement strand
CTCAGACTGGGGGGCAGAGTTATTTGCTCAGGTGCGCTCGCTGGTCAACACCGCCAAACGTCAGGGCATTTCTGCCTTGGATGCCATTTCCCGTGCCCTTACCTCACAGCAGACTGATTGGCTACTGGGTTGAGCAATTACAAATAAATACCAGCGGTTGAAACGTGCTGTATTTCAAGCGTTTGAGCTGGTTACTAAAGCTTAAGTTTCGTCAAAGATTGCTAGAAATGATTTGTAACTTTCCTGGTTTATTAAACCAACTTTACAGTTAAGATGAAAAAGCTTTCCTATCATCTCATTTGCCTTAGTGAGTTACGACTATCTAAGGGCGTAGGATTGCTGTTTTGAGGAGCTGATAAAAAAACGAACCAACCTCAATCTATTTGTACTACTTTTCACGAGTTAAGAACTTAATCATTTTTGTCCATGAGTGCTGAAGCAAACAGGCGCGATCGCTTCTCGATAACAACCCCACTTTATTATGTAAACGACCTGCCTCACATTGGTAGTGCCTATACAACTATTGCCGCCGACGTGCTTTCGCGGTTTTACCACATGCAAGGGGTGCCAGTTATGTTTGTCACTGGCACAGATGAGCATGGGTTAAAAATTCAGCGGACGGCTGATAGTCTGGGTCGCACGCCGCAAGACCACTGTGACCAGGTTGTAGTAGGTTTTGAGAAACTTTGGCAACTACTCGAAATTGGGTTCGATCGCTTCATTCGCACCACAAATCCTCAGCACGAAGCGATTGTAAAGGAGTTTTTTCAGCGCCTGTGGGATAAGGGCGATATCTACGTCGGTCAACAAACGGGCTGGTATTGTGTCTCCTGCGAAGAGTTTAAAGAAGAGCGTGATTTGTTGGAAGGGCACTACTGCCCGATTCACGTCAACAAGAAGGTTGAATGGAAGGACGAGCAAAATTACTTTTTCCGGTTGTCAAAGTACCAGGCTGATTTAGAAGCGCTGTATGCTGAGAAGCCCGACTTTGTGCAGCCTGATATTCGTCGCAACGAGGTGTTGGGTTTTATCAAACAGGGGTTAAAAGACTTCTCGATCTCACGGGTCAATGTGACCTGGGGCATTCCGTTGCCGATGGCCCCTGAGCAAACCATTTATGTTTGGTTTGATGCGTTGCTCGGTTATATCTCAGCCCTGTTAGAGCCTGACGCCGAACCCACGCTCGCGAATGCAACCAAAACCTGGTATCCGTTTAGCCTGCATTTAATTGGGAAAGACATTCTGCGGTTTCATGCAGTTTCTTTTCCCGCGATGTTACTCTCTGCCGGATTGCCCCTACCAGAGCGCGTATTTGTGCATGGGTACCTCACTAAAGATGGGCAAAAAATGGGAAAGAGCCTTGGCAACGCCCTTAACCCATTTGAGTTGATCGAGCAGTTTGGGTCGGATGCAGTGCGGTATTATTTTCTCAAAGAAATTGAATTTGGTCGGGATGGTGATTTTAATGAGCAACGTTTTATTAACGTCCTAAATGCCGACTTAGCAAACGATTTTGGTAATTTGCTGAATCGTACCCTCAAGATGGCGCACAAATATTTTGGTGGTACGTTGCCAGAAATTCCAGCAGATGTGAAAGATTCATCTCTACTGCATGAATTAGGGCAAACATTGGGCGATCGCGTTATAACGGCGTACCAAAAACTAGCCTTTAGCGAAGCCTGTGCTGCAATTATTGAAATTGTCCAAGCGGGCAATAAATATATTGATGAGCAAGCCCCCTGGAAACTCTACAAACAGTCAGAAAATCACCCAAAGGTTGCCTATATTCTTTACAGCGTTTTAGAGAGTGTTCGGTTGGCTGCTTACCTTCTATCGCCGATTACACCGAAGCTCAGCACGGCTGTTTATCAACAATTAGGTTTTTCAGTGAATTTTGGTGATCAGTCTTTAATTGATGTTGCGGCACCGTTTAACACCCATGTTGGCTGGGGCATACTTCCAGCAAGCCAGGTATTTAACGAGCCACAGCCTGTATTTCAAAAGCTTGAAAGTTTAGCTACGGTGAGTTCATAACTAGACAGGTTGCATCTTATTTCAATCGTCATCTCTTCCTTAAATACCTTTCTGTAAAAACCTACTTGAATAACTGTTTAAGTAACTCCCATGATAAGTACTACTCCCTCCAATCTTGATCACGAGTCTCCTATTTTTAGTCCTGACCAGGTGTTAGAAAATCGGGGCAGGGTTGCCATTTTTATTGATGGTTCCAACCTTTTTTATGCCGCGCTTCAACTAGGTATTGAAATTGACTACACAAAACTGTTGTGTCGGTTAACTTCTGGGTCACGGCTGTTGCGTTCTTTCTTTTACACTGGGGTCGATCGCAGCAATGAAAAGCAGCAAGGTTTTCTGCTCTGGATGCGTCGTAACGGCTACCGCGTGATTTCTAAAGACCTGGTGCAGCTGCCCGATGGCTCTAAAAAAGCCAACCTTGATGTTGAAATTGCGGTCGATATGATGTCCTTGGTCGGCTCTTATGACACGGCTGTTTTGGTCAGTGGCGATGGTGATCTGGCTTATGCTGTTAACGCTGTGAGCTACCGGGGTGTCAGAGTGGAGGTGGTCAGCCTGCGCTCGATGACGAGTGACAGCTTGATTAACGTCGCCGATCGCTACATTGACCTCGATAGCATCAAAGAAGACATTCAGAAAACGCCGCGCAATTACACCTACCGTCCCCTTTCTGGGATTGGTGTCGTTGATGAGCCACCTCCAGTCGGCTAGGCATCATTGGCTTGATGACCTACATGGCAGTTACCAGAGTGGACAAAATCTCTCCCTAGACAGCCCGATTGTTTGCTACGCTCGATAGGCTGTGGTTTGTAGGGGTGCTAAATCATGCCCACCTGGTTTCAACTCCATAAGACGGGTCAACGGTTTGGGCAAAAGCCTGCTGTCGTGCGTTTAGCCAGCTTTAGTCTGATTTGCTGTGCGATCGCATCTGTCACGGCGTGCGCTCCGCAAGATCGAGCTGCCAAAAAAATTGAAGAAGGCCGCAAACAGGTTGAGCAGTTTGATAGCAGTCTCACGTTTCAGTCTGTGACGCTCGAAGAGTTTGATAGCAAGGGGCGGCTCTGGTGGAAGGTGAAAGCCAAGCAAGCACGCTACAGCAAAGACAATAAGGTGGCGGCGATTCAATCGCCCGATGGGGAGCTATTTCAAGATGGTAAAGCCATTTTGAAGGTCAAAGCTGACCGGGGTGAAGTCAAACAAGACGGCAAGGCCATTCTTCTGATTGGCAATATCACCGCGACGGATCTGCGGGATGGGGTGGTCTTCAAGGGCAATGAGGTGGAATGGCAACCTGAGCGCGATTTATTAATTGTTAGAAATAACCTGACGGGGACTCATCCACAACTGATGGTTAAGGCTAAAGAAGCTCGGATGTTGACACGGGCACGCCAAATTGACCTGACTGGCCAGGTTGTTGCCACCGCTACGAAAGACAAAACACAGATAAAGTCTGAAAAGTTGACGTGGTTGGTGCCTGTGCAAAAGGTGCAGGCCAGCCAACCACTTCAGGTTGTGCGGGTGAAAGACAACTTTACGGATCAGGCGCGGTCAAACAAGGGATTGGTTGACTTAAAGACACGCACTGCTACCTTACAAGAAAGTGCCCAAATTCAATTGGGTGAGTCAGGGCTGCAAGTTTTAAGCAATGCCTTGTTATGGAATTTTGATCAGCAAACGATCGCCTCTAATGTTGGTGTCACGGTTTTGAACCCCAGCCAGCAGCTCACGTTGACGGCGCTGCAGGGGCAGATGAACATGAAAACGAACATGGCAGAGCTGACGAAAAATGTGCGTGGGGCAGGGGGCAAAAATCAGGCGCAGATTGCCGCCGATCGCTTGCTATGGAATTTGAAAACCCAAAAATTTGACGCGTTTGGTAATGTTGCCTATCGCCAGTCCAACCCTCCGTTGAATTTAGTTGGCCCGCAAGCTTCGGGAACCCTACAAGACCAGATGGTTGTTGTAAGCGGCGGTCGAGTTGAGACGAAGGTCATTCCTTAAGCAGCAGCAGGCCCATAACAACCAGGAACCCGCGATCGCTGACTGGAACTGTCGTAGCTTGGCTCTGCGCGATCGCTGAAGCAAAATCGGGTGGCAAATGGTGCCCGATTTTGCAGTTTTTGCGGTCGGGTGTTGGGCTGAAGGTATACAAGCGGGACTCAACTTTTGGGGCGGTGAGCCTATTTTTAGTAACTCTGGGGCTGTTACAGCAGTCCTAAATGATTTGTGAAATGAGATGGGTTGTGTGACAGGCGGTCCTTTGACAACCTTTTCACAAGCGAGATGGAATCGTTAACGTTTTGAACTGTTTTTGATTAAACGCTCTGATGATCAGTTGACCTATTTCTATGCCTGAATCTGCCCCAAAAGTAACGCCAAAGATTGTTCAGAGTGCAGCATTTTAGAAATCAATGTTGAAGCAGATGGGTTACTTTTTAGGAGCTTGAGTCAAGATTGATTGGCACGATTCAAATAGACTCTTAAAAAAGATTTAGAGATTCAGAAAATATTAAATTTTAAGGAAAACTTTTGCTTAAGATTTCTTGCAACTCTGTATTTATAAATTATTTTGAGACGTGAAAACCTGTTGAATCAGCCTTAGAGCGTTTACTACCCGTTTTGATAATTAAAGAACGACGTAGTACTATCAATAGGATTTCTTAAATGCTGGATTGATTCTAAATGTCTTCCGCATGCCATTTTCAAACGAATTGCTAGAAGCGGAAATAGCCAAATTAGGGCTGCAAAGAGTCTTGAGGTGGTTGATAAATTCTTTTGATTGAGGTTCTTAGAATGATAAATCTGCTGAGGAAAAAAGCTTCCTTTGCTTCTTTGTCGGTTTTAATTGCGGTTTCTGCGATCGCGGCGAAACCCCTGGCAGAGACAATAAAGATTCAGCCTGCATTTGCTCAAGCGGCTGCCAAAACCTATCAAGCGCCTGCATCGCTGCCTGACAATACGAGTTTGCGGGTTGATGGCGCAGCAGGTATGGCAAAGATTACCGAAGCAATTACTAGCCAACTTCAGACCCAATATAAAGGGCTTAAAGTTGATCAAACATTCAATGGAACTGACGCGGCTTTAAAAGCGTTGAATGAAGGCAAGGTTGATATTGCAGCGATTGGTCGCCCGTTAACAGCCGCTGAAAAACAGCAGGGGTTTGTTGAAGTGCCAGTCAGCCGCAATAAAATTGCGCTCATTGTGAGTTCTAACAGTCCTTTTAAGGGCGATGTCACAATCGACCAATTTGCCAGAATTGCAGAAGGAAAGATTACAAATTGGTCACAGGTTGATCCCCAGGTTTCAGGGCCAGTGCGTCTGGTCGATCGCCCCGTAAATAGCGATATTCGTCAGTCGTTTGGTCAGTATCCTGCATTTCAGACGGGGACACTGCCTAGCACGAGTGTTAAGCAGGTGGGCGCTGACAATACGGATGCGGTGATCAAAGCACTTGGTGAGGATGGTGTCGGCTACGCGATCGCTGATCAGGTTGCCAATCGTAAGGATGTCCGCATTCTCTCGATGTACGGCACGTTGCCAACTGATCCAAAATATCCCTTCTCGCAACCGTTGGTTTATGCCTACAAGGGGCAACCCAGTCCGGCTGTGCAAGCCTTTTTAGGATATGCAACGCAATCCGGTGCCCAAGCCGCGATCGAAAAAGCGCGCGTGACAGATGTGACCCAGGCGATCGCGCCAATTGCTCAGGCTCCTGCTTCTCCTGCTCCGGCTGATCCGGGTGCCCCGACTGACCCTGCGCCAGAAATTTCAGCGACAGAAGACCAACCAGCAACGGCAGCAGAAGGTGGGTTGCCGGGGTGGTTGTTGCCCTTACTGGGAATTCCGCTGCTCGGTCTATTGCTGTGGTGGCTATTTCGTGGGGGTGGTTCCGTTGCCCCGGTTGTTGCGCCTGTGGCTGCAGGGGCGGCCAGTCGTATGATCTTGACTCCCCGCAATTGTCGTGATGCCTACGCATATTGGGAAGTCTCTGACGAGGTGTTTCGGGAGCTAAAGCGGCAGGGAGGCCGCGATTTAAAGGTGCGTCTGTACGATGTAACGGATATTGACATGGCTCGTCAGCGCCCTCACAGCACGCGAGAGTTTGACTGTAGCGATCGCGAACCTGATCTACATATCCCTATTCCGGTTGACAATCGCGATTATCTGGCTGAGTTGGGTTATGTCACTAAAGAGGGTGAGTGGCTGTCGATTTGCCAGTCTGAGTCTGTGCGGGTGCCTGCGTGTGACCCAATTGGTGATATCGATCGCACCGATGTGGCGACAGGGCTGGGGGTAGCGGGTGCAGCGGCAGCGGGTGCAGCAACATTTGGGACGCGTCCTCAAGTGGCGGTTGACCGCGAGTTTAGCCCAATGACCGATAGCCGCATCATTCTGGTGCCGCGCGATGCAACCAGCGCTTACGCTTACTGGGAGATCAGTGAATTGCAGAAGAATGCGCTTAAGCAGGCGGGCGGTCGAGATTTGCGGCTGCGACTCTATGATGTGACGGGCAATATTGATGTCGATCGCCAAGCACCGCATAGCGTGCAAGAGTATGACTGCAACGAGATTGACCCCGATATGCATCTGACGATTAACGACAGCGATCGCGATTATCTGGTTGAGCTGGGTTACATCACTGAGCAAGGACGTTGGCTCAAGCTGGCTCGTTCAGAAGCTGTTCGCGTCCCGGCTGCTTCTAGTTTAGGGCAGTATAACTAAGCAGGGATTGAGGCGATCGGTGAGATCCGCGCGATCGCCTCAACCTGCTGAATGGGATGGACGATTTTGTTCAATTCAAAAACCCCCTTGTCTGCAGTGAGACGAGGGGGCTGCCTAAATTTCACGGATGAATCTTGTTATTGTTAAATGGGCTAGACAATCTCAACCAGGTTGATTTCAAAGGTCAATTCTTCACCCGCGAGTGGATGATTGGCATCAAGAGTGACAGCCGATGGCGATACATCGGTAATAATGACAGGGATAACTTGACCCGTTGGCTGTTGAATTTGAAGCTGTTGACCCACTTCTGGTTCAATTTCAGGAGGCATTTGTTGCCGATCTACAATCACAACCATTTCCTCTAAGTGAGGCCCATAGGCATTTTCGGTTGCAATGGTTTCCACTTTTGAATCACCAGGAGACATACCGATCACGGCCTGCTCAAAGCCAGGAATAATCATGCCATCGCCGATAGTAAACTCTAATGGATCACGGTCAATTGAAGAGTCAAAAACTGTACCGTCATCTAACTTACCAGTGTAATGAACGCGTACTTTGTCCCCAAGCTTTGCAAGCGACATTGGGATTCTCCAGTTACTTCACATCTCTCCAGTATGGTGCGATCGCCTGGGTCTTGCGTGCAGTTTAAGATTCTTTTTGGGATTTCAACCGTCGTTTTTACACCTGAATGAGCCTCCCTGTCTATGCGTTCAGCAATTGTTATTGGTAGTGGAATTGGAGGCTTAACAGCGGCTGCTTTGTTAGCCCGTTATGGTTGGCACGTCATTGTCTGCGAAAGCCATGCCATTCCCGGTGGTGCAGCTCACAGTTTTTCTCGGCAGGGGTTCCATTTTGACTCAGGCCCTTCGTTTTACTGTGGTCTCAGCGATCGCCATTCGCTCAATCCCCTGACGCAAGTGTTGCAAGTGCTGGGTGAATCAGTCCCAGCGATTGTTTACGATCCGCTAGGGCACTATCACTTCCCAGATGGGGTGTTTCCGGTCTATAGCGATCGCGATCACTATCACAGGGCTGTTGCTGCTATCGATGCTCAAGCAGCCGTTGAGCTAGAACGTTTGGAACAGCGCTTGCTGTCGCTCTACGAAGGGCTACGAGGTATTCCTACGTTGGCGTTGCGATCGGACTGGCAACTGTTGCCGACGCTGCTAACCCAGTATTTGCCCCAGGTGTTGCGGTTGTTGCCTCAAGTCGGAGTGGTGCAGGGGGCAATGGCTGATCTGATGCGCGATCTGCACAATCCCTGGTTGCGCCGACTCATCGATTTGGAATGCTTTCTGTTATCGGGATTGAAAGCAGAAGGAACGGTCGCCCCTGAGATGGCGTTTATGTTTGGTGAGCGATCGCGGTCGGTGGTGGACTATCCGATTGGGGGGAGTGGGGCGATTATTGATGCGCTCATACGAGGCTTAGAGCGGTGGGGCGGTAAGTTGCGCTTAAATGCCCATGTCGAGCAAATTTTAGTGGAGGGTCAGCGCGCGGTTGGGGTAAAACTCAAGCGAGGTGAGACGTTACGCGCAGATGTCGTGATCTCAAATGCGACGGTCTGGGATACCTATGACACCTTGCTGCAACCGAATGATTTGCCAACGGAGTATCGCCAGCGATCGCTCGCAACGCCTGCAATTCACAGCTTCATGCACCTGCACCTGGGGATTCGCGCCGAGGGATTAGACGGTTTAACAGGGCATCACGTCGTCGTGCATGATTCAGAACGAGATATTACTGAATCGGGTAACACTTGCATGATCTCGATTCCTTCTGTTTGGGATGCGCAACTGGCTCCTGCGGACCATCACGTTGTTCATGCTTATACACTGGAACCGTTTGCGGGCTGGCAACGCGATGACCAGTATCCCCAACGGAAGCAGGAGCGGGCACAACCGTTATTTCAGGCACTTGAAAAGGTGATTCCCGATGTGCGCGATCGCATTGTGCTGGAGCTGATTGGCACTCCCCTGACTCATGCCCATTACGTACGCTGTTATCAAGGAACCTACGGACCTGCGATTGCGGCTAAGCAAGGCATGTTTCCCAGTTGCCAAACGCCGATTCAGGCTTTGTATCGCGTCGGAAACACGACCTTACCGGGGATTGGGGTGCCAGCGGTGGCTGCGTCAGGTATTCTCTGCGCAAACACGCTTGTCAAGCCACACCAAACGGCTGAGTTGGTGAAATTACTGGCATCTAGTTGACCCGCAAGACCGTAAACCAGATGTAAGAAGCTGCCTCAATGTCCAGAGAGCTGCCGCAAATGCTGGACTAACGCGCGCAGACCTAACGAATAACTGTTGGCTCCAAAACCACTGACCTGACCTACGGCAACAGGCGCAATATAGGAGTGGTGGCGAAACTCTTCTCGACGGTAAATATTACTCAGGTGAACTTCAACCGTCGGCAACTGCACTGCCGCGATCGCATCTCGAATCGCAACGCTGGTGTGGGTATACGCTCCCGGATTAATCAGCAACCCTTCATGAATTCCCGCAGCAGCATGAATCGCATCAATCAAAGCCCCTTCATGATTGGACTGGTAGAAGGAGAGTGAAGCGCTAAGACTTTCAGCATCCGAAAGCAGCTGATGATTAATATCATCCAGCGTCAGGCTGCCGTAAATTCCCGGTTCCCGTTGGCCCAAAAGATTTAGGTTAGGACCGTGAAGCACCAAAATGTTCAGCAAAATAATGCCTAGCGATAACTAAACCACTCTAGAACGGTTATTAACGGCGACGAGGAGAGTCGTTAACAGGTACAGGAATTGGCTCTGGCTCGGCTTCTGGCTCTGGACCCAGCAAAGCTTCGATCAGTTTACGAAACAGTTCCCGAACCTTTTCTAACACGTTATCGAGATAGTCCATTGAGTTCGTAACTCCTTTTAATGAGGCTGAGAGGGTTAATCAAGCCTGAATTGCTGATAACTAACCCATCAACAAGCATTCTTTAGTTGTACCTACTTTCACTAAGTAAATCAACACCTGCCAGACTTTGCCAGCAATTCTCGATATGAGAATGATTCTCATAAAAACGTCCGGTTTTAACGTTTATGAATGGCTGAAACCCGCATTCTGCCGTTTATAACATTGAGTGCACAAGTCTTTAGACACTCTGGCTACAGTACAAATGTT
>DVDV01000328.1 GCA_015296075.1 Leptolyngbyaceae cyanobacterium M33_DOE_097 | reverse complement strand
GAAACATTTGTACTGTAGCCAGAGTGTCTAAAGACTTGTGCACTCAATGTTATAAACGGCAGAATGCGGGTTTCAGCCATTCATAAACGTTAAAACCGGACGTTTTTATGAGAATCATTCTCATATCGAGAATTGCTGGATAGATTCGAATTCAACTTATCGTCACTCTTCAATGGAAATATCCTCTGCTTAAGCTGATTTAGGGGTGGCAATTCTGCTACCATAGCCACCCCATACTCTGAATCAGCCCAGCTATTTATTCTTTAATTTGATAACTGACCAATTTGCGCACATCGGTGATAGACATTTCTAGTTCTTGGGCGATCGCTCTTTCAATCTGATTTACTTCTGTCGCTGAAAATTCGTATTCTAGTTTTCTTAAAGTGGAGTCGGAAGTTTTGACCGCAATTGTTGTGCTTCCTCGGCTGCGATCGATCTTCGCAGTCATCGATAGAATTGTGACCGATAGCTTCATATCTAACTGGGTATCTGCCTGAAGTTTATTGACAGATTGATAGGGGCGACTTAGAACCTGTACCGCTATTGAATTACCCATAATCCAAAAAAGTCCAGCAATCACAGGTAAAGGAACCCAAAATTCCCAGCCTAGGCGATGAAGTAGCGGTAGAAAGCGAGGAGCAGCCATTTGAGATCGAGAATATCCAGGTCAATCATACATATCCCCATCCTAGTGGATAGCAGAATGACTTAAGATCTCACTTCTGAAAGAAGCTTTTCTCTAACCGATTCCCTATCCTGCGATTGAGGAAGGGAAAGGAGATGTATGCGAATCTTACTTGTGGAAGATGATGCTGACCAATTGGAGCCGCTCCATGCTGCGCTGTCTCAAGCAGGACATATTGTGGATGGTATTAGAGACGGTGCGATCGCGCAATGGATTATTTCTCAGCGTGATTATGACTTGCTAATTCTAGATTGGTTACTGCCGCAAGTGAATGGGCTGAATCTCTGCCGACAGTATCGTCACCTGGGAAAAACGGCTCCAGTTCTCATATTGACAGCAAAGGATACTACGACTGATAAAGTCAGTGGTTTAGATGCAGGAGCAGACGATTATTTGGTAAAACCTGCGGATGTGTTTGAGTTGCTGGCGCGGGTGCGGGCTTTAGGACGGCGATCGCCCCTTTGGAAAGGGGATACACTGCATGTTGAAGATTTGACCCTCTATTTGCCTAACCTTACCGTGGAACGAGGTGAGCAAAGTCTGCAACTCTCGACCCGTGAGTTTCAATTATTAGAATATTTCATGCGACATCCCCGGCAAGTGCTAAGCCGAAACCAGATTGAACAAGTGCTGTGGGAATGGGGCACTGAACCCGAAAGTAATGCGATTACGACGTTGGTTCGTCGTGTACGTCAGCGATTACAAGCGGTTGGTGTATCTGACTGGTTAGAAACTGTCTATGGCATGGGGTATCGCTTAAATCCAAATGTTCAATCATAGTCGTCGTAATCTGGCTCGCTGGTTCACACTGTCGATGGGCAGCATTTTAATTTTGTTTGCGGGCGTAGTTTATTACCAGAGATCGGTTGATCGTCTAGAGGAAACAGATCGCTTGCTCTACAAAAAAGCCCGCGTCATGGCTGCCAACATTAATTACGAGTGGCGACAAGGTAAGGAACAATTGGAGCTGAGCCATGTGCCGATTTTGGGTAATTCTTCTCCCCCTTCTGATAGCGATATTGCTTATGTTCGCTGGTATTCAAAAACGGGTAAACTCAAGCAATTCTATGGATTGCAACCTGCGGATCAAATTCAAGCGATCGCAGCATTTGAAACTATCTACGCTGACCTTATCTGGTTGCGGCAATTAACGCTTCCCGTTGATCACGATGAACATACTATTGGCTATCTTCAAATTGCGATTCCTTTAACAGATGCCCAAGGAACGCTCAGAGAACTACTGATTGTCATGGTGATTGCTATACCTTTGACGTTAGGCGTGATTAGCCTAACTGGTTGGTTTTTGGGTGGTCTGGCGATGCAACCCATTCAATCTTCATATCGACAATTGCAGCGTTTCACATCTGATGCGTCCCATGAATTGAGGGCACCATTAGCGGCAATTTTGAGCAATGCTCAGGTTGGCTTGTTGATTCCGGTTGAAGATGGTAAATCCAAGCATAATCGGCTAGAGAGGATCGCTGAAACAGCCAAGATCATGAATCAAATGGTCACGGATCTCTTATTTTTGGCACGCCAAGCAGGGCAGTTAGACTTCAATTCGATTCAATTAATCAATTTGAATGACTTGTTGAAAGATACCGTTGCATCTCTCGGCCTCCAAGGTTCCACTGCGCTCTTAACTGTAGATTTACAACTGCCCGAAGAGTCAATGATAATACACGGCAATCCTGATTTATTAAAACAGGCGATTTCCAATCTGCTGTCGAATGCGTGCAAATACACTCTGACTGGAGGAATGATATGGTTACGCTTATTTAGCCAATATCATCGCATCCTGATTCAAGTCGAAGATACCGGAGTGGGGATTCCAGAGCAAGATTTGCCCTACGTCTTCGATCGCTTCTACCGAGTTGACGAGGAACGCACCCGAGAGAAAGGCGGAACAGGTCTGGGACTGGCGATCGCTCAGCAAATTGTGGAAGCTCACGGTGGACGCATCACAGTCAGTAGCCAGATCAGCAAAGGGACTTTATTTCAGATTGAATTACCTTTGGTATAGAAAGAATGAAGTGATGTCATATTCCTGTCACATTTACAACTGACTGTAATTTAGGAGACTTTAGATTCTGGTCTGAATTTGGTTGTGGCTCAACTTAAATGTTCCAAAACTCGCTCAGATTTCTTCCAGGATTGCGGATCCAAAACACTCTCAAGTTGGCGGCGATCGCCCTTGCGTTAGTTAGGTTGGAAACGTTTGCCCGGAAGGGATTTGAAACGATGGTGGATGACACCGCACCTATTTTCTGGTTCTTTCTTTTACTCCGTACCGTGTTACTGATCGTTTTACAGATGCAAGAACCTTGTCAACCACTTCCATTTCAGGTGCCACTCTATCCACTCACGTCCATCCTGTTTTGTACAATTTGTGGCTATTTGCTTTACTCCAGTCTGGTCTACACCGGGATTGGAGCGATCGCAGGTGTCATGCTTGTTTTGTTTCGCATCCCGGTTGTTCGACGAAATTCATAACTAAACCTTTCGTAGGAGATTACCATTATGCAACTGCAATCTATTTCACGATCAGTCATTGCTGGAATTGGTATTGTCAGTTTGGGAATTGCAGGTTGTACCCAAACTCGTGATTTTGAAGCCGGAACCCAGGCGCAGTCCTCAGCTCAGACTACGACTGCGCAAGTTTCTCCTAATGCTGGTACTCAAGCCCCCACCCGCGACCCTGATGTCATCTATGTTCCAACTCCTGAGCCAGTCGTCAATGAGATGTTGCAAATCGCGAATGTGCAATCAAATGACATCGTTTACGACTTGGGCAGCGGTGATGGACGGATCGTGATTGCAGCTGCAAAAGATCGAGGGGCACGCGGAATTGGTATTGATATTAATCCAGAGCGGATTCGAGAAGCGAATCAGAATGCCCAAAAAGCAGGGGTGACCGATCGCGTTGAGTTTCGTCAACAAGATTTGTTTGAAACCGACTTTAGCGAGGCAACGGTTGTCACGCTTTATCTGTTGTCTGATCTGAATGTGAAATTGCGTCCTAAATTACTGCGTGAACTCAAGCCAGGAACTCGCATCGTTTCTCATGCCTTTGATATGGGTGATTGGAAACCAGAAAAGGTTGTTGAAGTGGCTGGTAGAACGGTCTATTACTGGGTTGTCCCCGAAAATCCCCCAGCTAACCTGCTGTAGTCAATGACGATAAGCGATCGCATTGCCTAAAACCAGAATTGGATAGGAAGCGCGATCGCGCTGCTTCAACAGGCACCCCAAACACTTCAATCATTGCGCAAACAAATAAGATTCCAGTGCTAGAGTCTTCTGTGGTAGGGGTTTGGGATGCCGAATCCCTAGAGTGGGATGACATTTACCTGCCAATCCCTAACGATCTAACCAAGCCGTAACGCTCTCTTGCAGATATATTCGGCTAGGAACATGCGTATTGGTTCCAATGTGGTTGTTCTACGAAGTATACGATTAAGTTCTGTTGATAGGAATTGAGGAAGCATCTTGCGATGGCGTAATTCTTCTCCTCAGACAGAGGAAAGCCAGCAAAGGTTTAGGTAAAACTAAAGAAAACCAACCTTCAACAGACAGGTGTGATGAACAAGCCCACCGTCAATCCAAATCGGATTTGGGAGCATTTGAATAACGCTCGACTCGTACGCTACTTGTTACTGTTTGCACTTGCTTGGGCGATCGCACAGGTGTTGGCTTACTTTGAGACAGTTCTGATTGTCTTCATCTTTTCAGCCATTCTGGCATTTCTCCTCAACTATCCGGTCAGATGGGCATGTCGCTTCATACCACGCTGGCTTGCTGTGGTACTGGTCTTTCTGCTAGCGCTATCGGTCTTAGGGGGACTGATGGCAACGCTGGGACTAGCAGCTATTTCACAAGCTCAACAATTATTGCAGCAAGCACCTCAACTGTTAGAATCCGCGATCGCGCTATTAAACAATATTCAATCATTTTTGAAGAGTCGCAACATTGCTGTCGATTTCAGCCCGTTTGAAGCTCAATTACGGGAACAAGTGGTTGGCATTCTGGGTAAGGGGTTTGCCACGATTCAATCCATGCTATTTAACCTGCTCGATTTGATTTTGAGTAATTGCTCAACCCAGTAGCCAATCAGTCTGCTGTGAGGTAAGGGCACGGGAAATGGCATCCAAGGCAGAAATGCCCTGACGTTTGGCGGTGTTGACCAGCGAGCGCACCTGAGCAAATAACTCTGCCCCCCAGTCTGAG
>DVDV01000177.1 GCA_015296075.1 Leptolyngbyaceae cyanobacterium M33_DOE_097 | reverse complement strand
GCTTAACCCTCTGTCCAGTTTTTAGGGTCCACTTCACAATGAAACAGAAACCTTAGCTCAAATCTCTGTGCCTACTTTGGTTGTGGTTGGTAAGTCTGATATTGCTACCCGACCCTTTGCTAACCAGCGGATCAGTGAACAAGTGCCGCAAGCAGAACTCGCCGTATTGGCTCCCGGCGGACACATGGGACTGATGGAGCGCAATCAGCAGTTTGCTGAAGTCGTGCGAACATTTGGCGTAGCTTGTCTGGGGTTAAAAAGGTGAGATTTCTCAGCAGCAGCGATCGCCCGCTTTCATCTGTAGCCCTTTTTTGTAGAAACGGTGTAATTTGCGTTAATCAGTGAAAATAGACGGGCGGCGTGGAGGTTGCCAACACCGGCAGGATGACGGTGAAAGTCGCACCCTGTCCTTCACCCTGGCTTTCAACCTGAATGTCTCCTCCGTGTAACTCCACCAATTGCCGCACGATCGCCAGCCCTAAACCCAGCCCTCCATACTTCCGTGTATTTGAACTATCCGCCTGTCGGAAATAGTCAAAAATATGTGGGAGAACATCCGCTCGAATCCCTTGTCCTGTATCGCTGACTTGAATCTTTACCTCTCCGTTCTGCTGTTCCAACCGGATCTCAACCTGCCCGCTCTCAGAAGTAAACTTGATTGCGTTTGATAGTAAGTTTTCTACAACTTGTCGCAGGCGATCGCCGTCTCCAGCAATCTGACCCACTGTGGCATCCAGGTAAGAGTCTAGCCGAATGGACTTAGCATCGGCTTCAGGTTGCGCGGTTTGAATCGCGGCTTCAATCACTGGTTTTAGATCAACAGGATATTTATTCAATAGCAGCTTGCCGCGCAACAGACGAGAGATGTCTAGCAGATTCTCAATCAATTGAGTCTGCAACCGGGCATTGCGCGAGATTGTTTCTAAAGCGCGAGCAGTCGTAGCATCATCAAACCTACGGGTTCGCAATGCGTCTGCCCAACCCAAGATGGAGTTTAGGGGAGTGCGAAGTTCATGGGAAACGATCGCCAAAAACTCATCCTTTAAGCGGTTGGCTTGCTCCAATTCTTCTGCCTGACGCTGAAGGGCATTGAGGGCAATTTGTAGCTCTCGCCGCCGCAAGCTAACTTCTTCTACCAACGCTTCCAAATCGTGGTTTTGGCTAGCAAGCTCCTGTTGTAATAAGTCCCGTACTCGCTTAATCGCAACCAGATTACCCACTCGCGCTTTTAACTCTTCAACGGAGAAGGGTTTCATCAAATAGTCTTGAGCGCCTTGCCGCAGCAGTTGCACTCGCAGTTCATCATCGGCTTTGGCGGTTAACATCACCACCGGAGTCATATCTAGTTCTGGATGCATTCGGAGTTGCTGAACAAGCTGAGCGCCGCTGAGGTAAGGCATCATCACATCACTGAGAATCAGATCAGGCTGAAGGGCGATCGCCTGCTCCAGCCCTTCTTGCCCATTAGTAGCGGTGGCAGTGCAATACTCCATCGCCAGCGTCGTCGTGATGAACTGATTCATCTCTGGGTTGTCTTCCACCACCAACACCAATGGTTTTGCGGTGATTTGTTCCTGCTGGGGATAGTCAGCTTGGCGAACGGTACGAAGTTCTTCGACCATCAAGTTTGCCATGTCTTCACGCTGCTCTAATGCAACGGCTGGAGTCGTCACGGCAGCACTGAGGGGTGCCATCAGGGGTAGCTCAACCGTGAATTGTGCGCCGCCTTCAAGAGCATCGCTCACACCAATTGTGCCGCCCTGGAGTTCAACAAATTCTTTCGCGATCGCCAGCCCTAAGCCCGTGCCACCAAAGCGACGAGTAGTTCCCCCTTCCCCCTGACTAAACCGCTCAAAGATAGTTTCGCGTAGCTCAACAGGCACACCAGGTCCGCTATCTTGCACCGAAAAAATTACTCGGTCGCCTTGAGTTTGCGAACGGGTTGAAACACCATCGGTAGAAGTCGTCTCAGCTTGAGCGGTTTTTAGCATGCAGCGAATTGTGCCACCGTCAGGAGTAAATTTAAACGCATTGGAAATCAGGTTTAGAAGAATGCGCTGAACTTTTGCCGCATCAATCTGAGCAGATAAAGACGCTGGTGCATCAATAGTTAAGGTAATACTCTTTTCCTGTGCCAAGCCATCAAAATTGGCAGCAGTAAGACGCACCAGTTGGGCTAAGTCAACTTGCGCGTAGTTTACTGCCATCCTACCCGCTTCTAGCTTAGAAACATCGAGCAGATCGTTAACTTGCTTCAGCAATAGGCGAGCATTGCGATCGACAATCTCTAAGTCACGATGGTGATCTTGGCTCAAGTCTCTATCATTAAGCAGTTTCTCAACCGGACCTAGAATCAAGGCAAGCGGAGTCCGGAGTTCATGGCTGACATTGGCAAAAAACTGGGTTTTGAGTTGGTCAACTTGCTTGAGTTGCTCATTCAGTGCCTCTAATTTGTGGTTGGCGGTTTCCAGGTGAGATCGCCGTTCCTCTGAGAGTTTGGCAGATTCGACCAGGGCTAATGCCTGGGGAACCAGAAACGGCAGAATTATGGCTGTGGTGACAGAAGCGATCGCCGTTACCACTTTCAATGCTCCAGAGAGCCAATAGGTTGGGTGCCATAATGTCCACACATCCATGAAGTGGGTACTCGCACAGGCAACAATGAAAGAGCCAAATGCCAGAAACATCCAGTGAAACGGAATTTCCTGGCGTGTTTTATAAACCAAGTAAGCCAAGGTTCCTGAAATGGCAACATAGGCGAGGGCAATGAGGGAGTCTGAGATGACGTGCAGCCACACTAGCCCCGGCTTCCATAAATAACAATGCCCGTGGGGAATAAACCCATTCACGGCTGACAGGGAATTCCACCATTCTGGAAAAACTAGCAAGAGCGCGAGTGCCACAACGAGCAATGCCGCACCATAACTCAAATTATTTCGATTAACGCCTATCATCAGTTTTTGAACCCAGAAACTCAGTCTCTTACTTATTCTGTAATTATTGTCACTTAGAAGCTCTTGATCCAGCTTGACTGAGAGTGACAACTCCCGACGCTAATGCTACGCATACAGCGCGGGCTTCTCAAGATCGCTCCTGAGAGATTCCTGCTTCACCCGGTCTTGTCTAGGCAAAGCCCCCGACAGATCCCGTCCACAGGCAATTTCATCCACGACGAGTCCCACCGCAGAAAGACCACGATTCCGTATCACTTGACCACTGGCAACGTCTCTAGGCTTGATTGACCCACATTCGGCACACTGATGAACCCGAACACTCAAATCCTTTTTGACAACCGCACCACAGTCAGGGCATTCCTGGCTGGTGCCGTTTGGGTCAACCTTGCCATAGTAGACATCTCGTTTCCAGCACACCCAGGGGAGAATTTGATTCACAAATTGCCCCAGTCCGGCATCCAGGGTGTGCTTACCCAGCATCCCTTTCGCCATGATGCGGAAGTCGAGATCTTCAACAAAAATCATCTCAGCGTTGTCGCAAAGATGATGGGCCAGCTTGAAATGGAAATCGCGTCTACATTCAGCAATGTGTTCATGCAACCTGCCCATTTTCTGATTCAGTTTGCGACGGTTAGACGAGCCTTTTTGCTTGTTTCTCAATCTGCGTTGCAGCAATTCCAGCTGGCGTTGCAGTTGATTAAAAAAGCGAGGTCGTTTGACCTGTTCGCCATCCGAAGTAGACAGAAAGTACTCCAGTCCCACATCAATTCCCAGGGCATGACCGTGGGGAACGGAGTCAGGAACACTGACATCCATCTGCACAGCTATGGAAACGTACCACCCCGAAGCCTTGCGGATAATCCGAGCGGTTTTCAGCTTGAATCCGTCTGGGATTGGTCGATGCAGGTTGATCGTAACCTTACCAAGCTTGGGCAGTTTGATCTCATTCCCAGCAATGGCATCATTGTCAATTTGAGGGAACAAAAACGATTTGAACTGCCCAAACTTTTTGAATCGGGGGAAGCCATGCCTCCGTTGCTTCATTGCAGTAAAGGCAGTATCAACCCTGCCGATGACATCTTGAAGTACCTGGGAGTGAACCGCTTTCAGACTTGGATTTGTTTTCTTCGCTTCAGTGAGCGCCTTTTTCTGCCGGTAATAGTCCGGGTAGGGCGCGTCTGCGGGGATGATGTATTCCGAACGGAGAGAGCAGGCATTGACCGAGCATTTTCGACTGTTCATCCAGTCTTTCCGCTCTCGCAGCGCATAGTTATAGACGGGCGCATCTAGCGGTTGGGGGAGTACAGAGTGGGAGACAGAGGGCGATCGCCAAACAAGGAATCGAACCTCCCATTTACCCAGGCGACCCGGAGATGCAGCAAATGATTGAAACCAGTTTCACTCCAGCGCATTCCAG